>CAMKLO010000033.1 GCA_946413655.1 uncultured Fibrobacter sp. | reverse complement strand
GGAGGCCAAGCGGAGCAAGCATTTCAGAGAAATAGTCCGTTCCCCAAAGCGCAACAATATTGAGTAAGTCATTTTGCTTTTTAGTCGGATGGCGATTCACGATTTGACGGAGAACGCCATGGAATGCAATGTCGAAACCCGTGGACCAGTGCTTGGAACGGAAGCCTTCGCAGTGCAGCGGAATTATAGGCACACCAACTTCCGGTTCCATTTCTTCGGCGACGGAGTCAATATCTTCACCGATAATAGCGGTAGCGCAAGCCATGCCAATGAAAATCGCCTTGGGATTGAAGCGTTCCTTCGCATCACGAATCGTTTGGCGGAGCTTTTCAGAAGCACCGAATACCATGTCCTGTTCTTTCAGGTTGGTGCTGATGTTCAAAGTATTCTGCAACGGCTTGCCGCGACGCTTAAGGCCCACATGCATAGAAAGGTTGAATTTGGAGTTTTCACCGCTGCAGCCGATCGGAGAATGGTCAATCAAAGCGCAGTCCGTGAGATTGCCCACTTGGCACTGCACAATAGCGTTGGAGCACATGGTCTCTTGATTGAGCGGAGATTGCAATTCGCAAAGCTTACAGCCGGCACCCTTGCTTGCGCAGCCACCGTGCTTTTTCGCACTGCGTTCGTCGTAAGCCGATTCCTTAATCAGGTCGCTGGCTTTGCCGTCCCAACCGATAATGGTACCCAGTCGATATTCGCGGTTTTCGACCGAGGTCATATTCAAATTAATGTTAGTTGATGCCATAGATTTTTACCTCCTGCCGGTTCTCGCTAAATGGAGTAGTCCTTTTCCATCATGCCGTAGTCGATGAGAATTTGTTCCAAGCGGTCCTGCGTCATCGGAGTCGGGATGGTAAAGAGTTCGTTTTCGTCGATGTTCTTGGCAAGTTCGCGATAGACGTTAGCTTGGTTGCAGTTCGGTTCGAAATCAATCACTGTCTTCTTGCGGATTTCGGCTTGCTGCACGATATTGTTGCGCGGCACATACTGGATGAGTTGCGTGTTGAGTTCCTTGGTGAATGCACGGAGCAAATCAAGTTCGTTATCGACGTTACGGCTGTTGCAGATGATGCCGCCGAGACGCACTTCGCCGCGTTCGGCATACTTCGCAATACCCTTGCAGATGTTGTTTGCAGCGTAGAGAGCCATCATTTCGCCGGAAGCGACGATGTAAATTTCCTTGGCCTTGCCTTCGCGAATCGGCATAGCAAAGCCACCGCAAACCACGTCACCGAGCACATCATAGAACACGTAATCAAGATCTTCGGTGTAAGCGCCGAGCTGTTCGAGCATGCTGATGGATGTGATAATGCCGCGGCCTGCGCAACCTACGCCCGGTTCCGGGCCACCGGATTCCACACAGCGAACGCCCTTGAAGCCGACCTTTTCAAGGTCTGAGAGCTGAATTTCGGTTTTGTTATCGCGAATAGTATCAAGCACGGTTTTCTGATGGAGGCCACCGAGCAGGAGTCGCGTAGAATCCGCCTTGGGGTCGCAACCGACAACGAGAACATGTTTACCTTGTTCTACAAGGCCTGCGGTCAAATTCTGAGTCGTAGTAGATTTACCGATGCCGCCCTTACCGTAGATTGCGATCTGACGTAAACGTTTTGCCATAATGAAATGTCTCCTTAGGTTTAATTACCTACAGAAACGCTAGGTTTGCGGAATTTTAGAATTTGCGACTACCCTTTTCAATACTTTTTTAGCCCATTCCGTTCAAAAAATTCCGATTTACAACATTGTTATAGTTTCATCTTATCACCCAATTCATTTAGTTTCTATCACAATCAAGAAAATCGAACTTTATTTATTGTTCAAACAGGGTTTTATATTGCATTTACCTATTACGCTTTTTAAATTATGCGGGACTTCGGAACAGAAGCAAAAATTTAAAAGAATACAGAACGCTAGGTAACCGTTCTTTTATATAAACTAAACCGGTACGCCGGGAGTTTAGCCACGTAGAAAATTCATCTTCGTGGTTCATTTTACATCTGCGTTAAGGAGGCTTTTTTACATGGCTAAATACAAAGTAGCAGTTGCCACGAATGACGGAGTAAATGTCAATGTTCACTTTGGACATGCAGCCGCATTTGACATCTATGAAGTTGACGAAGCAAGCGGAAAATATGAGAAAGTCGAAGTCCGTTTAAAGCCGGAACATTGCGATGGTTCTTGTGGAGACGGCACTTGTGGCCAGCGCGAAGTTCAGCATTCATCGATGTATGCAGCAGCCAAGAATCTAGCCGATTTAGATTACGTGCTTTGCGAACAGCTTGGTCCGCAAGCGATCCAGTCATTGGCCCGCTTCAATGTACGCGCATTCGATATCGCGCTCCCCATCAGCGAAGCCATTGCAAAAATCAACATTTACAGAAACAAAATCGCAGAACGCGCATTACGATTCAAATCAAATCACAACGACTAAAATGAGTCTAAGCAAATTTACGATAAGAAAAGCGACGCTATCCGATTGCAATGCGATTGCCGCAGTGGAAGCAACATGCTTTCCGCCAGCAGAAGCTGCAAAACATGAAGATTTTCAAAAGCGTCTGGAACGCTATGCGGACTGTTTTTTGCTGATGTTCGATGGCGATAAGCTGATTTCATTCGTAGACGGATTTGTAACGGATATTCCCGATTTGAACGACAAAATGTACGAAGACGCCGGTATGCACAATCCAAACGGAGCATGGCAAATGATATTCGGAGTCAACACTATCCCCGAATATCGTCGTCAAGGTTGCGCAGAAAAGCTATTGAGATTATTCGTCCAAAATGCAAAAGCAGAAGGCAGACGTGGCGTTGTTCTCACTTGCAAAGAAAAGCTCGTACGTTATTACGCCAAAATTGGTTTTGTCGATGAAGGTATTTCGGCAGATTCGACTCACGGAAACGTTGTCTGGAATCAAATGCGACTGACGTTTTAACAAAGAGAGGTAAACATGTCAAATATCCACCATTCTATTACAGAACTTATTGGGCATACACCGCTTCTTGAACTTCACAATTTCGAAAAGAACCACAATGCCCAAGGCCATATCTTGGCAAAGCTCGAATATTTCAACGCTACAGGTTCTGTCAAGGATCGCGCCGCCCTCAGCATGATCGAAGAAGCCGAACGCACGGGTAAATTGAAACCGGGTGGAGAAATCGTTGACCTTACGAGTGGAAACACTGGCATTGCTCTTGCCGCCATCGCAGCCGCAAAAGGGTACAAAGTCACAATTTTCTTTGAATCCGGTGGTTCCAAGGAACGCGTTCAAGTTATCAAGACTTATGGCGCGCAGCTTTTCGATTACAAAGATATTCCCGAATTGAAAAAAGCTCTTGAAGACGGCACAATTTGCGACAACATCGTTATCGAGGCCATCACAAAGTACACCAAAGAACACAACGCATTTTTCATCAACCAGTGCGAAAACGAATACAATCCCCTAGCCCATTACAACACGACAGGCCCTGAAATCTGGGAAGATACCGATGGCAAAGTAGATTTTGTCGTTTCGATGGCAGGCACAGGCGGAACACTGAACGGACTTTCAAAATATTTCCGCGAAAAGAATCCGAATGTTAAAATCATCGGTGTGCAAGCGACTCCGGACTCCCGCTATTTCACGCCAGAAGCCGAAAAGAATGGCGTTATCGACGGCGTCGCACCATTTGCAAACGTCGCAGAACCTCCCACGTTCTTGACGGATTCCTCGATTTACGATGAATACATCGAAGTTTCTACATTACAGGCGAAGGCCGTTGCGCACGAACTTGCCGAACACGAAGGGCTTTTCTTGGGCACATCAAGTGCAGCAGGCCTTTACGCGGCCTCAATTGTCGCGGCACGTCCTGAAAATAAAGACAAGAACATAGTTGTTATCACAGCCGATAATGGGTTTAAATACCTTTCCACAAAAGTTTATGCTTTGAATAAGTAAGACTCATCGCATAAAACTCCTAATGCTCCTTCTCGCTAACGCGGGAAGGAGTTTTTTATAAACTCCGATAACATAAATCAATACGTATATTTGCGAACGATAACACCCAATACTCAAATAAAATTAGAATAAAATAATTTTAAATTATTTTGTCTTTTCAATTGACAAAACTCTTTGACTGCGTAAAAGCACTTTTTACCTTTAATCTGACATTAAAAACAAACAAGGAGTTTATCAATGAATATCAATGCAAAAAAAATTATTTCCGTTATTGCTCTTGCCTCCGTCAGTTCATTTGCTGAATGGGATTATTACACCGTTCTCGACGAACATCAAGGTCAAGCACGAATCAAGGCAAACTATTGGTACAACGGAGATTTCCATTCCACATCTTTTGACTTGAATGCTCGCTATACAGTCGTCAAAGGATTAGAATTGAGCCTCACCGGTCTCGGCTACCAGCTTTTTGCCGATCCGAATGACGATACCAAGGAAGGTGACGGATTCAAGGACTTTAGCGTGGGTGCAAAATACGCATTCAATCCCAACTTCTCCGTTTTCTTAGACGCCAACATTCCCGCTGGCAAAAAAGAAATTTCCAGCCAGGAATTTAGCCTCAAGGGCGGTGTTCAATGGTTCTTGCCCATCTCCGAACAGTTCGGTATCGGTAACGAATTTGGTTTGACCGTTCCTTTCAAGCATGATGGGGTCCAGCGAGGCCTCGTTGCTGATTACGGTTTTGAATTCTATTACGCATTCAGTTCCGGGGTCACTCCGTTTACAGGCTTTGTATTTACAAGCCAGTTGACAGATTCAAAGAACGAAGACAAATCCGAATCCGGAACGGGAGCCTCCAACATTTCTTTCTGGGCAGGCATTTCTTACAATGTCAACAAGAACGTCAATCTGACGCTTTTCACCGATGTTGAATATGCCGCACATGGCGCTTATCAATCCGGCTACATCTTCCAAACCACATTCAGCTTCTAAAAAAGGAGGCCGCAATAATGAATTTTAAACACCTCATTAAAACAACACTTATAAGCGCTCTGCTTTTCGGAGCAAGCGCTTTCGCCGAAATTAAAACAGTTCGAATCGCACATTACACAGGAGTGTTGTGTAGTGCTCCGGTTCATACCGCATGGCTCAAGGGATTTTTCGACGAAGAATTCAAAAAGATTGGGCAGAAATACGAAATGGTTCCAATCGCAGAAGGTTCCGGTTCTGTTAACGACCTGATTGTTGCCGGGAAAGCGGACGCAGGTAATGAACTTCTCGCCACAGAACTTCAGCCTATCCAAAACGGACTCCCGATTATCTTTGTGACAGGCGTACACACAGGCTGCACTAAGTTCTATGTTACTAAGCAATCGACCATCAAAAAACTCAAGGACCTGAAAGGACGCAAGACCAAAATTGGCGTCATTGGATTGTCCGACAGTTCGATTATGACATTCAAGCGAAAACTCCGTGACTTAAGCGTTGTCGCCGATGGCCCGGAAGCGGATGTCGAATTTGTCGTCTATGGCGCAAGCGATTTACCGTTGGCACTCCAAAAGGGAGCCGTGGACATTATCGCCCTTCACGATCCGACAGCGACAACAGCCGAAGAAGAATACGGTTTCCGTAAACTCCTGGACACCGCCACCGATCCGAAATTTGCTGTAGAATATTGCTGCATCGCATTCGTGAGCCTCAAACTGTGGAAAGAAAATCCGGAAGGTGCAGCCGCATTCACACGTGCAGTCGCTCGCGGTTCCGCATTCGTCAACGCCAATCCGCGTGAAGCTGCAAGGCTCCAGCTTGCAAAAGACATCGTCCCTGGAAGCGAAGATTTCAACACCAAACTGCTTGAAAGCTACACCCACATTCCATCCCGCAAGGCGACGATTCGCACATTCAGAACCGTCGCCACCGAACTCCAGAAAACGGGCGTGCTCAAGAAAAAATTGAATATCGAAAAGTTCATTACAAGCCACTTTGCCAATTTTGCGTCTAAGGGGATTCACGTTCCTGACGGCTACAAGTACGACAAGGAAACGGGCACATTTACAGAAACGACCGAAGAACCGGAGACCTTAGCGAAAAAGATCGTTGAGAACTAAAAAAGTAGGGGTGCAATTAGGTTTATATAACCATAGCCTATAGCGTCCAATATACGAATAGAATTAGAACAAAGTATTTTTGAATTATTTTGTTTTTCCACGTTCAAAACATCTTTGATTTAGAAAAAGTGATTTTTACTTTTTCGAGAAATAAAATATAGGGAAACGAAAATGAATTTACGAAGCATCATTAAGACCTCGCTTATAAGCGCCCTCCTCCTCGGAACAAGCGCTTTTGCCGATTTCAAACCAGTCCGAATCGCGCACTATACTGGTGTGTTGTGTAGTGCTCCGGTTCATGTTGCTTGGCTCAAAGGTTACTTTGACGAGGAATTCAAAAAGATTGGACAGAAATTCGAGATGGTTCCTGTTGATGCCGGAAAGAATTCTGTGAACGAGCTCATTGTCGCAGGCAAAGTCGATGCAGGGAACGACTTGCTCGCCACTGAACTTCAGCCCATTCAAAATGGGCTCCCTATCGTCTTTGTCACCGGCGTTCATACGGGTTGCACCAAGTATTATGTCACCAAGAAATCGACGATTCAAAAGTTGGAAGACCTGAAGGGACGTAAAACGAAGGTGGGCGTTATCGGTTTATCCGATAGTTCCGTGATGTCGTTCAGACGCAAGCTCCGCGATTTGGGTATTGTCGCAGACGGCCCAGAAGCGGATGTCGAATTCATTGTCTATGGCGCAAGCGACTTGCCGATAGCTCTTGAAAAGGGAGCTGTTGACATCATCGCTCTTCACGATCCGACCGCAGCAACCGCCGAAAAGGAATATGGCTTACGCAAATTGCTCGACACCGCAATCGACCCAAAATTCGCCGTAGAATACTGCTGCGTCGCATTCGTGACGCTCAAGCTCTGGAAGGAAAATCCGGAAGGTGCCGCCGCCTACACGCGCGCCGTCGCTCGCGGATCCGCATTCGTGAACAGCAATCCGCGCGAAGCCGCAAGACTCCAGCTCTCGAAGGATGTCGTTTCTGGCAGTGAAGAATTTAACGCCCAGTTGCTCGAAAGCTACGGTCACATTCCGTCCCGCAAGGCCGCGCTCCGCACGTTCAATATCGTTGCTGCAGAACTCCAAAAGACTGGCGTTTTGAAGAAAAAATTGAACATCGAAAAGTTCGTCAAGAGTCACTTTGCCGACTTTGAATCAAAGGGTATCAAAATTCCGGATGGCTACTCCTATGACAAGGCCACCGACATATTCACGGAGACCTACGAAGAACCGGAATCATTAGTGAAGAAATAAACATGGGCGACCCCGGCATGGTTCGGCAGACTCACCAACCTTAGGCGGGGTGACACAAAAAAAAGTTTAACAGAAAAGAGAGGTAACAATGTCCAATATTCACCATTCCATTACTGAGCTCGTCGGCCACACTCCGCTGCTGGAGCTCCACAATTTTGAGAAGAATCACAATGCCAAGGGCCACATTCTGGCAAAACTCGAATACTTCAACCCGTCCGGCTCCGTGAAAGACCGCGCCGCTCTCAGCATGATTGAAGCCGCCGAACGCGAAGGAAAACTCAAACCGGGTGGAGAAATCGTTGAAATCACAAGTGGCAACACAGGTATCGGCCTTGCCGCCATCGCCGCCGCTCGCGGTTACAAGCTCACCGTTTTCTTTGAACCGGGCGGATCCGAAGAACGCGTTCAGGTCATCAAGACCTACGGTGCAACGCTCTACGGTTACGACAAACTTCCGAATGTCCAAAAGCTCATCGACGAAGGCAACTTCTCCGTAAGCGTTTTGCTTTCTGATGTGCAGAAGTACGCCGAAGAGCATGGCGCATTCTTCATCAACCAGATTGAAAACGAAAATAACCCGCTTGCCCACTACAACACCACGGGTCCGGAAATCGTTGCCGATACCGATGGCAAGGTAGATTTTATCGTTTCCATGGCAGGTACAGGCGGTACGTTGAACGGTCTTTCCAAGTACTTCCGCGAACACAATCCGAACGTGAAAATCGTCGGTGTGCAGGCAACGCCTGATTCCCGCTTCTTTACCCCGGAAGCCGAAGAATACGGCGTTATCGATGGCGTAGCTCCGTTCGCAAACGTCCCGGAAGCACCTCCTCTTCTGAAGGATTCTTCGATTTACGATGAATACATCGAAGTCTCCACGTTGCAGGCAACTGGTGTAGCTCACGAGCTCGCTGAAAAGGAAGGTCTCTTCCTCGGAACGTCCGGTGCGGCAGGCATCTACGCCGCCTCCATCGTGGCTGCACGTCCTGAAAACGAAGGAAAGAACATTGTCGTTATTACAGCTGATAACGGATTCAAATACCTTTCCACTAAAGTGTACGCTCTGAAGAAGTAAGACTCATTGTGTACAAGCTCCTTCCCATGACCTCACAGGGGGAGGAGCTTTTTTTATTCAAGGAGTTTAAATGAAAAACAAAATATTAAATACATTGAGAAGATTTTTACCCTTTTTAGGTGTTGTAGTCGCATTCGCTATCCACCGACTTATCGAAGACAGCGACGAACACCCCGATGCCGAAGAGGCCTACTACACTTGGATTTTGTATTTCTTTTTGGTAGCCACGTTCATTCTCGGCATCGTCTCCACCTTTATCAAAAAATTGAAGAAAAGCCTGGAATATTCTGGTGCGTTTTGGGGAGGTGTCGGAATCGTCGTCGCTATCATTGACATTGTCATCGGAAAATTCGCCCTTTTCCCCGTCTTGTTTTTCCCGAAATACGACAACATTCTCGCCCAGTTTTTCGAAGGTTACGAAATCATCCTCAAGTGCATTTGGCACTCGACAAAACTATTGGTCACAGGATTCCTTTACGGTTCTGGTTTCGGCTTTGTCACAGGCGTTCTCCTTGGATTCAACAAAAAGTTCAATTACTGGATTAACCCTTACATCAAGCTGATAGGCCCGATTCCCGCAACAATTTGGATTCCGATTTCGCTGACGATTTTTCCGACAACTTTTGGTGCAAGCGTATTCATCATCGCTCTTTCCGTCTGGTTCTCGGTCGCGCTTATGACGAGTTCTGCAATACAGGCCGTTCCCAAAGCCTATTTTGAAGTTTCACGCACGTTTGGCGCAAGTAGTGCATTCCAGATTTTCCGAGTCGGCATCCCGGCCGCCATGCCCTCCATTTTCCTTGGCGTATTCTACGGCATCATCAGTGCATTCTTGGCGCTCATGACCGCAGAAATGTTCGGCGTCAAATACGGCATCGGCTGGTACATCTCCTGGCAAAAGGCCATGCTCGTCTACAGCGGTGTTTATGCAGGAATCATCGTCATTGCAGTCTACTGCATGCTCATACTCACCTTGCTCTTTAAATTGCGCGATAAAATCTTGAATTGGCAGAAGGGAACTTTGAAATGGTAACAGAAAATAAAGAAAACGCGAAAGGCGCAATCCACATTGAAAATCTTGTAAAGACATTTATCAGTAACGAAGGCGATACCGTTACCGCATTGAACGGAGTCAATCTCGACATTCCCGCAGGCAGTTTCGTGAGCCTTATCGGTCCATCCGGCTGCGGAAAGACAACGCTCTTGAGGCAAATCGCAGGACTTGCAGAACCCACTTCGGGCGGCGTATTCGTTGATGGCAAAAAAATCACGAAGCCCGGTGCCGATCGCGGTTTTGCATTCCAGCAGGCAACACTTTTCCCGTGGCTCAACATCCGCGACAACATTTCGCTTGGGCTCAGGGCCCGCCACGTGTACAAGGAACACAAGCAAGACGTTGACGAATTCATCGAAACGGTCGGGCTTAAGGGATTTGAAAAATCATACCCGCACGAACTTTCCGGCGGCATGAATCAACGCGCAAGCCTTGCAAGAGCGCTTGTCGGCCACCCGGATATTCTCCTTTTGGACGAACCTCTCGGTGCATTGGACGCCTTCACGCGCATGGCAATGCAAGACGAAATCCACCGTCTTTGGGAAAAGTACAAGACTACGATGGTGATGGTCACGCACGATGTCGATGAAGCCCTTTACCTCAGCAATTACGTTGTAGTTATGAAGGCCCGTCCGTCAAAAATCGAGCAGGTCATTAAAATCGAACTCCCATTCCCGCGTGCAAGAACGCAAGACACCTTTGTACTTTACCGCAAGAAAATCCTTGAAATTCTCAACTTTGCTGGAAAAATTCCGGAACCAGAATACTACTTATAGTCAAAATTTATAAAAGGTGCTAGAAATATAATATTGGACAATAGTACCATATCCTTCTATATTATATTCCACCATGTCAGAAAACAAAGAACGCAATTTAGATTTTGATACCGTTATTGAGCGTCGCCACACGAATTCTCTCAAGTATGATTTCGCGGTGGAGAGACGCGCAGTAAAGCCGGGTGAAGATCCTTACAGTCTTCTCCCGCTTTGGATTGCTGACATGGATTTCAAGATTTCTTCGTTTATTCAGGACGAATTGATTCGTGTTGCCGAATATGGAATCTTCGGGTACTGTGAACCCAAAGAAGACTACTACGAAGCTGTCAAAAATTTCTACCGCCGCCGTCACCACTATGATATAGAAGATCGCAAATCGATTATCAAAATCCCCGGCGTGATGTTTGCGCTTGGCATGGCCATCAAGGCATTTTCGAAAGAAGGCGATGCTATACTCATCCAGCAGCCGGTCTATATGCACTTCGTCGATGCCATCGTCAACAACGACCGCAAAGTCGTGAGCAACGATCTCATTTACGGAGAAGACGGCCGCTACCATATAGACTTTGAAGATTTTGAAAAGAAAATTGTCGAAAACAATATCAAGCTCTTTTTGCTTTGCAGCCCGCACAATCCCGTTTGCCGCGTCTGGACTCGCGAAGAGCTGACACGCCTCGGAGAAATCTGTCTCAAGCATAATGTAATCGTCGTGAGCGATGAAATCCACAGCGATTTCGTCTTTGAAGGAAAGCATACCGTATTCGCTTCCATCAGCAAAGAACTGGCAAACAACTCCATCATCGTTACCGCGCCGACGAAAACATTCAACTTGGCCGGCATCCAAATTGCACACGCCTTCATAAAGAATCCGTCAATTCGTCGCGCGTTTCGCAAGCAAATCTTTGCGACAGGCTACAGCCAAGTCAGCATCCAAGGAATCGTCTCGGCGCAAGCCGCCTACAGCAAGGGTGAAGTCTGGCTCGATGCACTCATCAAGTACATCAAAGGCAATATTGAATTTATAGATAAATTCATTAAAGAAAATCTGAACGGAGTTAAACTTGTGCCGATGGAAGCGACTTACCTTGCATGGATTGATTTTAACGGGACCGGACTTTCGCCAGACGAAATCCAGGATCGCATTCGCAACAAAGCACGACTGTGGCTCAACAACGGGATTTTCTTTGGAAACACCGGGGAAGGGTTCCAGCGACTAAATCTAGCTTGTCCACGAAGTATCCTGGTCGAGGCTCTCAACAGATTAAAAACTGCGTTCGATTCATAGGCGACGCACAACGAGAAGCCCCCGGGAAGCCTAGAATCCACCTGGGGGTTTCTTCTATTTTTAATATTCCTACAATACGTATAGGATTACAATGCTAAATTTTTTATATTTGCCCTAAGCACTCCCAATGGAGATTCCCGATTACGTCGGGAATGACAAACCAAAGAAAGGATATAGATAGACCATGACATTACAGCAATTACGTTACGCCATTGGGATCGCAAAGGTCGGCTCCTTCAACAAGGCCGCCGAATCCTTGTTCATATCCCAACCTTCACTGACAACGGCAATTCACGATCTCGAAGACGAAATCGGCATTACGATTTTCAATCGTACGAGTCGTGGTGTGACTCTTACGCCCGAAGGCGAAGAATTCATCGCCCGTGCAAACGAACTTTACAACCACTACACTTCCGTTCTCGAACGCTACAGCAAAGAAGAACAGAAGAAAAAGCGTTTCGCCGTTTCAACGCAGCACTACTCTTTCGCCGTCAAGTCCTTCGTGAACATGGTGAAAAAGTTCAACATCGACGATTACGAATTCGCACTCCGCGAAACCAAAACGAAAGAAGTCATCGACGATGTAACAAGCCTTCGCAGTGAAATCGGCATCATCTACTTGAGCGATTTTAACCGCAAGTACATCACCTACCTGCTGAGAGAACACGATCTCGTTTTCCAGAAGTTGATTGATTGCAACGCTTACGCCTACATGTGGAAAAATAATCCACTCGCCCAAAAGCCCTACGTCAATCTCGAAGACCTTTCGGAATACCCGTGCCTTTCTTTTGAGCAGGGCGAAAGCGGCAACTACTACTTCGCCGAAGAAATTCTCAGTACAAATGAATATCACAGAACAATCAAGGCAAACGATCGCGCAACCATGCTGAACTTGATGGTGGGCCTCAACGGTTACACTCTCTGCTCCGGCATTATAAGCGAAGAAATCAACGGTTCTGATTACGTGGCTGTGCCGTTCAAGGACGCCAAGGGTGAAAACGACCGCAAGATGGAAATCGGCTACATCACCAAGAAAAACTTCATGCTCAGCACAATCTGTCGCATTTACATCCGCGAGATGGAAGAATACCTAAGCGCTTACACTTCTGAACATCGTTCGGAACAGTAGTATTACCCCGGTTCTATGAACCGGGATTTTCTATAATTGTTTTATGTCCCTCAGTTCTAGCATTTTTAACCGTACATCGCTCCTGCTCGGCGACGATGTCATGGAAAACATCTATAAAAAGCGCGTCATCATTTTTGGACTCGGCGGTGTCGGTAGCTGGTGTGCCGAAAGCCTTATCCGTTCTGGAATACAGGAATTAGTTCTCGTGGATTCCGACCGCGTTTGCATCACCAATGTAAACCGCCAACTGATGGCCACCACAAAAACCGTTGGCCAAGTTAAAGTTGAAGTTCTCAAGAATCGTTTGCTCGAAATCAATCCGCACGCCAAAATTATCGCGCTGCAAGACATCTACGAAGCTGCGAATACTGAAAAATTTGAGCTAGACACATTCGACTACATCATCGATGCCATCGACAGTCTCGAAAACAAGATGCAGTTGCTGTATCACGCGTCCAAAACTAAAGCAACCGTATTTTCTTCGATGGGAGCTGCCCTCAAGATGGATCCCACGAGAATCAAGGTCGCCGAATTCTGGAAAGTTTCTGGATGCCCCCTCGGACGCGCACTCCGCGACAAATGCAAGCGCAAAAAACTTTTCCCGAAAAAGAAAATCATGTGCGTCTATAGCGACGAACTTTTGCAAAACCGTGGCAAAACATCGGCTTGCGGCACAGACGCTTGTATGTGCCCTAAAGTCCGTCACGAGCGAAGCGAAGCAGAACTCCAAAACGCCGACCTCGTAAATCATGAATGGTGCAGCACCAAGGCTCAAATCAACGGCACCATGGCGCACGCCACCGCCATTTTCGGATTTATGATTGCCGGCCTTGTGATGCAAGACATTTATCAGAAAGCCACGTCGCTGCAGTAAAAAATTATAGACTCTATCGTTGCCCTCCAGGATGACAGAAAACGCGTCATTCCCGATTTGATCGGGAATATCTTTAATTATAGATTTTCTCTATAATTCACTCTAAAAACAAAGTATTGGACAAACTCATAAACGCCTTCTATATTTGGCTTCGAATAAAGACAAGGAGGTTTTTATGACAAACGGCTTATTTTTTGGATCTATAACAGTTTTATTAGGCACCATTACTTCGTTACTCTCATTCATTTTGCTTCCTTTTTGCAAGCCTACGGAGGACTTCGTCATGCGATGCCATTACACCTCCATCGCTGACGGTTTCGTAGGCATTGTACTTGCACTTGTTGGCATTGCTTACTTGCTCTTGCCAAAGGCTCGTAAAGTATTAACCTACGCCGTAATCACTCTGGGAGTTCTCACTTCACTCGTCCCCACAGCCATTGTGGGCGTTTGTTCGCACCCGCACATGCACTGTCATTCTATCTCGTCCCCAGTTCTTCAATTGATTGGAATCGTTATCGCACTTTTTGGTGTGGCTAATATTGCCTTTTTGGCGAGCCGCAACTTTGAATCGGAGGATTTTACTAATGAAATACACAACGTTTAAAATTATATATACCAATTTTTGGAGCCATCCTGCACGAAGCCTCGGCCTTGTTATTTTGACAGCAATCGCTTCGGCAACATTGCTTTCTGGTGTCATTTTTTCAAAAAGTCTTGACGCCGGATTCGAACAGCTTTCTTCCCGCATGGGCGCTGATTTGCTAGTCGTCCCGTTCGGCAGCGAAGCTAAAAACCAGTCCGTTCTTTTGCAAGGCGACTTGAGCCACAAAACGCTTCCACGCGAAGTATTGGACTTCACCCGCAAACTTCCAGGAGTAAGCGCAGCATCACCGCAATTCTACTTTACAACGCTCAGTGCAAGCTGCTGCGACAAAAAAGTCAATATCATCGGTTTTGATCCCAAGACTGATTTTACCATCAAGCCATGGATCCGCAAAACCTACAAAAAAGAATTTGTCCCAGGTTCTGTCATTGTTGGTAACGATATCAACATCGAAGAAGGTGGCGTCATCAAGTTTTTCGGCAAGGAATTTACTGTTGTCGGAACACTTGAACCTTTAGGCAATAAGCTAGACCAAGCAGTTTTCGCCGATGTTGAGACCATCGAAATTCTACGCAAGGCCGCCGCAGAAGTCGGATACAATTTCATCTCCGAAGGGGAACCCTCCGCAATTCTCGCCAACCTTGAAAAAGGAGCTGACTTCGAAAAAATTTCGCAAACGATTCACGAGCATTTCGACAACTTGCATGTCATTCCGCGCAAAAACATGTTCGATAGCGTTATTGCAACCGCAGGCTCTTTCAAAATTGCAGTCTGGATTATCTCCGGATTCTTCCTATTCCTCGTGATTGCTGTCATCTACATCGCATTCTCGGTTTCGACAAACGAACGCAAGCGTGAATTTGCGACGCTCCTGATTATTGGAGCCACCCGTAAAAAACTCACCAATATCGTTCTTGGAGAATCCCTGATTGCAAGTGGAAGCGGAGCTATCGCCGGAACGTTATTCGGAACAGTCGCAATTTTCTCATTACGTTTTTTGATTCAAGAAAACTTGCAGATACCTTTTTCACTCCCTAACGCATCCACCATTCTTTTAACGATTGTCGGAGCTTTGTTAATCCCCACCATTGCAGGGATTGGAGCTTCATACCACATCGCTAAAAAAGTCGGGAAAATCGATGTTTACACCGCATTAAAGGAGGACGCTTAATGATACTTAATGGAAACAACATAACAAAGCAATATACACGACGTGGCGAAAAGTTTAATGCGGTCAACAACGCCGATTTCTTCGCATGGTCTGGAGACTTCACCGTCATTTTCGGCGAATCTGGAAGTGGAAAGAGTACGCTCTTGAACGCGCTCGCAGGCGTTACCGAGCCCACGTCGGGAAGCATCGAAATAGACGGACTGCCCATCTATGCGCTCAACGACGAGGAACTGGCCCATTTGCGTAACGAGCGTATCGGTTACATTCCGCAAAATGCTGCAAGTCTTTCTGCGTTCACAGTGGTCGAAAACATCACTTTGACTTCGACCTTGTACAACAAAAAAATTGACAAGGAACATATCAAAGCGCTGTTAAATAAACTTGGTATCGCACATCTTGCAAACGAACATCCGCAAAATCTTTCTGGTGGTGAACTACGCCGTGTTGCCATTGCAAGGGCTCTTGCGAACAAGCCTGATTTGATTATTGCCGACGAACCGACGAGCAATCTTGATGAAGAAAACAGTCATAAGGTTTATCGCCTTTTTGCACGGCTGGCGAGGACGGGCGTTTCTGTCATTATCGCCACGCATGACAAAAATGCATTCGGTTACAGCAACCGCGTTTACCACATGAAATCGGGCGCACTCATCCCTGATATCGGCGAATACGGCAACTTGTAAAATTCTAACTTTAAGTCATGAAACTTCTCATCATCTATTTTCTTGTCCTTGGATTCATCTGTATTCGCGATTTATTCAAGGTCAAGAATTTTGACGATTATGTTGTTGCAGGTCGCAAGCAAAGCAGCCCGTTCGTTTTCATGAGCCTCATGGCGACGGTTCTTGGGGCTTCTGCAACAGTGGGCATCGCCGCCCGCGCTGAGAACATCGGCTTTGCCGCTTTCTGGTGGCTGGCTGTTGGCGCGATTGGATTCTGGTTTCAAGCGGCTTTCTTGAGCAAACCGGTTCACGATCTCGATGTGCGCACGCTTCCCGAAATCGCTGAAAAGACGGTCGGAAAAACAGGGCGAAAGCTTGTCGCTTTGATTATCGCCGTTTCGTGGATTGGAATTATCGCTGCGCAGTTCGCTGCTGTTGCCGGGTTCATTGGGCTTGTGCTGGGGCACGATGCGGGAACGCAATCTGTTTTGATTACGGCGGGAATTGTCATTGTCTATACGCTTTTGGGCGGCCAGCTTTCTGTTGTCCGTACTGACGCGTTGCAATTTGGAATTTTGACGCTTGGATTTTTTGCCGCCGCGGTTTATCTGTTCGGAGGATTTGCCAATGGAACTGCCGTGCCGTCCGCTGGGCTTGCGACTTTCGGAAATTTCAATCTCTTGAACGAAAAATTTGGCTTCACTGATTTGGCGATGATGCTGTTCACTGTCGGAGGTGCTTATTTTCTTGGCCCTGACGTGATTTCGCGTAACCTTGTCGCCAAGGATGCATCGTCTGCCCGCAAAGCCGTTGTTGCCGGAAGTTTTGCTATCCTGGTTTTTAGTGTTGTCATCGTCTTGCTTGGCATGTGGACCGCGACTTACGCCCCCGAAACTGCACATGGCGTGGGGCCAGTGATGAATCCGCTGTTCAGACTCGCGTCAGATGTACTTCCGCTCCCGCTTGCGGCTCTCTTGTCGGTTGGACTTTTGTCTGCGTTGCTCTCGTCGGCGGATACGTGCCTTATCAACTCTGCCGCCATTTTCGGAAGTGACATCTTGAATACGCGCCGCATTTCTGTCGTGCGTTTGCTTGTCGTCGCTATCGGCATCATTGCGACATTCCTTGCGCTTCAAGGCAAGGATATTATTGGGCTTTTGACGATGGCTTATTCCGTCTATACGCCAGGAATTGTGGCTCCTCTCGCTGTTGCCATTATCGCCCATAAAAAATTCAATATCAAAAAATCGCTTTGGTACACAGGCGTGATTGTTGGCGGGCTCTTTGGGCTCATCCCGGCTATCTTGGTGTCAACTGCAAAAATTCAAACTCCAAACTACATTCCGCTTATCGGTGTTGCCGTCTCACTTGTTTTTGCGCTCATCAGCTTAAAGAAGAATTGAAAAAGATTCCGGGTCCGGGATGACAGGTTAAAAAAGTCGCCCGATGGGGCAACGTGATTGGATTACTTCTTTTTCGGGGCCGTCTTTTTTGGAGCGGTGAAGTAGTTTTTCATGAATACGTCAAACTCTTCGTCTTCGATTTTGTGCATGTTGGCGAGTTTGTCGTAAATCCAGCAGAGTTGTTCATCCGTGTGTATGGCGATGTAACCGTCTTTGCGGAAAACCTTCAATTTCAAGAGGCCGCTGTCCCAGCGGTTCGAAAGTCTAAAGTCTTCGAGCAGGCGGGAATGTTCTTTGCAGATGGCGAGTTTGTCCGCAAATGAGTAGATGGCTGCGTATTCGTTCGGGTTGCAAAGATGGAGGAGACCGTTACGTGCGTTGGCCGGGTTCTTGGCAAACTTCTTGGAGGCGAAGTCTTCGAGCTGAAGCTTGATGTCCGAGATGGTTTTCCCGCGTGTGGCTGCAGGGAGTGTTGAAAACTGGTTCAAAATGCCTTGCAAAAAACTCAAGTCCCATTTTTTGGACGATGTGCCGGTGCCTGCCTTCCAGAGACCTGCGTTCCCCTTGGTGGTGTTGGCGAGTTCATAGAGCTTGACAACCTGCGGTGCGAATTCGGCGTTTTCGCCAGCCGGGGCGGGGGCTATCGCTTCAACGGTCTCGCCGAGGAAGTTCTCTGCGAGAAACTGGTCGAAGGCGTCGTAAATTGCTTCTTTGCCCGGAACTTTAAAACGAGGGGCGCCACTTGCTTTGAGTTCTTTTATTGTTGCCATGTTTCTTCCTTTATTTATTTATTTCTTACTTAAATATATACAGAAAAGAGGCTATGGGAACAATGAAGTTGTAAACTAAAGTAAAATTCCCGTATCACGCTCGCTAACGGTCGTAACGGCGGCTTTAAAAGTGTCGTCATTTGCGATTATGGTGACGCTTTTTTTGGCGCGGGTGATTCCTGTGTAAAGAATTTGGTTCGTGAGAAGCGGGTGGCCGATTCTTGTCGGCAGGAACATGGTGACGTGATTGTATTCGGATCCCTGCGACTTATGGATGGTGATGGCGAATGCGGTCGTGATGGCGTCTTCGGGGAGTACCGAAAGCGGATAAAAGATAAAGTCGTCGCGGCGTTTGGCGCTCTCGTCGTTGCTGTTGCGGGGCGGCGCTTTTTTGAGCATGATGCAGGGGGTATTGCCATCGAAAACGACGATTCCCGTGTCGCCGTTGTAGAGCTTGAACATTTCCTGGTTCTTGGTGATGATGAGAAGTTGGCCGGGGAAGTAGCCGGTATCGCTCCATTCGACTGTTTCGCCTTGGGCTTTTTTCTGCGCTTTCCAGAGGCTCTTTATTTTGCTACAAACTTTCTTGTTGATGTTTTCGATGCCGCGGAGGCCACGGCGTTCGGCGCAGAGGATGCGTTTGGTCAGGGATAATTGCCAAATTTCATTTCTGCGAGATGTTTCACGATGGTCGGGGTCGTCTGCTTCGGTGCCCGTGCGTTGCGGGTGGATGCTTTCGGCAAGGTCGGGGAGTTTTGCGAAATCGCGGGACCATTCGGTAATGAGCGCTTCGATGCGTTTGTCTTCTTCTTTTTTCGAAAGCGGGGCAGAGTCGGTTTCGAGTTTTTTGTAGATAACTTTGTCCTTGAAAGTCGCGGGGATATCATTGACGGGGGCGGTGGCGCTTTTGTCGCAACCGTCGGCAGATGCGTCACCGCTTGTGAATTTATGCGGAACGAATTTTGCGTTGTCCTTGTTTTCAGCGACTTCCTTTATTTCGCTTGCGAGTTTGCCTATGTTCGATTTGTCGTCAAAGCGGTTGGATTCGTTCAACTGGACGGAAAAATTTTTACCGGATTGCACTTTGAGAATTTCGCCGAGGACGGCTCCGGATTCGACAGAGGGAAGCTGGAACGGGTCGCCGAGAATGAAAAGTCGAGCGCCTGCGGGGATAGCTTCCAAAAGGGCCGCAAACATTTCGATATCAATCATGCTGGCTTCGTCAATGACGAAGATGGAATTTTGCGGAAATTGTTCGTTGCGGTTGAACGTGAATCCGCCTCTGCTTTTGGAGAATCGCAACAATCGGTGGATGGTACTGCTTTCGAGATCGTTCAGTTTGCGGAATATGCATGCGTTTTCGCCGGTCTTTTGTTCGTCACGGATTCTCGAGAGTCCGTCGATGAGGCTTTCGCGCATGCGGTCGGCAGCCTTGCCGCTTGGGGCCGCAAGGTAAATGTTCCAATCCAGCATTTCGCTATGGCTTTCGAGCAGGTTCCACAGAATGTAGAGGACGACGGTTGTCTTGCCGGTACCAGGGCCACCTGTGATGACGAGATTCTCTGTTTGTCCGCGAATAATGGCTTCGGCTTGGAGTTCTTTGATGGTAAATTTTTTGTCGCCGAATGGCTTGCAGATGCTTGCTACTTTATTGATGCATTGTTCGATTTCGTCTTTGCTCGGCTTTTGCCCGTTTTTGAATAAATTTTTTGCCGATTCTTCGATGATGCATTTGGCGTCGAAGTGTTTGGTGAAGTAAAGATGCGCTCCGCCCGGGCGCCTGGCGAGCACGAATGGTTTCCCGAATGCGTTTTCTGCCGATGTCGTGTCGGCTTCGCGATTTTCCATGATGGCCGAAAAGTCGTTCGTTAAAATGTCCTGAATGCCGTCGTTGATGATTCCTGCAAAATCGTCTGATGTTGCAAAATCGTTTTCGCTCATTTCTTCATCGGTGCTGCTGATGCGGAGAGTCACGAGCCCGTTCCATTTTTTCGTCCACATGGCGGTGAACTGTACCGCGTCTAGCGATATGCGCGTGTTGCCGTCATCGAGGAGTGACAAGCAGAGAGTCAAGAACTTTTGTGTTTGAAGTGAAATGTCATCTTTTATTTCAAACAACAAATTCAACAAATATCTGTTCAGCGGATTTAATCCGTGCATTTCAATGAGCGCGTCAATGAACTCATCCAGCGATTCTGTAGCGAGAACTTTCTTGTCCATTTTAATTTTCCTCCTTGTTGCTGGAGGGCTTTGTCATAAGTTGCTTTATTTTTTGGTAGGCGCTTTCGAGGTCTACAAAACTGTTCCAAGTTTGTGCGTAAATGCCTTTGGGCGAGCCTGCTTCGGTGCCACGGATGAATGCGTAATAGATGCCTCCGAAATGTTTTTCGAAAATGCTTGCTTCGTCTAAGTTCTCTGCTGTGCCTTCGCCATAGAACTGCTTGAGCCATTGAATCAAACAGTAACTGTATAGAACACGTTGGATGGAATAATCGTTATCGACTTTTTCCTTGATTGCTTCGGGTGTGTAGATGTTGTTTTCGAGCATGTCCGATTTCCAGTCGAGAATGGAGTAACATTTTTGCCCATTCACGGTGCGGACGAACATCAAGTCGATAAAGCCCTTGCAGAATCGTTTGAGTATGTCGTTGGGTGCGCAACTTTCGTTTTCGGTGCTTGAATCTGTAGCGTTTAGGTTAAATTGCACTTCGGGCTTGTGGTCGCTTAGCGGAATATCGACGAGCGCAAACGTCTGTGGCGTTTTTACGCTGGATTGCGGTGCCTCTTCAACGGCGGAACCCGCGATTACCGGCAGTCTCGCGTTCAGCGTATTCCAAACGTAATGCGTGGCAATCGTTGTCCATTCGTCTTTGTGATTCCAGATGGGGAGCGATTCCCGCTTGAATTCTTCTTCGATGACGTTCTTTGTCTGCGAGTCGACGAGGGCGTCTTCGAGTGTTTTGAGGTCCAAACCGAACTGATGAAATTTTGTACGTTCGAAAATGCGATGGAGCGCATTACCGGCGTGTGAACCGCGTGGAAATTTTTTGGCCGTTTCGTTCAAGTGCGTTTGGTAATCAAATGATGGGTCGGCTGCAATGGAACAATCGACTGCGGCTGTATCGATATCACGAATCTGGACTGTTGGCGTACGTGCTGTTGTAAAATCGGCACCGTCAGGGTTGAGTCGGTCTCCATCGTCCGTATCAACGAGCGAATCTGCTTTCCCGGAGAGCGAACTGTAAGAATATTGCATGATGCTTGCATCGGCGAGTTTTTTTTGCAAGTTGGACATGCAACTTCTTTGCTGTAAAATGTTGTCTGAAATTTCGTCAGGGCTTAATGTTTTCCCGACTCCGGAGAGGGCGTTGAGCGGCTTGAGAATGTTCGTGCGAACATCTTTGCTTAATTGTTTCGGATTCCACTCATCGATTGTTTGTAATGTTGTTGTATATGAACTTTGGGAATCAACGAGTTTTCGGATGGAGCTTTCGAGGAACTGGAATTCCCTTTTGACACCTTTGGTGTTTTTCCATTTTTCATAGCGGGGCAAAATCAAAATGGACGATGCTCGTGTGAAATCGACATAAAAGAGTCGCTTCCATTCTTCGAGTTCTTCTCGATCGCGGATGGATTTGGCATAATCGCTGAATCCAAGGCGTAATTCGTCATTTTCGTGGTAGAAATAAGGCCCTGTCGGGTTTGGATTTTTGCCTGCGATACCGGCTACGGAAATCACGACTGGAAATTCGAGGCCTTTGGAGGCGTGAATCGTCATGACCTGTACGGCGTCGTAGTCAGTGCTCTTTTCGACGAGGTTGCCGTCTTCGTCGTCGGCGCTGTCGTTATAGCAGGCGAGAGCTTCCAGATGGCGAACAAGGTCTTCGACAGAACAGTTGTGGTTGTAGAGATATTCGATGCAGTAATTGCCGATTTGACGGAGCTTTGCCAAGTTCTGCAATTTGGAAATTTCCATCAAACGCTCTTCGATTTGCGTATCGCTGTAAATGCGTTCGAGCATTTCGGCGTAGCGGCGTTTTTGTGCGAGGTCGCGCCAAATATTCAGTTTTTGGCGTTCAGGATTGTTCGGGTCGTCAAATGAATTGCTTTCGACGGTGTGGATGTCTTGTCGTGCGATTCTGAAAAAATCCGTGATGAGGGCTTCGCTTAAAAGGCGCCTGTTCCATGCGGAAAAATCGGGTGCGTCGATGGCCTTGAAAATGGCTATCCATTCGGCGCATTCGCGGCTGCTGAAAAGGTTGCTGTCTTTGTAGCGGCTGAACGGGACACCCGCAGAACGCATGGCGTCTTCGATGGATTCCATTTCGCTGCGACTTCTGGCAAGGATGGCGAAATCCTTGAATGTGACGTTCCTGAGTTTGGTGCAGTCTTTTTTGTCGAATACTTGCAGGGCCGTTTTTTTATCATCGACAAAAGAACACCATTCTACAATTTTTTTGACGGCGGTTCGTGCAAAATCGACTTCGGAAATATCTTCATTGCTAATCCAAATCGGGGCGATTTCTTTGCCTCTGATTTGCGGAGGAACCTTGACTTGCTTCGAACTTTGCGGAGGGTAGGAGGGTTCAAATTCAACGAGTTTAGTCGAGCCTTCGTTGGGCGTGAAAAAATCGCCTTCAAAAAGCTTGTTGCAACCTTCGATGATTCCTGTTGTTGAACGAAAATTTGTCTGTAGCGACATTCCGTTTTTGATTTCGTGAATCGCCTTTTGATAGACGTTCACGTCGGCACTTTGGAAACTGTAAATGGATTGTTTTGGGTCGCCAACGACGAAAATCTTGTCGAATACAGAACTGAAAGTATCCCACTGCAGTTGGTTCGTGTCCTGGAATTCATCGATGATGGCGTATGTGTATTGCGCGCGGAGCCTGTTTTTAAGCGACGATTCTCCGCTGCTTTTGTCAAGAACGGCGCGGTGTACCGAGAGAATCATATCGTTGAACGATTGACACTTCATTTCGATTTTTTTGTTCTGCCATTCTTCGAAAATG
Organism: uncultured Fibrobacter sp.; assembly: GCA_946413655.1. Taxonomy (GTDB): domain Bacteria; phylum Fibrobacterota; class Fibrobacteria; order Fibrobacterales; family Fibrobacteraceae; genus Fibrobacter. Next base: position 14,561 of record CAMKLO010000033.1, on the reverse strand, counting down.
ACGGGCGCCTGCGTCACCAGAAATTCGTTAATCAGGATTTTGTTAATCGAACCGAGATAATCCTTTAAAGTCTTGAACGCCATAAACGCTTCGAAGACATCTGTAGGCCAGTTGATTTGAACATACTCGTTGTCTTTGAAGGATACCGCCGAGAAAAGTGATTTGCCTTTTTCCCAAGTTTTGAGCGTGTTCAAAAAATCGGTAATTGTATTTTTTGATTTCTCGCCAAATTTTTCGTAAGGATTGTTTTCTAGTATCGAATAAGCATTGTTGAATGCGGGAATGGTAAGAATGTCTCCGAAAGTCCTTGCGCCAGCCAAGGCAAATTTATCTTCTTTGCTTAAAACTGTCCCGCAAATGTTGATTCCTTCGGCGTTGTCAAGCGGAATAATTTCATGACCGTCTTCACTGCCTTTGTAGGAATTGGTGATGCTTTCGAGGCCTTCAATAACCTTGTTTGCAATAGATTTTGCAGATTCGTTTTTGAGTAGAAATTGAAAGTGGGTGTCATCGCTCCACTTGTCGCGAATGTATTGTTCGACCAAATCCCTGACTTCCGAATCGTCAATCATCGACATGTCAAAAGGCCTGCCTGCATCGTAGGCGTATTCCTTGAGCGCTTTTTGGCAGAACGAGTGGATGGTAAATATGGCGGCGTTATCGACATCCTGGTAAGCTTTGGCGAATAAAGCCAGCGTGGAATCGTCGATTTCCGTTTGCGTTTCGTCTGTCTTGTCCAGTTTTTTGCTGTCGAGGACTTCGTCAATCTTTTTGCGGATGCGGTCTTTCAGTTCGCCTGCCGCTTTTTCGGTGTAGGTGACGATGAGAATTTTTTTGAGAGGCGTTCCGAGGCTTATGAGTTTTGCCACCATCAGCTGGATGGTGTATGTTTTGCCCGTGCCTGCCGAGGCTTCAATGAATAGGCTTTTGGAAGGGTCGAATTTGCGAAGGCTGAAGTTTTCCATGACTATACCTTCCTTTTCTTTGTGACTTTGCTTGTTTCGCTAGGCTTGCTTTTGCTGGGCGCATTCACTGTAATTTGCATGAGCGATTGCATTTTTTCGACAGCCTCTTTCCATTGATTTTGGAAAAGGGCTGCTTCGAAGCCTACGTCTGTGATGGGGTCGAAAAGCGATTTCTTTTCGAAGTATGCCCAAGGCCCTTTAAGAAGTTGTTCCTTGAAAGAGCGGATGTCCTTGATGTTCGGTGAATCCAGGAGGGACGCGGGAACCGCTTTGGAAAAGGGGCGGCTTGTTTCATCGCCGAATGCGGCGGCATAGATGTCTTGCAATATTTCTTGTGCCTTGACGGGCGTCATGGATACTGTTGCCGTCGCGGCTTCGCTAGCGATGTCGCTGTTGTAAATCGCAATATTGATGGTTTGCGTTTTTTGAGCATTCGTTCCGTTGGCGCGCTCCGCAATGACTGCCAGCGACTTGACGTAAGACGGTAGGAACTTTTCTATAGACGGCTTGCTTGTAGAAGATGAAACCGCAATCATTTGCGTAATCTTTTCTGGGTTGTCGCTATCGCACCAGTCGAGTGTTCCTGACAATGTCCATTTTTCGCTGTTGTTGCGATTGAATTGAATATCCTGTATTTTGGATTTGTAGCTCCACGATTCCTTGATTTGATGGACGAGCGGTTCTCCCATTTGCGCCAAAATCATGTTCTTGCAGTTTTCCGTTTCGGCGAGGAGCCTACGCCCGAAAATACCGTCGGGCATGTTACCTTTGTATTGCGATTCTTTTTTGAATCTTTCAAGTTCTTCGGATTCATGCGAAAGTTCTGCGGCAACCATCATCTTGAGCAGTGCACTTTTCTGCAAAGCGTCAAAGTGGATGGGCTCGAACAGTTCCTTTTCGGGATCGTCCGTGTCGCTTTCGGCAAGCATTTGGCTGATGCGGAATACAAAGGGGTCCTTTAAAAAGTTGCTCAGTGTGTATAGCGGAACACGTTCTGGGCATTTTACAGTGGTGTTTGGACTTATGTCCTGCGTGGAGCCCTTTTGTGGATTGATATGGGCGAATCCGTCTTGCATCATGTTGAGGAATGCGCGTTTGCTGCGGAGGCTCTTTTGCGTGAACAGTTCGTCAAAATTGCGGGTCTCATCCAGCGAAATTTTTTCTTCGGGCCATGCATCGGCTTGGCTAATGTCGCAGACAGAATTGATGAGGAATCTACGGATATCGTTTACCACGGAGGTCGGGTAAAGTTCCGCATCTTTACGGATGTCTTGGTTCACGTAGCTGATGTGGAAACTTTCGCTGGTGCTCATGAGCTGGCAGAGGAATGCGTAACGGCGCTTGGCGATAGGCGAATCGTCGCCCGGCCACGGTGTGCAGGATTTGCGGAGATCCAGCGTGTTGTGCTGTTTGGCGCCGGGGAAGTTCATGGAATCGCCGCCGATAAAGAACACGTGCTTTACCGGAATGATTCGGTTCGGAATGAAATTCATGAACGTGATGCCGTTGACGAATAGGCTGCCGCAGCTGTAAGCGGAAGATTGCGCCGCTGTGAGGAGCGTCTGCTTGACAATTTTCCACGATATGCTTTTGAGGCCAGCGTCCATCTGATTACGGAGCCCTTCGATGCCTTGTGTCACGTTGTTGATGATGATGGATTCGCTTGCGAAACCTTCTAGCGGACTCGACATCGAGATCCATTCATTGATAAAATCATTCAACTTATCTATGTCGGCAATGCGGTTTTCTTCGGCTTGTTTCTTGTATCCGCCGAATTCCATCCATTTTTCGAGCGAGTCAATGCATTCTACGAACTTGCAAAGCGAATGGGTGTCGCTTGTCGCCATGTCGGAGTAGGGCATGATTACGTCATCCGATACCTGGAGCGGATTTTTCGTCATCTTGGCGAGGAGAAGCCTTTTGACTCCATCGAGCCAGTCTTTCTTTTTGTGTTCGCGGTCGCGATAGACGTTAGTCCCTTCAATCCAGCTTTCCCATTTGTTTACATCGTCTTCGGTAATGTGGCGGGTCTGCTGCACGACGGGGTTGCGTATGAGCGAGAAAAAGTCAGGGCGGGTGATTGTTCCCTGCTCGGGTATTGCAAATAAATTTTCCAGTGCGTTTTCTGTTTGCGAACTTCTGGCGGGCGAATCGACAATCGCAAAAGGTATGTGCAAAAATCCTTCTTTCGCGTTGTCGCCGGCATATTTCTTCTTTTCTGGCGTCTGGTCAAAAATCGTCTTGATGGCAGTGCGGTAACTGTCCAAGTTGGGGGAAACGACAAGTATATCGCTTATGCGCGCACCCTTCTGCATGAGCTTGCAGATGGATGTGTGGAGCGCTTCGATTTCGCGAATCTTGGTGGGGGCGGCAGTCACGTCCAGGCTAAAGTCGTGTGCCTTGCAATCGTTTGCGGTAAAGTCCGGCAAGACGTTGCTGCGGTTTGCGATGGCGTATTGCACCTTGTGCAAAAGCGTATCGTGCGGGAGCTCGCTCGCGTCGCTCATCTCGTCGCCTGCGCGACCGCTCATGCTGAAATCGAAATCGTAGTTTACGGCTTGGCACCAAAGCTTGATGTTGTCGCGGCCGGAACGTCCCCAGTTGCAGAGTAACGTGTTTTCGGATTTCGCTTCCTCGGCCGTGTATTCGACAATGTCATCGATATCGTTTTCGTGTGAGTCGTTCCTGATTTCAACGGACATCTTTTCGCGGACCCTTTCGATGCTTCCGCTATTGTCGTGCCACTGTCCGTTGCGCGATACCCAATTTCTGTGGATTGTCGCGTTTTGAGCGTGTATCGATGATGTGTCTTCCCAAAATTCCATGCACGGATTTTGAATGTAGGCATAGACATCGTGCGTTTCGGCGTATTTCTGCAAGATGACGCGATAGAATTGTCCCATGCCACCAAGCCCGAAAATAAAGAGCGGCGTATTGCCGATGCGTTCCGTGTGAAAGTGTACGTTCCCGTCTTTGTCGTGGCAAGCGAAGTACAAGTACGGGATGGTCATGTATTCCGTGCGTTCGCCGTTTTTGCGCTTGGCTTCGTTTTCGAAAACTTCGGACAGTAGGGATTGCTTACCGTCATGGGCGTGGAAAATGGCGGAGTAGAGTTCGCGCTGCCAAATTTCGCGTTTTGAAATTTCTTTGTTCGATTTGGCGAAGAATGTGTCGAGATTGCCCTGTTTCCATTTTTCGAGAATGCCTGGAGCGGGGCTCCCATCGGTGCCGCGAATGAATCCGTGTGGTCTGCTTGTTTCGTATTCCAAGAACAGCGAAGCCATCTTGCCTGCGAAATCAAAAAGGTGCGTTTCGTCGAGATTGCCGTCAATGACTAGATAGCGCTGGACTTCTTCGTCCATTTTCATGTAGTTCGGGACCCCGTCCGTTTCTTTGACGAGGTAGGCGAGAATCACGTTCCTGAGCATGTCTGCGTTCAGCTTTTTTTTGTGCAAATCGTCGCCAATGAGAATCTCCATCAAAAAACGGTCAATCATCATGGAATTGAACCCTGCGAGCGAATCCTTTTTTTGCACCCATTTCAGTCTGAACCACTGTTCCAATTTCGGATCAGGGAACAAGACGACTGGCGCCTCGAACGGGTTTGTCCAGGCTTTGGAAACCGCTTCAATCATTTCGTCGGCAAGATTTTCGAGATTTAACGCAAATTTCAGGTATAGCATGACTATAATATATCTTTAGTTTGTGTCATATTTTGGCATCCGTTGTCAAATTCGACAGAAAACCATTTTTCTTCGATGATTTCGTAGTCGGAGCCGCCGTTAAAGACGTTTGCGTTACCATAGACTTCGTAGCCTTTGCGTATGGAAACTTTGCAGGCGAACTTTTCGGATAGGATTTTGCAAACCTCGGTGACATCGGCTTCGGGAATGTTCTTGCAGACGTTCTGGATATTGTTGTCGCTTGTGTTTCCGCTTGCATTGCCGATGAGGCTCACGCTGAGCTGTCCGTTGAATTTTCGGAGCAAAAACGTGTAGCCGTTATGCAGAAATTCGGAGGAAGCCGCCATGGCGGCGAGAACTTCTGCATTACAGTAAATAGAACCAATGACACTGTATTCGTAATCCATCAGTTGATAATATAGTTATTGAAAATCAGGTTATAAGTTCTAGGGGCTCGGTTTTGGGAATTCGGGTAGTCGAATGGAGATGACTTAGCCTTCGCCTTTCTTCTCTCGTCTCTCGTCTTTCGTCTGTCATAAAAAGACATTTGCATTTTATATATTTAAAACGATAAATAATAAGGCGTAAGTAGAACGAAAATAAGGGCTTTTATATAATGAGATTTATTCATACTGCGGACTGGCATCTTGGAAATACGATGCACGATATTGACCGCACACGTGAAACAGGCGCATTTTTGGATTGGCTGAAAACTGAAATCGCAACCGTCGGTGCCGAGGTGCTTGTTATTGCGGGCGATGTCTTTGATGTGGTGAATCCGTCGAATATTGCAAAGAAACAGTATTACCGTTTTTTGGCCTCGCTGCTCCAGACGAAATGTTCGAATGTTGTCGTCATTGGCGGGAACCACGATTCGGGTTCGCTTCTTGACGCTCCTGCCGAAATTCTTGAAGCGCTGAATATCAAGGTGGTGGGCTCTATCAATAATCGCAGTATTGAAGATTTGGTTGTTGAATTGAAAAATAGCGATGGCCAGGTGATTGGCATTTGCTGTGCGGTACCGTTCATGCGGGATATGGAACTGGAACAGTTTTACAAGTCCAGTGCCGGTGGCAGTTCCGGAAATGAAAACGGCGATGAATATGGAGCAAATGACGAGGATTTATTGAAACGGCTTTATGCAGATGTGTATCGCCGTGCGGTTGAGCTGCGTGGCGAACGTAATATTCCGATTGTGGTGACGGGACATTTGTACGCTTCGAACCTCTCGGGCCGCGATAGCGAAAGTGTTGCGCCTGGAACCGCCGAAAATAAGGCCTTGCCTGAAAACTCTACGAACGCTTTGCTTCCAGAAAATGCGGTAGATGATGGCGTTCGCGAAGTTATTGGGACGCTTGGCAATGTGGATGTTACGACGTTCCCGAACGAACTGGATTATGTGGCGCTTGGACATATTCACTATACTTCCATGGTCGCGAAAAATCCGAAAGTGCGGTATTCCGGTTCTCCGTTCGTGATGGGATTTGACGAGGCGAAGTGCAAACGCTATGTGCTCATGGTCAATGTGAAGCCGAATACGGTCCCGGAGGTTGATAAAATTGAAGTCCCCAGGGCGATGCGGTTTGAACAGTTCAAGGGCGACCTGGAAACGCTCAAGCGGAACTTGCGAAATCTCGAAACGGAACTGCTTTTAAATCCGATGGAAACGTACGTGGATTTGCTATTGACTTCGGGGAATTTCGTGAGTCTGAATGATGCTCTCGAAGCCGAGGAGTCGGGAAAGCATTTTGTGGTCAAGCGACACCGCATTTCCCGTGACATTATACGCGGTGCGAATAGTTTTGACGATTGCGTGGAATCTACAAAGCAATATACAAAAGAAGATTATTTTAGAATGCTTATTGCGTCAAATGCTCAAGAGAACGTAGATGATGATGTTGTAAAAAATCAGTACGACAAGTTTATTAGTTTGTTTAATGAAGCTGTCGCCAAGGCGCACGAGAACGCATAAGAGGGAACGATGAAGATTAAGAAGATTGAATTCTGCAATATCAATTCCCTGGCGAATGAATGGTCGATTGATTTTGAAAGTCCTGATTTTGCAAACAGCGGCATGTTCTGCATTTCGGGCCCGACGGGCTCTGGAAAGACGTCGATTCTCGATGCGATTTGCCTTGGACTTTACGGGAAAACGCCGCGATTGGGCGCCATTGTGGGCGAAACGAACGAGGTGATGACTTATGGCGCCAAAAGTTGCTTTGCGAAGGTGACGTTTGAATGTGGCGGGACCGTATATTCTGCGCGTTGGGACCAGCATCGTTCTGCGAAAACGCATAGACTCCAAAAATACTCTTGGGTGCTGCTAAACGAAACTACGGGCTCAACAGAGGCCTCCTTTTCGAAACAGTCCGAAATTGAAGCGACGATGACACGCATCATTGGCCTTGACTTTGATCAGTTTACCAAGTCGATGATGCTTGCGCAGGGCGAATTCAACAAGTTCTTGAAGTGCAAGGAAAACGAGCGGGCGGCGATTCTTGAAAAGTTGACGGGAGACAGTATTTATCGAAAAATTGCCGTTGCCGTACATGATTTGTATGCGAGTGCAAATAAGGCCGTCGAGGATGTTGAAAATAAGATTGGCGCGGTGACTTTGCTTACCGAAGAAGAACTTGCGAACTTGAATGCGAAAATTGACGATGCGACTTTGCAAAAGAAATCTTTGAGCGAGAATGTCGAACGGCTATTGTTTATTTGCGCCTGGTTCGAAAACTTGCATGGGATTGAGTCTCATTTAAAAACGGCGCAAGACGAACTGGGAAATGCCGAACGCGAAAAGGCAGAATTCGAGCCGAATCGCGAAAAGCTGGAACGTGCGCTCCGTGCACAAGAGGTGGAATCCTCGTATGTGGAATTTAATTCCGTTCGAGAACGTTTGGCGCACATGAAGACGCAACTTGGTGAATGCCAAAAGATACTTCCAGATGCTTTATCGGAGTTGGAAAAGGCTTCGAAGAATTGTCGCGAAAAACAGGATGTTTTTGAAAAGAGCAAGACTGAATATTCTGCAAATGAATCCTTGTGGCAGCAAGTCTCTTCTTTGGATGGCGATATCCGTAATGTAGGTACACAGCTGAAAAATGCGGAATCGGATGCATCAAAGATTGTAACGGAAATTGGAACAACGCAGAAGAAAATCGAGGAAACTGGCAATCGTATTTCTGAAAATGAAAAAGCGCTGGAAAGCGTTAATAAATACCTTTCCGAAAATGAAAAAGATGAAGCGATTGATGGAATGCTTTCGCTTTTGAAATCGCAGGCTTCGGAATGGAAGGCGGAAAATGCGAATGTTGTCCAGAGCTCGGTAACGCTTGAAGAACAGAAGAAAAAATTGCAGGAATTCGATGCGGCTTCTGAACAGCAAATGCAGAATTTGCGTGGTTTGCAGGATTATTTGGCTGAACATCAGGCCGATGCGGACCTTGTGAATCTTTTGCCCGAAATGAATGGCTACGCGAAGGATGTGGAAAACTATCACAGAGAATCTGCGCGGTTACAACGTGAAATGGAATCGAAGCAGAATCAGCTTGCGAGTTTAGCTAGTGAGCGCGAACAGGCCCAGGCAAATTTAAATGCGCTGCAGAAAGATAAAGAAATAATTATCCAGGAAGATATTCCTGTTGTTGTTGCGGAACTTCGCCATAACTTGAAACCGGGTAAACCTTGCCCTGTTTGCGGTTCTTTGGAACATCTCTCTTGTGAAGAATCGGCGAAGATTGAAAACGGAGCTGATCGACTGAATGATTTTGCTGCCAAGTTGCGCAAGATTAATGGTGAAATGGAAAAGGTCCAACGCCAGTTGGATAGCTTTGTTACGCAAGAACGGAACTATCGAGAAGTTCTTTGCGAGAGCGAGCTAAAGTTGAAAGATGAAGCGAAAAATGAGGCTGTTTCGCTTGAACTTTTGAATGCGAAATTAGAACCTTGGAAATTCACGGCGACACTTAATTCTGTCCGTCCTATTTTGCAGAACCTGCAGATATTGAAAACAACGTATTTGCAGAAAAAAGAAAGTGCGGATGTATTGCAGAACAAGGTCAACAACGCTGCGATTGACCGTGCAAAACTTGATGGCGAATTGAACATTACTGCCGAATCGATTAAAAAGACGCAGGAAAAGTTGCAGGTGCTTTCGCAGAAAATCGAGGAATCGCTTGAACCGTGGTTCTCGAATATTCGCATGGAAGAAGTGGATGCTTTACTTGCGGAACTGGAAAAGAAAAATCTCTACTGGAAAAAGGCGCAGGAGAGAATAAATGAAGTTGAGAAATACTTGGATACGGATCGCTCTAACCAAGGCCAGCTTAAGGAAGGTCTTGAACAGGCGCAATCTAGACTCGATGATGCAAATAGCAAAGTCGAAGAATCGAGAAAAAATCTTTCTGCCCTTGACGCAAAGCGTAAGGAACTTTTTGGCGAAAAATCTGTTGACGAAGAACGTAAAAATGCTCGTGAACGCCGCGACAATGCGGAACGTTTTGCAAATGAAGCTCGTCTTGTAGAACAGCAGAAGCGCGAAACGAAGGTGGCGTTGGACAAGTCGATTGCGGACTTGAACACTCATATTGCGGAAACGGAACCGAAGCTTGCGGGACTGCAAACGCTTTTCCTCGAAAATTTGACATCGAAAAATTTTGCGGATGAGCAGGAATTCCTGGCGGCGAAACTTCCCGAGGCGGAACGCAAATCGCTCCAGCAATCGCAAAAACGCATAGAAGAAAAATTGACAGCGGCGCAAACGTCGGTCAAGAATTTTAACGACCAGTTGGCGGAACACCAGCAAAAGCGCAACTTCGAAGAATCCGAAGATGTGGCAAAGCAGAATCGTGACACGGTAAAGACGCAGCTAAACGAGTGTACCGTGAATCTTGCGACCTGGACGGAACAGCGCAAAAGCGATGCGCAACTCCGTCAAAAGTTCAACGACATGCAGGCGGAATTATCTGCGCTCAAGTCCAAGCGTGCGGATTGGGAACAGATGCAACGCTGGTTTAACGGCAACAGGCTTGAAACGGGCAACGGCGATGTTTTCGTCAAGTTCATCCAGACGATTACGCTCCGCAATTTGTTGAAAATTGCGAACGGCTATCTGCGCGATATGTTCCCGCGATATGAAATGGTGACCGAACCGAATACGCTCAACATCCAGCTTGTGGATCATGACAACAGCGATGCCGTGCGCCCGATAGACAACATCTCCGGCGGCGAAGGCTTCCTTGTGAGTCTCTCCTTGGCGCTCGGAATTTCGACGCTTGCAAGCCGCAACGTGCGTATAGATTCCATGTTCCTCGACGAAGGCTTTGGAACGCTTGATTCCAAGATGCTCCAGGAGACGGTCATTGTGCTCCAGAAAATGCAGCAGGAAAAAGGCAAGCTTCTCGGAGTGATTACGCATGTGGACTTGGTCAAGAGCGAACTCCCCACGCATATCGAAGTTACGCCGAACGGTGGGCACAGCGTCCTTAGCGGTGCGGGCGTGAAAATTTCTCAATGATGCATCGCATTTTGCTATAATTGGCGCAAAGTATAATATGTGTTTTGTCGAGAAGGAGTGAAAACATGCGAGCGCTGTTATGGATGACTTTGTTTGCTGTATCAGTCATCTTTGCTGAACCGGTAAATCTTGCCCAGCTAAAAGATGATTATATCGCTCAGTCCGGCGACACCCTCACGGATACGCTGAGGGGCGACTATATGCTGTCGATTGCTGATGGTGCCGAAGTGGTGCTCAAAAATGTGGTTGTTGTCGGGGATGAGTATGCACATGGTGGAGCGGGGATAACTTGCAAGGGCTCCTGCACGATTATTCTCGAAGACTCGAATTATGTCAGACCTTTTAGTCAGGAGGCTCCCGGTATTTATATACCGGAAGGTCACACGCTTGTTATTGATGGCTCGGGTTCCCTTGATGTCCGTTCCGACGGCTTTTCTGCGGGCATTGGTGGCAGTGACAGATTTCATCCCTGTGGCGATATTGAAATTCGTGGTGGCGTAATTACTGTTGATGGAGGAACTGCTTCGGCGAGTATCGGCGGTGCAGACGGCGGCAAATGTGGCAATATCCTGATTAGTGGTGGAACTATTTATGCTAAGGGACATAATGGTGCTGCTGCCATTGGATGCGGTAAACTTGGAAAGTGTGGCAATGTTACGATTACTTCCGGGGTGAAAAAGATTGTTTTGGAAAAAGATTCTGGAACCGTAAGTAGTATTGGGTTGGGAAGTGTCGGCATTCGCGGCAAGATTGTTATTGATGGGATGGAAACAGAAAAGGTGACGGACAGTGTGTTCACCTTTGTTCCTGGTAAATATCTCTCAATCAAGTTCGACAAGAATCACAAAGATGTCGTGGGAACGATGGAGAATCAAAAGGTCGTTTATCGTGCAACCTCGTTACTTTCGAATAATGCTTTTGTACGTAACGGTTGGACGTTTGTTGGGTGGAATACAGCGGCCGATGGCAAAGGCGTTTTTTACGCCGACCATGCAGAAATAAAAAATACTGCAGATAAACTTGACTCTATAATGACGCTTTATGCTCAATGGAAAGAGAATGCTGAACTTTCGTGGGCGACCATTGACGGTGTCAGACCGTATTATTTTCTTGACGGAAAAAATCCTGTTCCGGTGGTCTATTCCGTGACATCGTTAGACGGAAAAATTTTGAAGGAAGGTACGGATTACAAAGTCATTGTTGCGAAAGGTCAGAGCGAAGTCGGGGTGAATACTATAACATCTGCCGGCGATTATGTTTTTACGGTTAAAGGTGTTGGCGTTTATAAGGGCTCGCAGTCTTTCGAGTTTACGGTGACCTCGGGAAATGTTGTCAATCTAGCATCGCTGACAGGCAATTATGTTGCGAAAAAAGGCGATATCCTTACGGGCAAGCTTGCGGACTCTTGCAAGGTTTCGATTGCTGCTGATGCAACGATAAAAATCAGGGATGCGGTAATCGATAGTGTCGATGAAGAACGCTACCAATCTCAAGGAGTGCTCAAGTGTGGCTGGGATAAACCTAGCTGGTCCGGACTCACCTGCGAAGGAAACTGCACGATTATTCTAGAAGGTGAGAATATTGTGAAGGGTTATTGTTGGATGGGGGCGGGTATTTATATATCGCAAGGTCATACGCTCACGATTGATGGCAAGGGGTCCTTAAAAGCAACTGCTGGTGGTTCGGGTGTTGCGGGTATTGGAGGGAGTGGAGACGATAGTAGAAATGGCAATATAGTGATTCTTGACGGAAAAATTGTGGCCGATGGTGCACCTGGAATTGGAGGCAGCAGTAGGGAATCCTCAGCCGGTGGTATAACGATTAAGGGCGGCTCGGTTACAGCGAAAAGTGTTGGTGATTATGCTGCTGGTATCGGTGGTGGATATGGCGGATATGGCGGCAGAATTGGGGCTATTACGATTAGTGGAGGAACCGTTGTTGCCGAGGGCGGAAAAGAAGCTCCTGCTATTGGAGGCGGCTCGCTCAGTGACAACAATGTTATCACAATTAGTGGCGGAAATGTTACGGCTACAGGTGGCTATTTTGCTGCCGGGATTGGCTGTGGACTCCCGTCGTCTTATTATGGCTATGGTACTACCTGTGCTTCTGTTACGATTAGTGGAGGAACTGTTGTTTCCGAGGGCGGGATCAGGGCCTGGGCTGCTATTGGCGGTGATAGAGGTGGTGTTGTAATAAGTGGAGGTGACGTTACTGCGATAGGAACCTATCAGGTCGCAGGAATTGGCAGTATGGATTCTGTAGTGATCTCGGGTGGCGTTGTCACGGCTGTCGGTGGTCGGGATGCTCCGGGTATTGGTGTTGCAGGCGAAACAGCTAGCGAATATAGAACTTTTGGCGATATCATCATCTCTGGTGGAGAGGTAAAATCTACGGGTGGCATGTATTCTTCGGGACTTGGTGCTGGAGTCTATAGCCATGGTGGGAACATTATAATTACACCTGACGTTGTCAAGGTGTATGTTGATGTGGAAAAAGCTGATGATAGTCCTTATAGCGTGGGGACAGCTTCTTATGGCAGCACGTTAGGTAAGCTTATCATCGATGGAGAAGAATGGGACTACCGTACAGAAAAGCCGTTTATTTACTATGGCCGCGGTTATAAGGATACCGTGAATGCTGATTCTGGACGTGTTAGTATCGGACATGACAATAGTCTGGTCCGCTTGCCCGGTGAAAAAATCATCGGCGTCACTTTGAAGAAATCGTATAATGCCATGGGTCGCGTCGTTGACAGTGATCACAAGGCTCGAGGAGCGTATTACCAGAAGAAGTGCCTAGCGAGATAATTCCTGAAAAATTAACTATAATATTATTGTATTCATCAGGGACGTGTCATGAATTTTAAAGGAATGATTAAAGGTGCTTGGGCTACGGGAATAGCCAAGAAAGTCTTGATTTTGCTAGGCATTTCTTTAGTCATTTTTATCATGGGCGTGCTCCTTGGTTCGTGGGTGCTTGGCGAAAAGTCTATCGGCTGGAAGGGATTCCTTTTGGGTTACATCGTGTTCGCGATTTTGTTCACGAGTTCCATGATTAACGTTTTCAAGAACACCACGGAATCCATGCACGAAGGAAAAAAGCATGTCGATGTACGAGGCCACGTGCTCGTGCTTGGCGCGGGTCACCAGCTCAAGAGTATCTTGCGTGCGCTCAAGGGCGATAAACGCCCCATTGTTGTAGTAAGCCGCCGTGATATTGACGGACGCTTTATCCATTACAAGAAAGATTATGAAAACGAAGAAGATTTGCTTTTTGCAGGGGCGCTATTGGCAAGCCAGATTCTCGTGATTGGCGAAGACGGTCCCGAACGCGATTCCCGTAATTTGCATTGCATCGAGGTCCTGCGCAACCTTTGCGAAAAGTCTCCCCATGATATCCATTGCCATTTGCTGTTGAGCGAACCTTCGACATCTGAAGTGCTGTGGTACCTGAAATCTCATGAACAGAATAAAGGGCATCTGCTCGTTGATATCTTTAACGAATACGAACTTATGTCGGAACAACTGCTTGTGGGCACAGATTTTTTGCCTACAATTCGTGAGTCGGATAACCAACGCCTGCATGTTGTGCTGATAGGCACGGGGCCCATTGCGCAGGCGGTGGCCTTTGCCGTGGCAAATATTTGCCACTACCCGAATTACAGACGAACGAATTTGAAAACGTGCATCACCTTTGTCGATGAAGATTGCGAAAAGTGGGTTGACCGTCTAGTCGTTTCCCGCATGGGCCTCTTTAGGCTTTCGAAATACACCTACGTCGATGCGAATGGGAACAAAGTCACGCATGAACCAGAGACGAATCGCGGAGACTATCTCGATGTGGAATGGAACTTTGTCGATGCCTACAGCGAAGCGGATTTGGCGCGAAACTATATCGCGGGAATTGCCGCAAGCCCCAAGGAGCGCCTTGTCGTGTGCATTTGTAAGGAAGACGCGTCCAAGGCAATTTCCACGCTCGTACATTTACCCCGTGCCGTCTATGACCATGCAGACATCGCCGTCTATTGGCGCGAAGCGAACGACGACATCATCAAGCACATCAACGAAAGCGGAATGTACGGCTACGTGCGCATCATGGGCGACATCGACGAAATGAAGGAATTCGTGCATTCCAAGCGCGTCGAACGCGGCCAACGTGCAAACTACGTCCGCGAACGCAACGTAAACCCAGCGACCCGCGAGACCGAAGAGAAAATGTGGTATCGCCTGAGTGAGGCCGACAAGACCGCCGCCATATACTGCGCGAACGCATTGTCCCTTCGCAAACGCTGCTTCGACGTAACCGACGACGATTACCTGTTCCGCGAAGCCGAACACCGCCGTTGGATGATGTCCATGCTCCTGATGGGCTACCGCTCCGGCCCCACCGACGAAAGAA
>CAMKLO010000032.1 GCA_946413655.1 uncultured Fibrobacter sp. | reverse complement strand
GCACGCGGGCCGCGCGGTCTTCGATGTCAATTTCAATCTTCTTGCCCGCACCCATGACGAATTCGTCGATGGAGTTGTCGATAATTTCCTTGACGAGCACGTAAATGCCGTCATCCGGGCTCTGTCCGTCGCCGAGCTTACCGATGTACATGCCGGGGCGGAGGCGGATATGTTCATGCCATTCGAGGGACTTGATGCTTTCTTCTGTATATTTCGTAGCTGCCATTAATCAATCTCTTTTATTAGGTCGTCTCAAAAAATTTCATTTTCAAAAAATTGGCTGCAACACATCGTGCAGGTTCGTCATTCAAAGTGGTAAAGACTTCCAGTATTCACCACTTTTCATTCCTGCCTGCACTCGGTTTCGCTCAATTTTTTTCTTCAAAGCAAATTTTTTGAGCCTCCCAAGCTATCGTTTTAATAAACCGTAACAAATATATAAAAATTTTAATTACTGCACATAAGGGCAATGAAAAAGGGACGTTTTTGGCTTTACGTCCCTAAAATCCTTCGTTTTCGCCGTTAATTTGAAAAATACTGTTCGTCAATGCAGCTCTTTCGACTGCGTTACTAAGAACAAATTATTTTTGCGACTCTTGCTGTTGCCGTTGCTGTTCTTCTTCGTAATCGTAGTAGGGCATGCCGGCTGTCGGTCCCGGGTCTTCTTCCGAGGAACTGGAGATGCTGCTAGACGAAAGCTGAGTTTCGGCGGTGGTAGCTGCTTCGGATTGCTGTGCCGGGAGCGGGGCATTCGGGGCTTCTCCGGCTGTCTCGCTTGTGACGGGCGGTTCCGGTGATGCTTCGAGACCGGGAGCGGGAGCCTTGGTGCAAGATGTCAGCGAGACGAGGGCGGATATGCCGAGTGCTGCCGCAAGACGCGTTCTTGTGGTTTCGGACCATTCGCGATTTTTAATTAACTTGCTTTTTTCAATTTTCATAGAGTACTCCCAGTATCATATAATATATACATTTTTTTTGAGTTATGAGTTCTAAGTTACTAGGGCGACTTCCTTGCAGTTAGGAGTTCCGAGTTACAAGAAATGTTCCTATTGCAATTTCTAGTAACTAATAACTAGTATCTAGTAACTAAGTTCCATAAACTATCATCTTCTAATAACTATATTGCATATTGATGAAAAAGAAGCTCTTACCTTTGGGTCTTTTGGCCCTTTCGCTTGTGGCGTGCTACACGCCCGATCCGTTTACGGCGGAATCTGCAGGTAATCACGAGTCTAGCCATGCATCCGCAAATGGTACGATGTATAGGGTGAATTATGACCGTGAAAATGATGAAAGCTTGCAAATTTGTAATCCGTCTATTTCTCAGGATACCGTAAATTTCCCGGGCGCCATGTTATGGCTTAACTTTAGTCGTAAACTTGGCGTAGTCGCTCCGGATTCAGAATACAATGTGGTGAATTCCAAGGCCCGCAAGGTCCTTCAACATGACCGCCTGACAATTTCCGATACGGCGGAACATGTTCTCTGGTACCTGATGCGAGATGAATCCAAGGGAGAATGCCAGTTCCAAGACCCAGAATGGAGTACACATGCGGATTTCATTGTGGCTTTGCGCGGTTACGATGTTGATGGTAGCAAGAGTTGCTCAAATTTGGACTTCGGTATCTTTGCGGTTCGTCCGTCGAACAATGCGAAGTTCTGGTTCGTTGAGAAGGGTATGATTGAAATGGCTTCGCCGCATTTATGGGTCGATCCTTCGGCGAAAATTCCAGAAGACGGCGACATCTCGACAGTCGAGGGCTATTTTGGTACGAATAATGTGCGACTGGTGTATGCGGAAGGCTCGGATAAGCCTCTGAATATCGTGTTTATCGACTATGCAAACGGCGGTAAGAAGAATGCGGTTTCGCTTAAGAAGCCCAAGGACCGGAGTGACTGGAAAATCGACGCCCCCTTGATTTCGCCTGATGGAAAATATGTCGTCTATAATATGTACGAAAGTTCTACGAGCTGGGAAGCTTATGTACAGGAACTTTCTAAGGATGCTGAACCGATCAAGATTGAACGTATGCATGAAAAAATGTCGGAACCGGCACAGCCGCATTGGTTTGAATCCAATGGTCTCTTGTTTGTGCTGTGGGCTGAATTCCCCATAGGATCTCCGATGGTCAACGACAAGGATTTGACGATTGCGGATGATGGTTCTGTGGGTTACACGGTGATGCGTGAAATTCGTTTGCTGACGGGCGTACCGAAAGTCATTGAGGCGAAATGGGAGGGCGATGCTTTTGAAATAGCCAAGGTGCCCATGACGGGCGGCCTTTCCCCTGATGGCAAGTTCCTGGCGACTGGCACTAACAATGCATATTTGCTTAAGCTTCCGTGAGGTTCGACATGAAAAAGAATTTTTTGATTGAAGGCTGTTCTCTTGTCGCGCTTGTAGCGGTTGCTTTTTATGCCGGTTTTAGTTCCCCTGTAACGCCTGCGACTCCGTGGGAGTCTATTGGCGGTTGTGGTGCCGGCGGTTCCGGTGGTGGTTCGGGCGATGGCATCAAGTGGATTGGTCAAGGAACTTCGGGCGGTTACCTCGAAGCGGAAGTTTTTACGAAGTACAACGTCGGACAGAATTTTTCTGCGTTCTCGGTGAATCCGCATTTTTCGTTCAAGCCAACGTGGGATACGAAGGTGGGCGTGACGATTCCGTTCATGAGCCATCGTGGCGAGGTGCAGTACCGCACCAATCAACCTCCGGTAGATCGCAGTACGGGCGGCCTTGGCGATATTTCGTTTGACTTTTCCAAGACGATTGGCAGTGGCGGTGCGGCTTCGCTTTCGGCATCTTTGACGATTCCGACGGGGCAGTACGACGTAAAACGCGGAACAGATGCGGCAAGGCAGATTTTGCCGAGTAGTTTCCAAAAAGGGAGCGGACTTTACTCGCTTACGTTGGGCTGGGACTACAGTCGCGATACGGATAAAGGAATTTGGCTTTACAGCTTGAGTTACACGCACCCGTTTGCAATGCATCTTTTTTCAGGTGAGAACGAGTTCAACGATAGCTACTGGAAGAATCTCAAGAACAAGAACGGCGACCGTTTCAAGTATCATTTTAAGCCGTATGGCGAGAACGACCTTGGCGCGTTTACGCCGCCTTCTATTGGCGGTTCTATCGCTTATGGTTACCGCGGACGTGCGGGCATTGTGCAATCGTTTGGCTTGAATTTTTCCGTGCCGCTGGGTGTGGCTTGGATTTCTTCAGAAGTGGAAGGAAGCTATAATCCGAGGCCGGACCCAGATCATCAGGCATGGTCAATGTCGCTTGTTTATGGCATTGAATTCTCGAATCCGGACTTCCCGGTGTTCCTCGCGTTCTCGCTGCCGATTCATGACAAGGCGGGTGGTGCCGACCCTGATAACGAATATAGCGAAAAGCCGATGAAAAAGTGGAACGCTCCCGACTGGAGCGACATCGGTCAGCAGTGGACGATTGCCGTCGGCGTGAAAGGAAGCTTCTTTTAATTAGACGAAAGACCGCTTCGCTGGTAGACGAGAGACGAAAGATAAATAGTCGTGCCTTTGACGCTTGATAGTTGAAAAAAATTTCTCTCGTCTTTCGTCTGTAGGACCGTAGGTCCGTTCTTTCGTCTAGAGGGCTACGCCCTTGGGTGTGTTTTCTTGAAGGCTTCGCGGAGGCGTTCGGCGTTCACGTGCGTATAGACTTGCGTGGTCGAGATGTTCGAGTGCCCGAGCATTTCCTTGACGCTCATGATTTCGGCTCCGTTCTCGAGCAGGTGCGTGGCGAAACTGTGCCGTAGCACGTGCGGGCTCGCTTTCCCTTCCCAGCCGATTTCACGGAGCAGGTTGTGGATGTCGTTTCGGAGTGTGCGGACGGAGAATGGCTTGCCGTCTTCGCTCAGGAACACGTAGCTCGTTTCGCTCGGTGCATGGCCGGCCTCGATTTCTGCGGCCCTGAATTTTTCAAGCCATGTGATAAGCGAATCTGTGATGGGGACGATGCGTTCCTTGTTGCCTTTACCGATGACGCGGACAAGGCGTTCTTTTGTGCGTAATTGGTTCCAGCAGAGGGTTTGGCATTCCGAGATGCGGAGTCCGGAACCGTAGATGAGTTCGAGCAGGAACCGTGCACGGATTTGCGGTAGTTTCGGGTTTTCGGGCAACTCCGGGAATTTTTCTTCGACGAGGTCCTTTTGCCCGAGTATGCTTACGAGTCGTTTAGGACGCTTTGGCATGGGAACTGCTTCGGCGGGATTTTTCTGCAAAATCTTGGAGCGGACGAGGTATTTGCCGAAACTTTTTAGTGCGGCGAGGTGCTCGCAGATGCTGGTGGGGGCGAGTTTCTGCTTGATTTTCAAATCCCACACAAAATTCTTGACGCTCATTTCGGAGAATGCGGCGAGGGGTATTGCCTTTGCCGAGGTGGCTTCGTGTGTCGCATTCTTATTTGCGGGACCGTTTCCGGCTATCGAAGTACAGTATTTTTCGAGCGATTTCCGGTAGGTGATGACAGTCCTTTCGGAATACCTTCGCTGTGTTTGCAGGTATATCAAGAAATTTTGGATGTATTCGTCTAAAAGCATTGATGTCATCTGTTTTCAGAAAAGAAAAATATCTATTTTAGTTGTCACCAAATGTCTTTTTTGAAAAAAATTATATCTCTGCGGACTTGTTTCCTTGCTTGCACGTTTGTGTCTGCGGCTTATGCTGCTGACCGCGTTGTAGGCGCGAATGCAACTCTTGATATTGAACCGGGGGCTCGTTCTGCGGCCTTGGGTTCTGCGACTTTAGCTGTCGAGGGCGATTACCTCGGTCTCATGACCAATGCGTACCAGCTTTCGCAGGCGAAGTACATGTGGGCGTCTTTCTCGCATACTGCGTACTACGAAGATACTAAGTACGATTACGCGTCGGTGGTTATCCCGCTTTCCAATAACCAGGGGCTTGGAGTCTCGTTCTCTAGGTTCGGTGCCGATGACATCCCGTACATCAGGGAGGGCGAACCTCTGCCCGAAGGCTCGGATTACAGGACACTCTCCATTGCGGACTGGGTCTTTTCCGTTTCGTGGGGCCGCCGTTTTCTGGACCGTCTGGACCTGGGTCTTGCGTTCCATGTGCTGTACCGCGATATGGACCAGAGCGGTTGGGGATTCCGTGGTGACGCAAGTGCGCGTTATCAGATAACGGACGACTTTTACGTGTCGGGACTCTTGAAGGGCTGGACTTCGTCGGCGGCATCCTGGGAATCCGGCGAATTTGAATATTCCGCTCCTGAGTTTTACGTAGCGTTGAGCTATGGGCTCCCTGTGGAATACCTCTATGGCAAGTTCAATTTCTACTGGCAGAGTGCAGGACTTTTCCATCACGAAGCCAGGGATTTGGATTTTGACGAGGATACTCACGGTGGCGAACGCATTTGGGAAGACCCCCTGGACTGGCTGTCTGGCGGTCGTGGTGGTGTCGAGTTCGCGTTCGACTTTGGGCTCAGGTTGCGCGTTGGTCTCAGCAGTTTCACGACGTTCAAGAGCGTGACGGCCGGTGCCGGTCTTACAATCATGAACTTCCTCGTGGTGGATTACGCGTTTGAATCGCATCCGGTGTTCTCGCCGGTACATCGCGTGAGCGTTAGCTTTAGCCCGTACCTCTTTGGCCACAAGCCGAAGGAAGAGGGGCATTTGAACAAGACGGATGCATCAAGGAAACTTGTGACGGAAGACCCGGAAGAAGTACCGGCTGAGGAATACTTGGAAGAAAGCATTCAGGAAACGCCTGCGACTCCGGTGGAGCCAGCGGGACAGACTGCAAAAGAAGCGGCTCCTGTGAATTCCGTTGCTCCTTCGGCAACTCCTGCCGCGCCAGCAACACCGAGCGCTAATCCGGTTCCGATTGTCGAAACCGACGACGAGATACTGGAATAGGATTTAGAGATTAGAGCTTAGAACTTAGAGTAGTGCTATCCTTTCTAAGCTCTACCATCTACCAACTAAATTAGGTTAGATTGTAATAAAAATTTCAACTTTTTTGGATATATCATCCGAACAATAGCTTATATTTGTTTTCATGACGCAGGTAAATACAAAGAATATAGGTTCATTCTTCGTGCTTGATGCTCCTCTCAATCCGATAGGGGCTTTTGACGCGGAAACGTTCAAGGCGAATTTTCGTTCCCTGGTCGATTCAAATGCTGATGTCAAGTATGTCGCAGTTGATTTGTCGGGCCTCGATTTTGTCTATAGCGACGCCTATAATGCTTTTATGCAGTTTCATCAGGAACTTTCCAATAAAAATGGATTGTTTGCTGTACTTGCCGACAAGGAATCGCTTGCGAATAGCTTGAAAAAGGTTGGGCTAGAACGTTTTATCCGGATCTTCAGTAGCGAAGAGGATATGGCGGCCTATGTTCCGGTCAATGCTTCCAAGGTTTCCATGACTCAGCCGAAGAACGAGTCGGATTTGAAGTCTCCCAATATTCCGGAAACACCTAAGGCGGATGTGGTTGCACCTGCTGCGCCCGTGGCGCCTGTAGTTGATTCAGCTTCCGCAGCACCTGCCGTTCCTGAAAAGAAACCTGAATTTCAGGGATTGGATAAAAACCCGCTTGAGGACGAGTCATCTTCTTCGGGTGGTTGCGCCTTTGTCGTGGTCGCCCTCTTGATTGCGATTGCCGTTGTCGCCTATTTCTTCATGTAACCGATGGCTGTAGAATTCCCGACAGAGATTCAACGAAAAAAAAGAAAGAATCGCTTGCAGCATAAATTCCCGTTGGTCAGGATTGTTTTCTTTTTCATCCTGATCGTTGTCGCGTATGCGAACGGCTGGCTCCGGATGCTCTACGATAAGTTCCTGGTGCCAGCAAACGAAGAACCTGTAGCCATAGTCACCGAGGAGTGGATTGAAGGTTGCACGTCGTATAACGGGACTCCGTTTGAACTCAAGGACGAATTTGCCCAATGCTCCTGGATTGTGAACGATTCCCTTGTTCTCCCGAATTCTTTCTTGCGCTATATAAGGAGCTTGGCTTCTAATGGTGCTAAAATCCACTGGGTCGCTCCCAAGAAGGATTTTGGGGAGGCTCTTCTCGTTGTGCTTGAAGATTCGACCCGTAGCGTATTTTTGCACATGTCGCGGGAGGATTCGTCGAAGGTCTGGATTTCGAGCAAGACCGGTTGCCTTTTCCCGGGACCTTGTCCGCACATGCCGCTTGGATGGTCGGCGCTTGCCATTGTAGATAACTTTGACTTTGAAGGCCTTGAACAGTTGCTTTCCGCTGACGTGTTCAAGGGACTTGGCGAGGCTCCGATTTACCCGGTACTTCCAGGAATTGTGCTTGAAGCAGGGCGTGATTCGCTTGGCATGTTCGTGGAACTCAACCACGGGAATGGAATCACTTCGCGTATGTTCGGCATTGGCTCGTGGAAAATGGCGCCTACGGTTGGAAAAAAGCTGAGCGTCAAGGATGCTGTTGGTCGCCTTTCGCCGCAGGACAGTTCTTCGTTCTTCTTGACTGTACGTAAGAACGGTTTGTTTGTTCGTTGGAAGGATTTTTACAAATCGACGCATCCGGTGGATTCCGCTCAAATTGCTATATTCAAAAAGAATCTGCCGTTTTGAGTGAGTCTGTATGAAGCGTAAATCAAGAACATTGTTGATTCCGTTTTTTTTGATTTTCCCTTTGGTCTTTTTTGCCTCGTGTGCGCAGGATGGCGACGGTCCTCTAGATGTGATGCCGAACGGGGAATCTGTAGAAGGTGATGGGTATTTTTTGGGGGCGACGCTTGATTCCGGAAGGACGATTCATCTGATTTCGGACACGCTTTATATAACGCTTTCGCAAATTTGGTCTTTCTCGAATTGTTCGCTTACTTCGATAGATTTGGATTATACTTTCGAAGATTCTGTGCTTGTGTTTTCGCCGAAGGTGAAAATCAAGGTGAGTACGGATGATTGTCCGGCTCCGATGTTCCGCCCGGATTCGACGTTCAAAAGGTTGACCGACGGAGGAATTTCTTCGAACATCACAAAGATTGTCGTAAAAAACGATGTTGATTCTTTGCTTGATTCCATCATGCTCCGTCGAGGAAAGTTTGCGCGGGATACGTTCAGGATTTTTGTGGATTCCGCTTTTGACGAGATGTCTTCGCTTCCGTTGCGGACAAAAAATTCACCTTCGATATTGCGGGTGCTTGATTCCATTACTCCACAAAAATTTCTTTGGAGAACGCTCCGTACAAAATGTTCCATGCGCGTAGATATGTGCGATTCCGTTGTTGCAGATACCATCTACCCGACAAACTGGAACCTCAACGACACAGCTCTTGTTCCGATACGCTATGCCTGCGCTTCTGCGGATTCGGTTTATTGCCTGGAATCCAAATGGGAATACGATTCCACCGCGCTAGGTAAGGTCAAGGAACGTCTGGATACGGTTTGGCATACGAGTCTTTATTACATCGAAAAAATTCCCTCGTGCGCCATGCTGAATTCTATTAACTATACAGGGTTCACGCTTGGCGGAACGGTGACCTTTGTCCGTGAACTTTTCGTGCCAGACGAGAGCGAACGCTCCTGTGGGCCTTCGACAAAGAAGGACTGGGTTGCTTTTAGTTTTTCGAAAAATAGCGTTGTGCTTGCTAGCGAAGACGGAGCGCCTGTAGATAGCTTATATAAGATTTGGAAGTCGGCGGATGTTGCTCGCGATACGATTTATGCAGATTCGCTCTCTGCCGATTCGACGGAGTCTAAATGATTGAATACACTTTTGCTGCTGAAATTCCCGAAGAAGACAAACCTGTAATTCTGGAAAGCAAAATTTACAAGCAGTGGCTTGAAACCACCGAAAAAAAGTTCAAGATTACGAAGGTGCATTTTGCATCGGTGGATTATTTTAACAAGCGTCATGAGCCTTTGTTTATCAAGCTGAATGCGACCGCTTTTTTGCCGGACGGCAAGCCTGTGCATGGGATTGTGCTTGTGCGCGGTCATGCCGTGGGCGTGCTCGTTGTGCTGCATTGCGAAGGCGAACGTTATTTGCTCTTGGTGCGTCAGCCGCGGTTTGCTATTTCGGAGACTGCGTCGCTGGAAATCCCGGCGGGGATTCTCGACTGGTCGGGGGATTATCGTAAGGTGGCTCTTTCGGAACTTGAAGAAGAGGCGCAAATCAAGGCCGACGATTCTGAACTTATCGACTTGATGGACTTTTGGTACAAGGGCGCAAGCGACGGCTTTGCCGGGAGCTGCGGACTTTTGGATGAACGCATCCGTCTTTACGCAATTGAACGCAACGTGACCCGTGAAGAACTCGATGCGATGGACGGTAAAAATCAAACCTATACCGACGAAAACGAGTGGATCCGTACCGAGGTGTTGCCTTACGAAGAGGCCGCGCACAAGTTTATCGACGGAAAGAACTTTATCGCGTTATTCCTATACGAACGCTGGCTCGCGTTTAGACGAGAAATGAGTGAATAATCGTCATTCTGAACGAACCCTGGAGCGCAGCGATAGGGGAAGTGAAGAATCTAGAGCAATAATTAACTGGATGCTTCGTTGCACTCAGCATGACGTTTTTACGTCATTTAAATTCTGCTGACTGCCTATTGTCAGCTTGTTTAGAAAATCGTATTGTTGATGGTCAGGCCTGCAAAGAACAGGATAAGGTAGCCGTACCAGAGGCCGGTGGGAACGTAGTTCAAAATGCGCTTGTATTTCTTGGGCTCATCCTTGTTCTTGTCTTTGATGCGGACAATATTTTTCTTGAGATAGAACGCGCAAAGTGCGAGTCCTGCCAAACTGATCAGGATGAGAAGTACGTATGCCATGTCATAAATATAATAATTAGAACTTAGGGACGTTATCTTGTGATGCGAAACGACGAGAAATCCAGTAAAGTTTTTTGTTGGTAGAACTTCGCATTAGTCTAGCCTCTTGTTTCCCATAGCCAAACTCCACTGCGGTGCTTTAAAAAAGTGATATAGAACATGCCTTAAGATGATAACGTGATGCAGAACAAACCTGTAGGCAATGTTGTTTGACGGAAATCCTTTAAATAGTTACTTTATGAGTATGAAACGATTATTTTTTGCTTTTTCTGTCTTGTTGTTGACCGTAAATGCCTTTGCTACGTTTGTGGCGGTCCTTGAAACAGGTGCCGATGGCATTGCCAAGGATAGCGTCCCTTTTTTAGACCGTCAGTATTTAACGAATGTTTTGCGTGAACAGGCTGTCAAGGAACTCCCTGCGAAAGAGAATTTCACTATCATGACCCGCGAGAATATTTTGCAGATGTTGCCGCCGGGCAAGGCTATCGAGGATTGCGAAGGCAGTTGCCTTGTGGAAACCGGCAAGAATATCGCCGCCGATTACATTTGCCAAGCGCGCGTGGGGCGCTTCGGGACTTCGCTTACGCTTTCAGCGGAACTTTACGAGACTGCCGGGAACAAACTTATCGCGAGTTTCAATGGCCGTGGGCAAAATGTCGAGGAACTTCTTGTGCTTATTGAAAACAAGTCTCATGAGTTCTTCAACTCGATTCGTGAAATGACGCAGCCGGCAGAAACAAGTGCTCCTGTCGATTTGCCGAAAGCCGATAAGGTCAATGTCGAACGTAAAATTGATGATAAGGTTAGCAAGGTGGGCGAGAGTGTTCCTGCGAACGTGGATGCCAGCGCCGCGACCCCATCAAAGAAGGGAATCCATTGGGTGCCGTTTTCCATCAGCGCTGTAGCGACTGTGACGGGCGTGGTGCTTGCCGTGGTCGGGAACAGCAAGGCGAAGAGCGAAAGCGAGAAAAAGCCCGCCTCGCAAGATGAATACAACAAGCGTCACGACGATATCGGGACTTACCAGACCATGCGTGCGGTGGGTATCGGTGTCGCGATTGCCGGTGGCATTGGCGTTGGCTTGAGTTTTGCGTTTTAGGAGGAGTGGCTGATGAAATTAGGATTTATGAATTCGGAATTAGGAACTGGGACGCGTTTTAGTGTAACACTTGCATCTCTCGTCTTTAGTCTCTCGTCTTTCGTCTTTTTCACAGCTTGTACGGATTATCAGGAAGAATTCGAAAATGCGTTCGGGGCGTTGGAATATGTGCATGAATCCAGCGATTCTGCTCCAGAAAGTTCCGATGGAAAGACTGCGACCAAAGAAAAATCCAGCAGTTCTGCAAAATCTTCGTCTTCTGTTGCTCCAGCATCGAGCGGAACTGCCCCCATGTCTTCTGAAACCGTCCCTACTCAGAGTTCTGAAAAATCGTCCAGTAGTTCTGCGAAATCGAGTAGCTCCGCTGAATCTAGTAGTTCCGCGAAATCGAGCAGTTCGGCCAAGTCCTCGTCTTCTTCGATAGCTCCGTTGTCTAGCTACAATCCGCCAGCGGGAGATTATGGCGAGATTGAGTACAAAGGACAAAAGTATAGGACGGTCACAATCGGCGATCAGGAATGGATGGCTGAAAATTTGAATTTTGAAGTGTCTGGCAGTTCCTGTTATAGAGATTCTACCAAATATTGCGATATGCGCGGTCGCCTTTATTCGTGGAAAGCCGCTACGACTGCTTGCCCCGAAGGTTGGCGCTTGCCGGATTCGACGGACTGGGCTGTACTGTTTAAGTCGGTGGGAACGGATGCTGCAACACATCTCAAGGCAACGTCGGGCTGGGATTCTAATGCGAACGGCAATGGTGACGATGCGGTTGGCTTTTCTGTGTTTCCTGCTGGAGGTGGTTCAATGTCAGGTGATGTCTTGTACTATTCTAGTTTGACGAGTGGCGCGGTTTTTTGGACAAATGAAAAAATAAGTGACACTGAAGCGTGGTCTGTGAATATATATTGGAAAAATAACGATCCGGAATTTATAGAAGGTAATATAAATGATCGTAGATCCGTTCGTTGCATAAAGGGGGCAAAACCGTTAAGCAGCAGTTCTGCGAAGTCGTCTTCGTCAGTCGTATCATCGTCGTCAACTACGGTCTCGTCTAGTTCAATTGGAAAAGTTAAAGATCGTGCAGGAAATGAATATCCCGTCGTGCAAATCGGTGAACAGTATTGGATTGCGGAAAATCTGAATTATAAGACTGAAAACTCCTATTGTTACGATGATCAGGAATCAAATTGTGAAATCTATGGAAGACTTTATACGTGGGATGCTGCGATGACGGCTTGTCCTGATGGTTATAGATTGCCCTCGCAAGACGATATTTCCATTTTATGGGATTATGCAAATCAAATGGATGGTAATTCGAGACCGCAGGATGTTCTTTGGGTAAATGGAACTTGGGATGCTCGTGCTAATAATAAGACTGGGTTTAGCGCATACCCAGGAGGACGTTGGAATGGTTCTTACGGACAGTGGTTGATGCGAGCCTATTTTTGGACATCCACTGAAGTTAATGATAATAAGAATGCTCATTACTTGATGATGGATGATCTCAATGCGACTGTTGGACCTTCTTGGCCAAAGAATTACAGGTTATCCGTTCGCTGCGTGAAGAATTAATTGTTTTTTGGTATAAAACGAATTGCTGAAAGAGCCCCTTCGGGGGCTTTTTTGTTGCTCATGAGTAGGTCGGACGTTTTTCATGATTCTTTATTGACTTGCGTTAAAGAAAACATTACATTTTGATTATGAAACCGTTATTTCTTTTCTTTTCAATTTTGTGTTTGTTTGCGACAAGTTCTTTTGCCACTTACGTGGCCGTGCTTGAAACGGGTGCCGATGGTAGTGCTAAGGATAATGTATCCCTTTCGGACCGCCAATACCTTACGAACGTTTTGCGCGAGCAGGCTGTGCTCGAACTCCCGGCGGTGCAGAATTACACCATCATGACCCGCGAGAACATCCAGCAGATGTTGCCGCCCGGCAAAGCGATTGAGGACTGCGAAGGCAGCTGCCTCGTGGAAACGGGCAAGAATATCGCGGCGGACTACATTTGCCAAGCACGAGTCGGGCGCTTTGGAAATTCGCTCACGCTTTCGGCGGAACTTTACGAGACGGCGGGCAACAAGCTTATCGCCAGTTTCAATGGTCGAGGTGCGAATGTCGAGGAACTTCTGGATTTAATCAAGCAGAAGTCTCCGGAGTTTTTCCGCCAGGTCAAAGGTAGCGGCGGATTTGCCGGTGTTGGTGGAATTGGTGCGATTGGCAATACCGGTAGTTTTAGCTATGGCGGCAAACAGAAGTTTATCGTGGAAATTACCTCGACGCCGGCGGGTGCCGTGCCTACGATAGACGGCAAGGCTGTTCCCAAGTGCTTGAGCACTCCGTGTAAGGTGCAAGTCGAAGAAGGCAACCACAGAATAGTGGCTTCGTTCGACCGTTATGAAGATGCGGAAATGCTCGTGGATATCAAGAGCAACAACCAAAAAGTGGAACTCACGCTTACGCCGAATTTTGGCTGGTTGGAGATGAAACCCGTGCTTGCTGGGGATGCCGCCAAGCGTGGCGCGCTCAACGTAACTGTCGATGATGTTCGCAAGGATGATTCGAAAATCGAACTGGAAGCCGGAATCCACAAGGTCTTGCTGACGCATCCGTGCTATGACCCTGTAGAATTTAATGTTTCGATTGCGAAAAACAAGACGGAAGTCTTTGATAAGGAAATCGCTCGTGGCAAGGGTGGACTTGAACTTAATGTGGAGTATAAGGGTGAACCTCAGATTGTGGCTGTCGTGATAGATGGCGTTGAAGTGGGAAGCACGCCTTATGCAGGCGAGGTGCCGATGTGTGCTGATGTTGTAATCAAGGGCGACGGTTGGACTGAAAAGGTGAACGTACAGCCCAAGTGGCACGAGGTGGTGCAGGTGACGCACAAGCTTATGCATACTCCGGAGGGTGTTGCCCCGGCTACGGAAAATGGCAATGTTGATTTGACTGGAGCTGTTGGAGACGCTCAGGCCAAACAAGACAACGTAAGCGATGCAGCAAATGAAGCAGCGCAAGGTGGGAAGGGCAAGAAAATCCATTGGGTCCCGATTGCCATATCCGGCGGTGTGGCTGCTGTGAGCGGTATTATGGCGGTTGTGTTCAACAAGAAGGCGAAGGATGCCACCGCAACTCCTCCGAGGAACCAGCAGGAATACCAGAAAGGCCTTGACGATGCCAAGAAATTTAAGACGATTCGAAATGTTTCACTTGGCTTGATGGCCGCCGGACTTGTTGGTGTCGGCGTTACATTCCTTTTTTAATGGGGACTAGCAATATGAAAAAGAAGTTCTTGTTTTTACCGGTTGCTGTAATGTGGGGATGTACGGATTACGCGGGCCAGTGGGAGGATTCATATGGTGTCGCTTTTGCGCAGGGCTCTTCTACACCAGCTCAAATTTGCGTGGAGGGGACTACAACCGCCCTCTCTGATGATCAAGGAAATTGCACGACTGATTTTATTTGTGCGAACAACGCCTGGATTCCGCAGAATACAGTCTGCAAAGGCTCGCAACAGCAGAGAATATGCGATGAGGGCATAGGGACGTCCGTTGTCAACGGCTCGTGTATCACGAATTTCCTTTGTATTAACAATGCTTGGGTTGTTTACGGTGATCCTATCTGTACGCCTACTCCAGTAAGTTCATCGTCGATTACAATCCCGAAATCGAGTTCTTCGGTGAAACGGAGTTCTTCCAGTGTGGTTAGGTCGTCATCTAGCAAGGCACGGTCTTCGAGCAGCAGGGGACCTGTTTCTACGGCCTTCCCGACGTGGTATGGTAGCGATGGCTATCGAGTGGATACCCGTCTCGATAAGGGCTCTGAAACTTCAGGTTACTGGTACGGTTACGCCGATGATGCTGATGGTGGTAAGTCCACGATAGTGTGGCCTGTAGAAATTGGTAACGAATACAGCGAATTAGCTCTCGACAATGTCATTGAGCATTGCGGCGGTGTCTGCGGCACTGCTGTCCTTGACAAGGGTACTTTGACCTACAACCCGTTTGTTGGGATTGCCTTTGACGTTGCCGGTCAAACATCTAAGACCAATAAGACTCTGGCTGCTGCCGATGCTTCCGCGTGGGGTGGCGTTTGCATCACTTATAGATCCGAAGCAGCTCCCGCGCTTCAACTTGGCCTTGGTGATTTCGACAGAGAAATCGGTTTTGCCAATCCGGCCGCATCTCTCCCGAAATCTACTGCAGGAACCTCTAAAAATCTTGCATGGTCTGACTTTAAGCAGCCTGCCTGGTATAAGGGGGCCACCAAGATTGATGGTGAAGATGCCGCCAAGCGACTTGTGACTCTGAAGTTCCTGATTCAGGCGACTCCGGGTGACTATAACTTTAACATCTGCGTTGTCGGCCCGTATAATGGCGGTTGCCCACAGATGTGTAATTAAGAACTATAACTGATTAAGTATTATCTTATATTGTAGATGGTCATGACATAAACGAAAAGACCCCTTTCGGGGTCTTTTTTGTGCGTTTGTGAGGTGTTACTTGCTTTGCGAAAGGCTTTCTTTTAACGTCAAAATTTCGGCCTCAGGAATCTTGGATATGCGTACGACCTTTTCAACAGAGTCGCCTTCGGCAAGCATGGCTTTAGCCATTTCACGATGCCCTTCAGCAACCCCTTCAGAATGTCCTTCTGCAAATCCTTCGGAATGCCCTTCTGCACGGGCGTGCTTCTTTTCAACGTACATTTCGTAAAGACGGTCGCTCATAGCCATAGCCTCACTTACAAGAAATTCTTCTGTAAAGATACTCAATTCGGCCTTTTTCTGCAATAGAGCGAATAGTGAATCTTTAGGAACATCAATTGGCGTTTCGTTATTGATTCCGTCGATAACACGGAGCCATTGCGCGAGGAGGCTTTGGTCAGATGCGTAGTTCCCTTTTATGAATTTGGGAATTTCAACGAGGGTGACCGTTTGTTTCTTGAAAAATTCTTCGTTATCCTGATTTTTAAGCCTGATGCTATGTCGGTAATTTTTTGAATCGGGGAATCCGTTGAACATTTGTAGGCTGATGAGATTTAAATCGCGAAGCCAGTAGCTGTCGCCGCGAACCTTGCTTGCAATCGTGTGTTTGGCGGTATAGAATACAAGCCGATCGCTGTAAGTTTCGTCTTCTACATGCTGGACTTCAAGAACGATGCGTTCAAGGCGCTGGTTTTCTGCAACGATATCCGAGGTGGTCGTTTTGCTGAATGCGCTGTTCACTGTAGGATTGACGAAGGTGAGGTTGTCGATGCAGTCTCCGCCATCCAGTTTCAGGATTGCGTTCAGAAAGTTTGCTGTCATTTCCATGTTTTCGGGATTTCCGAATAGCATTTTAAAGATTGTGTCATTGTAAATGTAGGCGAATTTGTATTTTTCACGGTATTTCAAAATGCAATTATGGGTGTCGCCACCTTGCTTGTGTGTTTCGCTGATATCTTTGAGCATTGCTGCGTATTGATCTTTATTCATAAGACTCCAAATCCGCTTTACAGCGGAGGATTTGTGTACGCTGAAAACGTACACGGCTTGTGTATTGTTGTTGATTAGTTTGTTTTAAAGCCAACGTTCTTTAGAACTGTCGGGATATGTATCGCAGCGCATTCCGCATGGTTTTTCCAAGGCCATGGCGTTTGCCAAGTCAATACCGGACTTACGGCTGCGAGGAGGAATGTTCCCGCCCGTGGATGCGTACGCCTCTGTCGGCGGGGCCTTCTCGTCGTGATAATGAAAATAGATAATGATGATTGAACATGCAATAGGTCGTGCTGCAGGGCCTTATAGCCCCTAATTCATATAACTGCGGTTGCCTAAAGGCTAAAAATTTTCTCTATTTGTATCGGTTTTTAGACTGTTCGTGGATTTTTTCCGTTGAAACCCCGGATTTCGGTCCAAAAGGTTTCTGGAGAAGGTCCGTAAGCGAACGTCTATTTTAGTATAAGAGGTTTATTTGGTCGTCCAAGAAAAACTGAATTCTCTCATTGCCGAGGCATGCAAGTCCGCATCCGTGACGCTTGTGGAAGCTGATGTGTTCCGTGCCGGCAAGCGCAAGACATTGCGGATTTTTATCGACAAGCCCGAAGGAGTTACTATCGATGACTGCACGAACGTGAGTCATTTCCTTTCGGATGCGCTGGACTTGGATCCCGAGTTAATCGAAGGCGCCTACACGCTTGAAGTCTCGTCTCCGGGATTGGACCGCCCCCTCAAGTCTTTGGCGGATTTTAACCGCAACAAGGGGCGTCTGCTCCGCATTACCCGCTCGACGGGCAAGCCAGTGACTGGCGAACTTTTAGATGCCGACGAAGAAAATTTGAAGCTCAAGCTCAAGGGCAATGCCGGCGAAATCGTCATACCGCGGTCCGAAGTGCTTTCGGCCAAGGTCGAAGTGAAAATTAAATAGGAAGGTCAACATATGAAGAACGAACCGAAAGTAAACTTGCTCGACGTGCTCAAAGAAGTCGTTGAAGACAAGAGTGTCGATGATTCCGTGATTTTGGACGCCCTCAAGAAGGCTCTCATTTCTGCGGCCCGCAAGTATTTGCACATCGAAAAGAAAATCAACGTCGATATCGACATGGAAACAAACGAAGTCCATGTGTTCTTGAATGTCGAAGTTGTCGATGATTATCCGGACTACGATCCGAACATGACGGCTGATGAAGTGGCTGAATTGGATGAAGGCTACATGCTTGTCGAAGAAGCCCGCGACTTCAACGAAGACGCTCAGGCCGGCGACAGCCTTTACATGGAACTCCCGACGTCCTCCTTCGGTCGTCAGGCTATCCAAACGGCAAAACAACTTTTGACGCAGCACATCCGCAGTGCCGAATGCCAGCGCATCATGGACATCTACCGCAGCCGCATCGGTACGATTATCAACGGTACGGTGCTTCGCTTGGAACAACGTAACGTCATCGTGGATTTGGGCAACAAGATTGAAGCCGAACTCCCGGCACGCGAACAGATTCCGCATGAACGCTTGACTCAGGGCGCTTCTGTGAAGGCTGTGATTGCCCGCGTCGAAGAATCGACGAAGAGCGGCGCTCAGGTTATTTTGTCCAGAGCGAACGCAGATTTCCTCAGGGCGCTCCTCCGTCAGGAAGTTCCTGAAATTTACGAAGGCACTGTCGAAATCAAGGCTGTGGCCCGCGACTCCAAGAATCGTCGTGCAAAGATTGCCGTCTATTCTCGTGACGAAAAGATTGACCCGGTTGGCGCTTGTGTCGGTATGAAGGGTGCCCGCGTGCAGACGATTGTTCGCGAACTTGGCAACGAACGCATCGATATCGTCCATTGGGACGAAAACTTCGACGTGTTCGTACAACGTTCTCTCGCTCCGGCTTCTGTCCTCAAGATGTTCCCGGTTCCGGATACAGACCGTATCGTGATTATCGTCGATGACGAAAATCTCGCTCAGGCTATCGGTAAGGGTGGCCAGAATGTGGAACTTGCCGGTCGCTTGGTGGATCGCAAGCTCGACGTCCATGGAGAACAGGAATGGTCTCAGATGGACGAAGAATCCAAGAATCGCATCCTCATGAGCAATTACGAGGATGAAAAGAGAATGAGAATGAAGCGCGTTGACGAAGACAGGAAGGCTAAGGCTGCTGCCGGTAAGGATGCGAACGCTTAAGAACTTTTGCGCAGGGTAAAAGTTTAACGGAAGAATAAGAAAAGGAATTGAATAGGCTATTCATGACGAATGATTCTCAAATGAAACCTAAGGATTGGGCTGATGCTCATGGATTGAAGGTTGATGTGGTGATGAAGCTGCTTCGCGACGCTGGCGTTGCGGTTCGTACCCATATGTCCAAATTGGATATGGCAGACTTTGAAAAAATCGAGGAAGCTGCCGCTGCCGAAAAACAGAAGCAGGACGCCCGTAACAAGAATCTGAAGAAGGCCAATACTTCTGAATCGGATTCTTCCGCTTCCGCTCCTGCAAAGAAGAAGGAAACGTCGGTCGCGACGAACAAGCTCGGCTTGAAGGTTAGCTTGAAGAAAGGCCCGGGTGCCCGCAAGGAAGCCCCGAAGGCTGTCGCCAAACAGGATCCGAAATCTCCGGTATCAAAGCCTGCCGCTCCGGCTACAGTAAAACCGGCTGCCCCGGCTCAGCCCGCTCCTGCCGTTAAGCCTGCGGCTCCCGCTCCGGTGACGGCTCAAGCTGCTCCGGCTCCGAAGCCAGCCACTCCGGCTGCTCCATCGAATCCGGCCTCGGCTCCAAAGCCTGCCGCTCCGGCTGCTCCGTCGAATCCGGCCCCAGCTCCAAAGCCTGCCGCACCCGCCCCGGCCGTAAAACCGGCTGCTCCGGCTCCAAAGCCCGCTGCTCCGGCGGCTCCGCAGCCGACAATGATGTCTGCATCTACGGAACTCAAGCAGCCTCCGATGAAGGCTCAGGTGTTCAAACCCGATGCGGCTATTCTCGCCCGTATCGAAAAGTCCCGCCAGCAGGCACAGGCCTCTCGCGGAGGCCATCGTCCGAATGGTCCTCGCAACGGCAACAATAATGGCCAGGGTTACACGGGTACGTTCGGTCGTCTTTCGAACAACAATGGCGGTAATGATAACCGCAACAACAATAACAACAACCGCCGCCAGAATAACGGTAACGCGAGCAGCAGTAGCCGCGGTTATACCGGACGTAACGGAGGTTTCTCCAGTGGCTCCATGCAGGAAGCTTTCAACGCTTCCAACGGCGGCCAGGCTCTCGGCCAGAACAACCAGAATGGCAAGGGCAATGGCAAGGGCCAGAACGGACGCCATGCCAACGACAAGAACCGCCGCAGCAATACTAAAGACCGTCAGGAAATGCAGAAGGAGCAACAGCAGGAAGTCGTCCGTCAGAACGTCTCCCGTGTGATGGCATCCCTCTCCAAGAACCCGGTCAAGAAAGTTTATCACAAGGATCATTCCGAAAACAATACGGGTGAAGAAAAGAAGATTCTCAAGACTTCGGACTTCATTACCGTGGGCGAACTCGCAGGCCTTATGGACCAGATGCCGGCACGCGTCATTGCGAAGTGCATGGAAATGGGCATGATGGTGACCATCAACGCTCGCCTCGATTTCGAAACGATCCAAATTTTGGCTGATGAATTCGGTTACGAAGCTCAGCTGATGGAAGAATACGAAGAAGAAGCTCTCGGCATCGAGGAAGAATCTCAGGAAAATCTCCAGCCGCGCCATCCGGTGGTTACCGTCATGGGCCACGTCGACCACGGTAAGACTTCTCTCCTCGACTGGATTCGTAAGACCCACGTGGTGTCTGGCGAATCGGGTGGCATTACGCAGCACATCGGTGCATACGAAGTCACCACCAAGCAGGGCAAGGTTACCTTCCTCGATACTCCGGGTCACGAAGCGTTCAGTGCTATGCGTGCTCGTGGTTCCCAGGTGACTGACGTTATCGTGCTTGTGGTCGCTGCCGACTCCATGGTGATGCCGCAGACGGTTGAATGTATTGATCTCGCGAAGCGTGAACATGTTCCGATGGTTGTCGCCATTACGAAGATGGACCTTCCGACGGCGAACCCGGACAAGATTCGCGCCCAGCTCGCTGAACGCGGCGTCGAAGTCGAACAGTGGGGTGGTCAGACCAGCTGTATCGAAGTTTCTGCCCGTACAGGTCAGGGCATGGACGTGCTCCTCGAAACGCTCGCTCTCGAAGCTGAAATTTTGGAACTCAAGGCCAATCCGGATACGCACGCCCGTGGCGCAGTCGTTGAATCCAAGCTCGACGTGGGTAAGGGTTCCATGGCTACGATTCTCGTGCAGAACGGTACGCTCCATGTGGGTGACCCGTTTGTTTGCGGTATCTATGCCGGTCGTGTCCGTGCCATGTTCAATGAACGTGGTGCCCAGTTGAAAGAAGCTCCTCCTTCCGCTCCGTGCCAAGTGCTCGGTTTTGACGGTACTCCGCAGGCCGGTGACGAACTTGTCGTGGTGGAAGACGAAAAGACCGCACGTGAAATTGCGTCCAAGCGCCGTATGGCTGCTCGTGAACGCGATCTCCGCGCCCGTAAGACAGTTTCTCTCGAAAATTCCTTCAACGACAAGAAGGAAGGCAAGCTCTCCGAACTCAACCTCATCGTCAAGGCCGACGTGGGTGGTTCTGCAGAAGCTTTTGCCGCTTCCCTCGAAAAGCTTACCAACAAGGAAGTCCGCGTCAACATCATCCGCAAGGGTGTGGGTACGATTACGGAATCCGATATCTTGTTTGCAACGACCGCACAGGCAATCATTATCTCGTTCCACTTGATGCCGTCTCTCGCTGTCCGCGAAATGGCTCAGAAGGAAGGCATCGAAATCCGCAACTACCGCGTGATTTACGACTGCATTGAAGATATCAAGAACGCTGTGGAAGGCCTCCTCAAGCCGATTATGCGCGAAGAACTCGTTGGCGAAGCCGAAATCCGCCAGGTGTTCAAGGTCCCGAAGGTCGGTCTCATCGCTGGCTGTATGGTTACCGACGGCGAGGTGGACCGCACGAGCCATGTCCGCGTCTATCGCAACGGTATCGAACTCGGTACGACCGCAGTACAGTCCTTGAAGCGCATGAAGGACGACGTCAAGTCTGTCGCTCGTGGCTTCGAGTGCGGTATCGGCCTCAAGGGTTACGACGATATCAAGGAAGGCGACAGCCTCATCTTCTTCAAGGAAGTCAAGGTTGCCCGCACGTTGGAAGACGTTGCCCGCGAAGAAGCTGAAGAAAAGGCGAAGAAGGCCGCTGAAGAAGCTGCCGCAGCGAAGGAAAACGCTTAATGACTCGTAGAACAGATAGATTAGGCGAGCAATTCCGCGAAGAGATTGGAAAGCTTATTCAGAAAGGCTTGAAGGATCCGCGCGTGAGCACACTCGCAAGCATTACCCGTGTGGATATTACTGAGGACCTTAGCTACGCAAAAGCTCTCGTCTCAGTGATGGGTTCCGACAAAGAAAAGCGTGATACGCTTGTCGGACTCAACAACTCCGCCGGCTTTATCCGTGGCGTTTTGGGCAAGACTTTGAAAATTTTCAAGGTTCCGGAACTCAAGTTCGTTCTGGACGAGAATCTCGAACACGCTATGCATATCGAAGAAATTCTTGCAGAACTGAAGCAGAAAGGGGATCTTTAATTGGCCTCTTCCGGCTTCGTCCTGTTGGACAAAATTGCAGGTGAAACATCTTTTAAGGCCCTTTTCCCTCTGAAAAGGGTCTTTTGTACTAAGCGTGTGGGCCATGCGGGGACGCTTGACTTGCGTGCAAGCGGGCTCATCATTGCCGCTACAGGCCGTGCGACGCGCCTTTTGCCGTATGTCGAGGCGAAGGATAAATGCTATACGTTCCGCCTTCATCTGGGCTACGAGACTGACACCCTTGAATGGGACGGGGAAGTGGTGCATGCAGATGAGAGAGTAGAGACGAGAGACGAGAGAGGCGAGGTTGAATGCCATTCTGAAGGTGTCATCCTGAGCGAAGCGGAGCGAAGTCGAAGGATCCAGTGCGGTGCGCCTTCGGTGACCCGCGAAGACTTGGAACGCGTCCTTCCGCAGTTCATTGGCGACATTGATCAAGTCCCGCCGAATTACTGTGCCGTGAAAATCAACGGTCATCGCGCCAGCGACTTGATGAATCGTGGTCGTGAAATTGAACTCAAGCCCCGTCGCATCCATATCGAATCGCTCAAAATTATAGGCGAGGGATTTGTAACCGAAGGCTGTACCGGCAAGTGCTTTGCCACGTTTGACCTGGAATGCAACTGCAGCAAGGGAACGTACATCCGTTCGCTCGGTCGAGATTTGGCTCGTGCGCTTGGAACGTGCGGCTGCGTTTCGATGATTCGTCGCCACCGCATCGGTGAAGTGACCGTTGACCGTGCCGTTCGCGGGGACGCTCTTACGCCGGAACATTTGCTCCCTGTCGATCAGGTGCTTGATTTTCCGGTGGTGCGCCTGAATGATGACCAAATCAAGGCGATTCGTTTAGGAAATTGGGTGCCGTGGCACACTCCTGTCGAAAATTTAAGTACGGAGCCGGGATTCGAAAAGTTTATTTTTACTGCTGATAAAGATGGCTTTGTGATTGGGCTTGGCGTTTATGACCCGGGCCGCATTTGCCCCAAGTTTTATTTGGGCGAGGATGAATAGCCCTTCGGCAGGCTCAGGGACCTTGTCATTGATATTAGATTGCTACGGTATTTGAAGGATTGTGAAAATGAAACGCGCTGTGACAATGGGTAATTTTGATGGATGCCATTTGGGGCACCAGGCGCTTTTCCGCACGCTCAAGGCGGTCGCCGAAGTGAATGGTTTGCAGCCGACCGTCATCAGCTTTGAACCGCATTCCAATTACGTTTTGCGCGGGCCGGGCGATCCGCTGCTCCTCACGACGACCGAAGAAAAACGCGAATTTATCGAAAGCTTTGGACTTGAATTTTTAGTTTTGCCGTTTACGCACGAGATGGCGAAACTCCCGTTTGACGAGTTTGTCCGCACAGAGCTGATTGAAAAACGCAATGTCGCGTCGATGTTCTTTGGGCATGACCATTGTTTTGGTGCTGGTGGCAAGGGCAATTACGAGACGATTACTGAGGCGTTCCCGGAACTAAGTACGCAAATGCTTTCGATTGTGCTCCACAAGGGCGAACGCGTGAGTTCTTCTGCTGTGCGGAATGCTCTTTTGAACGGTGATGTGGACCGTGCGCAGACGTATCTGGGCCGCCCGTATCGCTTGTCTGGAACCGTCGTAGTTGGTAAGCGTCTTGGCCACACCATCGGTTTCCCGACTGCGAATGTTGAAGTTGGTCAGTACAAGTTCTTGCCGAAAAGCGGCGTGTATGTGGCAAGCGCTAGACTCTCGGACGGTCGCATTTTCCGCTCTGTCGTAAACATCGGAACGCAACCGACAACGCCCGGAACGCATAACCTTGCGGTCGAAGCGTATCTGCTTGACTTTAACGAAGACATTTACGGCCAGCATTTAGCGCTAGACTTGCTCGCCTTCTTGCGCCCCGAAAAGAAGTTCGCAAGCATCGAAGATTTGGTCCGCCAGATTGGCATGGACGCTGACACCGCTAAGAATTACAACGGAAACCATTGGGCCGAATAGAAATCAGGCCTTTCTTAATGAATGTCGTCAGTTATATGAGGATTTCAAAGCATTTAATTCTTTCACTATGCTTGATTCTCTGTTCTTGTTTTACTCATCCAAAACAGAGTCAAAGCCCTCTTTGTTCGGATAGCGACGTCCCTGTTCCTTATCCTTGCCGGTTAGATAAAGATATTGCGAAAAAGATCTTTAATACATCTGGACGAAAAAATCATTGTGATAATTCAAACTATTGCAGTGTTGAAGAAGATTCCTTTGTTTATGTTGTGCGTAGTATTTCAGAGGATGCCTTTAGTTATTGTATAGAAAAATGGAATTCGAAGGCTGAAGTTGCAGAAATAGATTCTTTAAATTTTGTTCTTGTTGATTATGACTATTATTACAATGCAGAAATAGATGGCTTTCCTATATGGGAAAATGCGTGGATTGATGTGAATAATTCAGGTGCTTGCTACAATATAAAAGAAGGAATTCTATTCTAATGAATAAAAAGTTGCTTTTTTTATTGTTGCTTTCTTCTTTTTGTCTTGTTTTTGGACAAGGTGAAAAGAATAACAAAGAACTTGAATATAAAGTTGTAAATGGCGTGTATTGCCCTGACTATGTAGATGCCGATTCTGTTTTAAAGTATATCGAAAAATTTAAACGAGATGAGGGTGATTCGATCCATTATCGATTAGGTCTCGTTGACCGATATTACTGTCCTATAACAGACGGGAATCTCCAAGAAAATCCTAAAATTTGTGATTCTCTGTGTTATTTTGTGTACAAGTTGGTTCCGTTTCGCGAGAAATATAAGGAATGGCTTACGAAAAAATTCCCTGGAAATTGGATGATTGAAGAAACACAAGTTTTTTGTGTGAATGGGACCAATATAGTACAAAGAGAAAATGAACCTAGCGGGGATTTACACTTTTTCTTCATCAAAGAAAAAGTGAAATCAAAATAGAGGAACGAAATAAATGAAGAAGAAAAAATTCATAATAAGACTTTTGATTGCTTTGTTGTGTGCGATTATTTTTGCGTTGTTGGTTCCTTACGTTTACGGAGAAAGATTTACGCATTGTCGTTTTTCGCTTTGCCGGTGAAATTCGTGCTCGTTATTTTGAATACTGTCACGGTGGCGGCCTGCTCGGGTGTGAATTCGAACTTGTGCGATGCGGCGGATTGTGTGGAATGCGCGGAACCTGAGGATTGCGGGGCGCCTGCAGCTTGCCGTTCCATCAGGAGCGAGAGCCCGCGGCATTTCTCGGCGCTATCCTCGACGATTTCCGCCTTGCCCTGCCCGACGACGCTTGCATAAAAGCGCCCGCTTTTGCAATAAACATCTTCGTGAATTTCGATGCGGTTTTCGACGCTCATGCTGAATGCAACATTCGGATTTTTGCGGATGCAGTCGAGTTTTTTGCCGACATGAGCGCAATGAAAATACAGCTCCAGAACGCCATCGTTTAGGCTGTATCCGAACGACAGCGGAATTACGTAGGGCATGCTTGCATCGGCATCATCTGTCATCGCGACATGGCAAGTCGTGCATTGTTCGATAATCTTCGCGATGTTTTCGTCGCCTAAAACTTCTCTGTCTTTACGCCGCATTTTACCTCAACTTTTTCATTCAATTCAAAATTTAAATATAATATAAGCTTCGACTAAAATTTCTACACAATCGTGTTGTCTAGGCAGAAGACTTCGGCGAGTTGCTTGTCGTCCATGTCGGCGAGCCATGTTTCGCCGGCGTTCACGGTCAAGTTGGCAATGGCTTTTTTGGTTTCGAGGAGGGCGTTGATTTTCTCTTCGAATGTGCCTTTGGTGATAAAGCGGTGGACTTGGACGTTGCGCTTTTGACCGATACGGAAGGCGCGATCGGTGGCTTGCGCTTCGATGGCTGGGTTCCACCACAAATCGTAATGGATGACTTGCGATGCGGCGGTGAGGTTGAGTCCGGTGCCGCCTGCCTTCAGCGAAAGAATGAGCACTTTGCAATCTGGATTCCCTTGGAAGTCCTGGATCATTTCGGAGCGCTGCGTTTGTGTGCAACCGCCGTGGTAGAAATGCGTGCGGAGGCCGAGTTCCTCTTCGATGGTGGATTTCAGCAGGTGACCCATTTCGGCGAATTGCGTGAAGATGAGCGTTTTTTCGCCTTGCTCTTGGATGGATGTAAGGAGGTCCAGGAGCATTTGCATCTTGCCGGATTCGAGTTTGTTGGAATTCTTGGGCATCACTGCGATGGAAGCGTTGTCCAAGACTTCACTGGATGGGGCTTCGCCCCTCCCTTTGGGCTCGGTCATGCCCAAGCCTGCTTGGTCGCGACACTCGCCTTTAAGGTAGTCTTCCTCCCGATGGTCGTCAGGATGACGCTGGGACGGGGAATCTGCGTTTTCTGTAGGGACCGCCGCAGCATCTCTCTCGTCTCTCGTCTTTCTACTCTCGTCTAATCCCTTCAGGAATGTGGCGGGGTGATTGCAGATTTGCTTGAGGGCGAGAATCATCTGCAAGATAATGCCCTTGCGTTTGAATAGGGCGTGTGCGTCGTTCGCCTTTTCGCTCAGTTGTTGTTCTTCTTCGAGTTCTGCGAGGAAGTGGTCGAGAGTGCGTTTGTACAGTGCCGCCTGCGGTTTCGTGAGCTCGGCGTATTCGTCCTGAATGATTTTATCAGGCAAGTCGCTGATGATGCTCTTGTCGGTCTTGAGGCGGCGCAGCATGAACGGTGCCGTGATTTTGCGGAATGTTTCTGCGACGATTTGGTTGCCGTTCTTTTGAATGGGCGTTTCGAACTTTTCGCGGAATTCGCTTGCGCTGGGGAAGAATCCGCGGTTCGTGAAGTCCATGATGGTCCAGAATTCCATGAGGCGGTTTTCGACAGGCGTGCCGCTCATCGCAATTTTCATGGGCGCGCGCATCCGGCGGAGCAATTTACTCTGTTCGCTGTCGGCGTTCTTGATGTTTTGCGCTTCGTCGATGATAATCGTTTGCCATTCGTGTTTGTCGAGTTCGGCGAAGTCCTTGCGGAATGTGGCGTATGTCGTGAGCAAAACGTCGGCATTGAATTTTTCGAGGTCGCGGCGGCCGCCGTGATACGCAAAAAACGTGAGGTCTGGCGCGAACTTCTTAATTTCGACTTGCCAGTTGCAAAGGAGGCCGGCGGGCATCACGACGATGGCTTTTTTCTCTGCGAATTTGTCTTCCTGTTTCATCTTGAGGAGGAACGTGATGACTTGTAGCGTCTTGCCGAGGCCCATGTCGTCGGCGAGAATGCAACCGAATCCGATTTCCAAATTTTTGTACATCCAGGAGTATCCGCGAATTTGGTAGGGGCGGAGTGTTGCGTTCAAATGTTCAGGCAAGGGAATGTCCGTTTCGGCACGCCAGGCGTCGAACTGTTGTTTGAAATCGCTCGCCATTTCGACGGGGATGTTGTCGCATTCGCCGGTGAAGCACGCTTGTACGAGTTTGGCTTGCGTGATTTCTGGAATGGAATCTTCTTCGAGGATTTCGTCGGTGGAAGTCGCGGCGTCTCCTGTGGTGCTCTTGGTGGCGGTTCCTTCGGCATTTCCGGCGGCTTTTTTGCCTTTTTTCGCAGACTCACTAGACTTGCCTTCAATTTTATCGCGGATGGATTGCAAATCCTGTTCGGTAATTTGCACGTAACTCGACTTGTATTTTAAAAGTCCGTCCGCTTGTTCGGCGAGCTCCAAAAATTCCTTTGCCGAAATGTTTTCGTCACCGATGGCGATTTCCCAATCAAAGTCTAGCAGGTCGCCGGCTGTAAATGCTCCAAAGCTCATGCTGCCTTGCAAACGCATCTTGGGCTTGGGTTTGCCTATGTTCAACAAGTTCTTTGGGATTTCCGTTTGGATGCCGAACAGTTGGAGCTTTTTAAGGCAATCCTGCAAAAAGTCGAGGAGCTCTGCGCCACGCATCAAAATTGGTTCGCTCGCACG
This sequence comes from uncultured Fibrobacter sp., assembly GCA_946413655.1. Classification (GTDB taxonomy): domain Bacteria; phylum Fibrobacterota; class Fibrobacteria; order Fibrobacterales; family Fibrobacteraceae; genus Fibrobacter. Next base: position 11,784 of record CAMKLO010000032.1, on the reverse strand, counting down.
GCGTTCCAAATAAGCGTCAAGTGGCTTGAATCCGTCGGCGATGCCATTCAGAACGCTCATAATCGAGAGCAGGCGCGAATCGTTATTCTCGAAAAGTTCCGAAAGCGGCGTGCGTTTCGCGACATTTAGCAGTCCCGCGGCATTCCCGGCAACGCTCGTTGCTGTTCCGTCTTCATCGAGTACAAAAACATCCAGCGCAACATCTTCGTCCATTTCGCTGCAGACAAAGAGAATTTGCGTACGGCAACCGAGGCAAGAATACACCGAAAGCCATTGCTGTATTTTTCCCGGAATCGCATGGGCGTTGTTCGCGAGTTTGCCAGAGACGCTATCGAAAAAGAACGAAAGCAAATTGCCGTGATTCGTCTTGAGAGGCGTCTTGTATGTGCGAGCGAATTTTAAAAGCTGAGAAATGAACAGTGAAAGTATGTGCTCGGCGGGTTCTACAATTTCGTAAAATGATTCGTCCTTGCTTGTCCATGCAAGTTCTCGCGGTGCTGTCACTTCAAGGTCTGCGACGATATGCAGAATTTCAGGGAGCATTTCGGCGGGGAGCCAGCGCATCTGCGCCACTTCTTTTCCAATCCAAAATACTTGCGGGTAAATGGCTCCTGTTCGCACAAGGTAAAATGCCACTTGCAACATCAGGTGCAAGTATCTCACAGAGTAATGGTGCCACGAAAAATTGCCAGCGCTAAGGCAGCAAAGTGCGCCCATTACGTTCGTGACGGTGAGGTTGCTGTTGATGACTTTGTCAGCCATCGACTGTTCGAATTTCCAGTGCCATCCGGGCTTGTGGAAAAGCCGCAACTGTTCGTTTTCCATGAGGAAGGTCTTGGCATTGTTCACGCGGAAATGTTCCGAGAAAATGTCGAAGTTCTCGAAGTCGCAAAAGAATTTGTGGCACGCTTGGAGTTCATCGGTAAAGCTCTTGCGGAAGTTTCCGGCGGGGCAGAACTTGGGGAAGTTTTGCAACATCGCAGGCAGAATATGCGAGTAGTCCTTCCAACTTTTGAAATCGAATGTCGGCAGTTGCTTGGGCGGGATGCTGTTTAGCGATTCGCGACCCGAGCCTTTATATCCGCCGAATAAACTAGCGCTTGCGTCTTCGGCGTGGCTGAGTTCGGCTGCGTTTTGTTCTTCACGTTCCGTGCGTTCAACGCTACCCCCGGCGCTGTCCCCATTTTCATTCCCGGCACGGTTCTCGTTTGCACTTCCCGAGCCTTCGGCGGCATTCCCGTTAGCGGATGCGTATGCGTTTCCGGCATCATTTTCAGCACTCGAACTCACAAGTCTTGTCGCCTTACTGAACGACCTCACGAGATTCGCTTCGGCGGGCGCTTCCATCTCCATCGCATCCGGTTTGAAGTCTTTGATAAATTCAAGGTCGAGCCCGTGAATCTTGAAAAGGATGTTAGGTTCCTTGTCCGCCTGTTCTGCAATTTTCAAGAACGTGGCGACAAGGTACTTGCATGGGCGTTCGTCGCGACAGTCGCAGCCCATGTTGACTTTCGCCGGGTCGTCAAAAAGCTGGAGCCCGCTTTTGCTCATCAAGAGTTCGAGTGACGGACTCAATGCCTTGTTGTTTAATGCCAAAAGTTCCGCGGGTTGCTGCTTTAAAAAGCTCACGAAGATTTCGGAAGATTCTTTTGAAAATTTTGGGAAGACGATGTAATTGTTGTGCAGCCCGCCATTCGGGCCTTTCACCACGGAAATCACGCGGTTATCGACGATATCGACGCTTGTGACTTGACCGCGCGATGCAAACTTGAGCCCCTGCAAAATAGCCTGCTCACTTGCCGTCGCAAGAATCGAGCAAAGCCACTTGTTTGCCCACCAAGTCTTACCATAACTTCCAAAATCCATGAGTCCAAATATAGTAAAAAGTGCTCAAATGAACAACGAGACCTTTTATCTGCGGTTTTATTCTGTTTGTCGTTTTGCTTATGTTGATTGGTTTCTTTTTTGTTATTTTTTACGCCGTTCAATCTTATTAGGTGGATGATTATCAAACAGTTACTTAAAAATCCGTTTGTTTCAATTACGCTTGTCGCGCTGCTTGTCCAGTTTGCGATGCTCCTTCTGTTCTATAACTTGCCGGATCCGCTTGGGTTATCCCTTACGGAACTGTTCGAAGGGAAAATATTTTGGCAGGTTCTCATGGCGGTTGGTACGATTTTGTTCGTGTCCGCCATCTTTGCGTTCTTGAAAGCGCCGCGTGCGTTGGCCCTCTTTTTTGGATTCTATTTTGTTCTGGCGACTGCCGATTATGAAGTGTTCCGTTTTTCGCACCAGCGTTTGTCTTTTTCTTTTTTGAGGACGTATTTCCATTTTTCGAATATTACGGATGCGACGACTATTGGAACGCTTGGCGGGGATCTCAAGGGAACGATTCTGTATATTTCACTTGCGCTGGCGTGTGTTGTTGCGAGTATCGTGTTCTGTGTCGTTTATACAATGCGAAAGAGGGCGGCCAGGGGCGTTCTTACGGGGCACTACCTTTCGCCTGAAAAGCCTGCCCGGAAAGTCCCTGTCGTGTTTATTTCGGTGGGCGCCACGTTCTTGCTCCTGCCTTTGATTTTCTTTGCCTGTGGCGTTCGCGGGGATCTCTACCTCCCGATTACGCATACACATATAAACTTGCGCATGACTCTGGGCAAATATACGTTGACGGCTCCGGTTTTGCATATCGCCGTGCAGGAAACGTTCGAGTTCTTCTACGACAACGAAAAGATTACGGACGAAATCCGCAAGGATATGGAATCGTTCCTCCCCGAAAACATGGTAGCAAGTCGCCTGAATGTTAAGGATTATCCGGTGTACCGCGCGGCTCCCAATCATGAATATCGCGCGAAGCAGCCCTACAATATCGTGTTTATCATGGGCGAGTCTTTCAAGGGGCGTATTTTTAACCGCATGTTGGAGGGCGATACGACTCTTGCTCCGAACTTGTGGAATCTTGCGACGGGAAAAATGTTTATGAATGGTGGTGGCGGTCTCTGGTTCAAGAACGGCTACAGTGGGGGATATCCCACGGTTCGCGGGACGATGGCGACTTATTTAGGATTCCCGTCTCACCCGAATCGCGACTTGCCGAGTTTTTATTCTTCGAACCATTTCACGGGAATTCCCGAGTATCTAAAGAATTACCACAAGTTTTACATTACCGTTTCAAATCCGATATTTGACCATACGTTACCTTTTGTAGAAAGGTTTTATGGGAACAACTGGAGTTTTCCGCAGAACGTGACTGACGGTACCATCATTGACAGTGTTGGTATCGACATGGTTATTTCGCATTTGCCGAAATTGCCTACGGATAGTTCCTGGTTCATTGCGTTCAATACAATCACGTCGCATATTCCGTTCTTTGAATATCCTGATGATTTTGCGCCGAAGCCGGACGATGCCATGGCCCGCTATTACAATGCGATTCGCTATACGGATCAGCAACTGGGCCGCTTTTTTGAAAAGCTTTCGTCCCGTCCGGATTTCGAGCGAACAGTTATCGTAGTTCTTGGCGATCACGACACGCCTGTGGATTCCGTCGATTACGCGGTGCCGCAGCCGCTGGGCGTTTCCGTTTCGAGAATATTCATGGGGATTTTCTCGCCGGATAGCAATTTGTTCAATGGGCTTACGGTCCGTGAAGATGTTGCGTCGCAGCTCGATATGGGCCCTACGGTGATGGACCTTGCCCAGGTTCGCGAACCGAACCATTTTTGGGGGTATGATTTGCTGACAGAAGAACGACCGGCGGAACAGCCTTCGCTTTTCTTCTCGCAGAATGCCTATTTTTTGGGATTTCGTGATCATGTGCTCACTGGGGGGCTCGATAACGAAGAAGTCTATAGCGATATAGACGGCTCTTTTAAAGAGGTGAAGGATTCTGTTTCGTTGACTTGGAAAAAGCGTGCGGTTTCTACGTCAAAGGTGTTGCGCTCGCTTCTTCGGAATGATAACATGGAACCTAGATAAAATATTTTTTTATATTGAGAATTATGACTACTAAAAAGACTCTTGTAGAACGCTTTTCCAACTGGTACATTCCCTTAATCTGTAAGCATCAGTATAAGGCGCTTACCTTTTATTTGCTGCTGGCAGTACTCCTGTCCGTCTTGATTCTTTACAAGCCTGGGCTTAAGCTCGATGCGGACCTTTCGCATCTTTTGCCGGAGGATACGCCGAGCGTCAAGGCTTTGCAGGAATCGTTTACGAGATTCGGCAGCACCGACCGTTTTACGATTGCCATCCAGAGCGAGGACATGAATCTTGTTTTGGAATTGCAGGATTCAATCGCGGCCTATATTCACAATAACTGGCAGGGCGATTTTGTCTCGACTCAGGTTGATAACAATAACCAGTTCTTTAAAGACAATGCGTTGTTGTATTTGCCTGTAAAGCACTTGGAAAATATTCGCGATAATCTCGATGACTTGCAGTTGGAACTGGGACGCAAAAATGGCCCGCTGGTTGTGGATCTTTTGAGTGACCCCGGTAGCGATAGTTTGCAAGAAAAAGCCCCGAAAAAGGAACGCGTCTGGTTTGATGCTAACTTGCCGCAGGAACTCGGACTTCCCGAAGAAGCTGTCGGTGCGTTTGATTCCTTCTTCAAAAAAGACAAGAAGGATTCTGTTGAAGTTGCTGACGAGGCTGAGGAATGGAATCCGAAATCGACAATACCGGATAGTTTGAAGTCTCGTTTGATAGGTAGTCCGCAGCCTGACAGTACCGGAAAGATTCTCTTTAACGGAATTGTCAATGCGAAACTCATCAAGCCTTCGACGGACTATGAATTTGTAACGCATATTCTTGCCCGTACAGATACGTTGTTGCAGCATTTCAGAAGCAAGACGTATTCTTCGCCGATGCGCTTTGCTGTGGATGGAACTTATGAAGGCCTCAAGGAAGTGGATGAAGTGGCGAACGATTCCATATTCTCCTTCGGCATAAGCCTTGTCCTGATTATTTTCCTTACGATGTTCTTCTTTAGAAGTGTGAAAGGTCCGATTCTCGTGACGCTCTCCGTGCTTTACGCTTGCATTCCGACGCTTGCGTTTACGGCACTGTTCTACGGCAAGCTGAATCCGTTCACGGTTTTCGTGGCGTCCATTATTCTCGGTATCGGTATCGACTATTCCATCCATATTCTGGGAACGTCGCAGAAGATGATGCGTCAGTATGCCTCGTTGGAAGAAGTTCTTGAAGCGGCCCAACGCAGAATGCTCAAACCGTTTATTCTGGCGAGTTTTACGACGGTGGCTGCATTCCTCACTTTGCTTGCGGCTCATTTCAGAGGCTTTTATGAGTTCGGCGTTGTCGCCTCGATGGGCGTGATTTTCAGTATGCTGACGTCGGTGCTTGTGCTTCCGGTGTTTATCAAGTGCATGGGCGGTATCCCGGCGGCCCCGCAAAATAGCTTGTTGCCGGATTCCTGGGATGATGCGAAAATCACGAAATTTTTCAAGGTGTTGGCTTGCATCGGTTTTATTTTGGGTGCAGTGTCGCTCTATTATGTCCAAGATGTTGATTTTGAACACAATTTGAAGAACTTGCGCAGAGTTCAATCCGCTAAAGTGGTGAAACCGCGTGGCATTTCGACTAAGGTGACGCGTGCGACCAATAAGGCGGTGACATCGACTCCTGCTGCCGTTATGGGTAGCAAGCCTGAGCAATTGGATAAGTTGTATGATACATTGATGGTGCGCTTGCATGTAGAACATGATTCTACACTGGGAAGTTTCCTTACGCTGAAGAGCTTTGTTCCGCCGGCGGATTCGCAGGAAAAGCGCCTTGAAGTGATTGAAGAAATTCGCGATTTAGTGGAAGCCCGCGTTTTTGACCGCTCTGAAGGCGAAGATTCCGTGAATGTGGCGACGCTCCGCAAGCTGGCTCAAGTCGAAAAAACGTTTACCGCAGAAGATGTTCCTGCCTGGACTCTCGACTTGCTTCGTGAAAAAGACGGAAGTTACGGAAAGATTGGCTTTATTTACGGCGACTTCCCGAGTTGGGATGCCAAGGCGTTGCACCGTTTCCAGGAACGTTATGCCCACTGGAATTTCGATGGCGAGGAATTGCGGACGTTCTCTTCGCAGTTTATCTTGTCCGATGTGATAGAATCCGTGAAGCAGGATAGCTTTAGACTTGCTCTAGTCATTATTCTCGTCATTTTCGGTACGCTTGTCGTTTCGTTCCGCAAGCCGAAATATTTCTTGGCGGGCTGTATCTCGTTTGGCATGGGTACGCTCCTTACGCTTGGGCTTCTTGGATGCTTAACGTATTTCTTTGAATTCGGAAAAATCAGTATTTACAATGTGATTGTGATTCCGATGGCGCTTGGTATTGGTATCGATTCGACAATCCATTTCATCACTTCCTGGACATCTCCCTCCAATAAAGGTATGTCGCTGCGTCAACTGTTCGATACGACGGGCCGCAATGTGATGGCTAGCTCCACGACGACGATTGCTGGCTTTGTCGGATTCCTTTTCACGACGCATCGCGGATTGAAGGGCATTGGCGACCTTGCATGCATCAGCATTGCCATGTTCCTTATCACGAGTGTCATATTCAGTATGTACCTTTGCGGTAGTTGGCTCAAGAAAAAGTAATAGAGATAATTATGCTTCGTTACTATTGGTTCTTCTTTGCGCTCATTCTTGCGTTAGGGCGTTTTGCCCAATTGTGTGCTCTCTACATGATGGATACTCCCATGGGAGGGCCGCTTGTTTCGAATTTCAATCGTTTTATTTGGTACGCATTGTATTCCGAAATAGGCCTTGTCATGGCGGTTGCCTTGGTGTTCTGGGGCGTCTCGAAGCTTGTGCGGGGCAAGGGATATATGGTCGTCAAGATTGTTTCGCTGGTGTTTGCGTTTGCTTACCTCGCGTTAAGTGCGACGAATGACGAAATCATGCGTTGGATTAGCCAGCGGCTTACGCTTTCGTATATAAGGACGTATATTTTCGCGTTTACGGATACGGGGCTTGTATCGACGATTTTTGCAGGCAGCGCGTTCCATTTTATTTTGTCCGCCCTGATTGTAGTAGGCTTTATGGCCGCGTTGATTTTCTATGTGAAGAAAAACGATTTGGCGAAAGCTTCGCAAGTTCCGTTTGATAAAAAGTCTGCTGGGGCGGTCGCTTTGATTTTCGTGCTTGCCGTGGTGGGCTGCACGTCGCATTTGTGGTTCAATCCCTCTAGCAGGCGTTGGGACCGCATTCGCCCCGTGGTTTACACGCTTGTAGAGAATGTTTTTGAAACGTTTGAAATGAGCGATCCCGGAGAGCATTACCGCGAGGGCATCATTGCTCTGGGCGGAAACCCCGACCAGAAATATCCGTTCTGGAAAGAGGCGAAAAACGAAAAAGCTTCGATGGAGGCTTTTAAGGCGAAACCGATGGATGAACGCCCGGACATTATCGTCTTGACGATTGAAAGCCTTCGCGGTTGGGCGCTCGACATGCGAATCGAAGAGAGCTGCAAGCGGTTCCGTAATTTGTGCAGGCTCGCGAATGGCGGCGTGTATTACCCGAATACCCATAGCGTCGGATTCCCGTCGATTGAAGGGCTTCTAGGTATTATGCAGGGCGTTTATAGTTTTCCGCAGGGAATTTTCTTGAACAGTTATCCGAATACAAAAATGCGTTCGATTTCAGAAATCCTTGCCGAAGCGGGATATTACACAGAAGTCTTGATTGGTTCTGAACCGAATTTTGATAATAGCCTGATTTGGTTCCAGAAATGGTTCGAGTTCTATGAGTACAAACCTGAAAACGAAAACGATGTGGCGCTTGCCAAGCGCTTTGTCGAACTGTATCGCGAGCGACCGGCCGATAAGCCTCTGTTTTTCCATTGGATGAGTCGCAGCATGCATACGACGTTTGACTTGCCGCCCGATATGGGGCCGAAACCGGAAGACCTTGACGAAGCTTATTTGAAGGCTACCGCCTATATGGACAGTTCTCTTGGGATTATTTTGGATGAAGTTGAAAAAGGAACTCGTGCTAAAAATACGTTGTTTGTTCTCACGGGAGACCATTCGCTTTTGAATGGCAAACAGTCACTTTTGACGGAAAAACTCGGCCAAATTTTTGACGGTTTTACGTGGGTTACCTTGATTTTTAACGGGCCGGGAATTGAACCTGCCGTGATTGAAAATCCCGTTTCGCAGGCGGATATTGCTCCGTCGCTGCTTGGATACTTGGATATCGAAGCGTCCAATCATTTTATGGGAGTTGACTTGTTGGGGAAGGGTAAGCCTGCGGAAAATGCTTATCCGCCGGTGTTTTCGTTCCGCTTTGGCGATATGGCCATGAGGCAAGATTCGCTCACGTATTTGCTCCCGCAATGTACGGTCTCGGATTCCGTGATGGTTTTCAAGAGCTATCTAAAGCCCACATGGGATACGTCCTCGCTTGTGGCGGGGTATGAAGCCGGAATGCCTTTTGTAATGGATGCTGCGAAAAAATCGGAAATTGGCCGCACTATGCAAGCCGCCGCCATTGCTTGGCGATACGTTGTCTATAGCAATCTGTTAATGCCCTAAAGCCCTTTCTCCAACGAATAGTCGGCAAGTTTTATGAGCGAGTCCAGTTTCCCTTGGAGGCGCTTGGCTACGTCTTCGTGCTCTTTCGAAACTTCGTTGTCTTGGCGCGTATCGCCCTCGGCGAACAGCCATTTTTCTTCTGTGGAAGGCTTTGAAATGAGACGGTAACCGTCGAGACCAATGGCTTTGACTCCCGTGTAAGCTCCTAGCGAATAGCCTTCGCCGTGTCCTCTCAAAAGATTGTGACCCATGAAAATGTTCGGGACTGCGAAACCGGCGAGTTCAAGAATCGTGGGCGCGATATCCATTTGCGATGCGGTCGCCGTGTCGCGTGCAGGTTCGATGCCTTTACCGTGGATGAGGAACGGAATCCAAGTGGCGTTCGAAAATGCGTAGCCTGTCATTGTCGATGAACCGTTTTCTCCAAGCGGGAACCCGTGATCCGCCATGATGATGACGTATGTGTTTTGATACCATTCCTTGTTTTCTATGGCGTGAATCAGCCTTGCAACTTGTCTGTCCGCGTAAGCCATGGTATAGTTGATGCGTTCCGTTAGCGGCTTTTGCTTTTGTTCTTCGGTCATGCCTGCGGCGAAGTTGAACGGGTAATGGTTTGAACGCGTCATGAGCGTTGCGAGGAACGGCTTCTCTTGCGTGCCGAGCGTGTCCCTGATGAAACTGATGGCGTGGTCAAAGAATGTGGAATCGTCTTCGCGACTGCGGTCGTAATGTTGTGCGGTGTACCATTTGGACATCCATACGCCGAGATTGTCCCAAGCCGGGTCCGCTGCCGACATGTAATGCGTGGTGTATCCGGAATCCGTGAGCGTCAATGCAAAACTGGGAAGATTCTGTTGTACGAGATCTGTCGCCGCCGAAAGTGTGGAATGGTCAGAGATGCCGAGGTGTGTCGTAAGAACGCCTCCCGTTGTCGGTAGCCCGCTTGTGTGCATGCGTTCCCAAAGGCGCGAATGGGCCGCAATGGAATCGATGAACGGCGTGGGCGATGGCTTTAAATTCGGATTGAGACAACCGACGTTCAAACCGCGTTCGGATTCCATGAGAATCAAGATGAAGTTTGGCTTGAGTGATCGTTGCTGCTTTAATTGCTCGCTTTGCAAAAGTTCCTGTTTTGGAATGCGGTAGAGAGGGAGCCCGTTACTTTCTTTTGCAGAAGAAAATTCCCAAAGACTGTCGCCTTCGAGGCGTTGCCAAAGTTCCTGGTACATTTTTCCGTAGGCGAAGAGCTCGTCGTCGGAAAATTCCGTTTTCTTTTGGATTTCAAAGAATTCGCGGTAAACGGTGCTGACAACAGGACGTAATTTTTTGAGTCGTCCGTGTCCTGTCCAGATAACATTTATGAATAAATATGAAACGACATAAAAGATGACCATGAAAATGGAAATCTTTTTTATCGAAGTGAATTTACGTAAATATAGTTTGTATAGAAAATACGTTATGGGAATGACAAGCGCAAACATGAAAAATTGAATAAATGGAATCGAATTGTCGTTTGCGGAATAGTCCCAGAACATGCGGAATGATGAAACGTCCTTGTAGGTATTCGCGAGTCCGAAAGACAGATGACAACCGAGGAATCGCATCAGTTCATGGTCGAATATGGTCGCTATCAAGAGAATGGAGTGGAATACGGCGTATATGGTAGTCAAAGTTTTTGCTGCTGTGACACGCTTTTTGCTTGCTGCTTGGATGGCGGCGCCGATAATCATGAAGATGACGAGAGAATTGCAAATCCACAAGAAGTCTAACGTGATAGCATGGAAAATATACCAGTCCGGTTTTGAAACGAATGGGAAACCGTAGGGGTTGTTGCGGAATAACAATAATATGCGAAGAATAATATGAGTGCACCAAACGGCAAGTGAAATATAAGCGATGTTCTTGTAAGGCGCTAAAAAGCCTTTTATTTTATTTAAAATATTCTGAATCATGTTAGAGAAAATAGAAAAAAAAGCAATGTTCAAAGGAGGTGAATCGATGTAGGGGCGTTTTTTGCGGATTATACGCATGTATTGGCTATGTTTCGTCACGGAAGAACTTTAGATTTTCTATAATATGGATGTATGAGTATGATAAATACAATAGTAGTTGCAGGTGGAACTCACGGCAACGAACGGACGGGCGTGAGCCTCGTTCAAAAGTGGATGGCTCATCCAGAATGCTATGAATCGCTTTGTAAAAGCGCAAATGTAGAGCTTGTGCTTGCGAATCCAGAGGCCATGCGCCTCAATCGACGTTATCGCGATTTTGATTTAAACCGTGCGTTTTCGCAGACTTGCTTGGATGTTTCTGCGGAGCCTTCGCAGTACGAATTCCGCAGGGCGCGAGAACTCAATAAGATGTACGGCCCCAAGGGCGAAAATACACGAACGGACTTGCTTCTGGACGTCCATAACACCGGCTCGAATATGGGCTATTGCTTGATTCTTTCGGCGCGAGATCCGTTTACGATGAAGGCTTCTGCAGTGCTGACGCAGGAGTTCGAAGATGCGTGGATTTACTATCAGCCCGAAGAGCGTAGTGCTTCGCCGTATTTTGGCACGGTGGCCAAGGCTGATGTATGCATTGAAATCGGGCCGCAACAGCATGGGACGTTGAACGCCGCTATTTTTGAACGTTCCGAAAAATTGGTGAAACGTTATTTGGAATTGGCGGACGAATGGAACCGTGGCGAACTGCAAAAACGTGAACCGATTCAGGTTGAAGTCTATACGCAGTTCTGCGACTTGGGTTACCCGAAACCGCAGGGCGGGGGCGCAATTCAGGCGATGATCCACCCGGATTTGGATGGTCGCGATTACAGCGAACTTAAGAAGGGTGACAAACTTTTCCGTACGTTTGACGGTAAAGATGTTTTGTTCGAAGGCGAAGCGGATGGCCGTTCGGTTTATCCGATTTTCATCAACGAACCTGCGTATTACGAAAAAGACATCGCTATGAGCTTGACTCTGAAAACCGTGGAAAACTGGTAGCGTTAGACGAAAGAACGCCCTTCTCCCCATACGCGGATCATGACCACATAAGTGCTAAAGCACAAGTGGTCAAAGAGGGCTACAGACGAGAGACGAAAGAAAAACGCCGTGGCGAGCGTCGCACGTCGTCATCCTGGAGGCAGGTATGGGGTATGGGCTCTTGTAGTATGCAACGTCTGGCCGTTGACCGTCATCCTGAGGGGTTCACCCCGAAGGATCCAGAAACGCTCCGCTTGTCGTCAT
>CAMKLO010000031.1 GCA_946413655.1 uncultured Fibrobacter sp. | reverse complement strand
GCAAGTCTAAAAGTTGGAGTACGTTGCGGTTTTCCTTGGTGACGGCAATCTTGGCGCGACGAATGTAGTATGGAGTGTGTCCAACTTTAACCTCACGGGCGATAGCTGTTGAATTATTAGTTACGATTTCTGCCTTATACGGCACCTGCAGACAAAGCCCAAGCTGATTTGCGAAGGTATAACCCGAATAATAGCCGTAAATTTCGTCGCCATCGGTGATGTACTTGTACTCGGCGACCATGTTCGACGATATGGGGTAGTATTCGTGGTTGGGGTCCGGCAAAAAATAGACCCCCGGTTCAAACCTCGAAAGTTCGCCCGCATCGACCAGTTTCTTGAATTGCTGACGCAGATTACCAGCCGAAAGCCCGAGCGGCTCGGCGTCTTCGGTGAAAATAGGTTTCCCCGGCCCGAATTTTGATTTCAAAAATTTCAAAAGCATCTTGCACCTCAATTAACGAAATTTAATATATATAATTAAAAAATGTTTGTCAATAGGTTGCGGTGACCTCAAGGACCGATGATTTGACAAGCAAATTCCGTATCGGGTGATGTTCTAAGGATTTCTGATGATCAAAAAATTATATATTGAATTATATGATAAATTTCCTTTGGCAATTGTTTGACATTTTGCTTGATGATTTCAAACATCCTGCGACATTGTTGCTAACTTTTCTCCTTGTATTCTTGATTGCTTTGCCGCATTTGCTGAGTTTCTTGTTTGCTTTGTTTTATAAAAAATTTCGCTTTAAAAAACTTTGGCTTGGCCTATGGATTGCGCTTTTTTGTGCTCTTGTGGGCGGTTATGTTTTCGTGGTCTATAAAATCGAGGATAATGTTTTTGAAAACGTTTTCTCGTTTGCATTGTTATTTGCAGTAATATTGTCCTATATCTTCTCTTTTATGGCTTGTGGATTTTTTGGTCGGGCGTTCAGTGCGAAAAAAATCTGGCATCGGTTGTGTGTTCCCCTTGTTGTGATTGTTCCACTCTTTATTTTTATCATCTCCTTCTGGATTGTTATGGCTCGTCCTTACGCCGAAATATTTGATGGACCTTTGAAACAAGATGACTTGGCGACTTCCCAGGGGGCGGCTTACGAAATGATTATGTTTGAATCTGCCGTTTGGGGGTACGGTTCCAAAACAGTCTCCTTCCGCGAAAAAAATGATTCCGTGTTTTTCAAGTTTATTTATGACATGTGTGACAAAACCGACTTTAGTGATGCTGAACGAAAATTGAAAAGCCAACTCGGTGGCGCTTCGATTGACCAGTGGATTTTGCTGGATTCAGAAAAATCGGCGGTCGTCCGAAAGTTGAAAAAATCTGTTGAAGAATACAGCCAGGAATTTGCCATAGATATGTTTCTTGATGGCTATGGGTCTTCTGTCGTGCTCAAAGATTACAAGCGGAAAACACGTCGGCGTCTTTCTTTCCTGCATGCTCAATTTTCCCATGTTTACGATGCCGTGACGATTGAAAAAACGTTTGAAAGCTTTATGCCCCCCACACTTTCTTACGAGGAAGCTGAGCATAAATGCAATGAACTGCGCAAAGCCTCTGCAAAAAAATTGTTCAAAAACAGCAGAAGGAATAAATAAGATTGAATCTATCTTAGGAAAAGTATATATTTAATCTAGTTTGGCAGTGTGGAAAAGTGAGGCGTTATGAAAAGATTCAACGTGTTTTTTGTATTTTCTGCACTGCTGGCGGGGCAGGTTTTTGCGGCCGATTGGTACGCCAAGGAACACCGCTGGGCGGGGCATGACCCGGACATCATCCGTTACGAGGATGGCTATGCGCTCGCGACGACGGATAACCACATGCTGATGCAGTTTTCCGAAGACGCGTTGAACTGGAAGAACGGCGAACAGGCCATGCCGAAGTTTTCGCAGTGGCTCTACAAGTACGCGCCGAACATGATTGACATCTGGGCGCCGGATATTCATTACATCGGCGGGGAATACCGCATGTACTATTGCGGTTCCGAGATGGGCATCCGCTCGTCGGGCATGGGCTTCATGGCGAGCAAGGAAATCGACCCGACCAAACCCGGCTACGGCTGGACGGACATGGGCGAGGTGATTCACACGGTCAAGAGCGATTCGTACAACGCGATTGACGCGGCGGTGCTGAAGGACAACGATGGCAAGGTCTGGATGGCGTTCGGTTCGTGGGGCACGGGCATCCACATTCTTGAACTCGACGAAAAGACGGGCAAGGTGAAAAGCGGCGCTAAGATGATCAACATCGCGAACCGCGGCGGCTCGGGCATCGAGGGCGCAAGCCTCATTGAGCATAATGGCTATTACTATCTGTTTACGGCGTGGGACAACTGCTGCAAGAAGGGTGCGGACCTCGAGAACAATTCTTACAAGACGACGGTGGGGCGCTCCAAGTCGATTACGAGCGGCTATGTCGACAAGTCGGGCAAGAGGCTGCTGGATGGCGGCGGCACGATTCTGTTGAGCCGTTACGGGCGCTACTACGGGCCTGCGGGCGGCGAGGCGTTCCAGGACGTGAACCGTCAGCGCTTTGTGAACCACTATTACGACAAGAACGACAAAGGAAATTCTTACATACAAGTTCGCGATATAGTTTATACTGATGATAATTGGCCGGAACTGGGGCAACCGTTCCTCGGGCGTTACCTGAGTGCCGAGGCGGAACACGGAATTCTCACGCATGTGGATATTTCGAGCAGTTCCAAGGCGTCTAACGGCGAGTTTTGCGCCTACATCAACTATGACGATAGCAAGATTCGTTTGCCGATGATTATCCCGCAGGCGGGTGATTACCTTATCCGTTACCGCTACGACAATAACTGGACCGAAAATGGGGCAAACGGGAGCTCACATTTCGTGAACATCAACGGCAAGAAGCAGGAAATCGAGCTGCCGCTGACGGGCGCATGGAGCGAATTCCCCGAGAAGTCCGTCGTCTATATCCCGACGAAACTCAAGCGCGGTTCGAACTTTGTCGAAGTGACGAAGGGCAAGCATTATGCAGAACTCGATCGTCTCGACTTCTTGCGCATCATCCGCGATACGATTCCGGCGAACGGCTTCGATAACGGTATCCGTGTGCGCTTGACGGACAAGGACGAGTTCGCCATCAAGGATGGCGGCTACGCGATTTTCGAGAACGTGATTACGGATTCCATCGTGGGTGCTGGTGTGAGCGTTCAGGTGAAGAATGCTGCCGGTGGCGTGTTGAACTTGCGCAAGGAAAGCAAGAAGGGCGACGTGATTTCCAAGTGCGATTTGCCCTCGGCGGGCGATGCGAGCAAGTGGATTGACGTGCGCTGCTCCAACATGCCGGAACTCAAGGGCGTGCAGGACTTCTACCTGACGGCGGAAGGCCTCGGCGGCGAAACGCTTCTCGGCAACATCAAGTTCGACGAAGGTGTAGATACGACACGTACGACGATTCGTCATATGGATGGTCGCACATCATTAGAAACGCTCCGTCAAAGCATTACGTTTGATCGCGAAAATAGCCTAGTTCGTCTGGCTTCCGAAGAAAAATGGACGCTTTTCGATGCCAACGGTGTTGCCGTCAAGCATGGTTACGGACGCGAATTTCGCATGTCGGGCTTACCTCATGGCGCATATTTTGTGCATTCTGCAGGTCAAATGTTACCAATTCGTTACTAAACGAACCTGAAACTCAATTGTACTAGGTTTATTTTTAATAACGGGCTTTTGTGAAAAAAGCCCGTTTTTTGTGTGTTTTTGCACACTTTGCAGATTTTTAAGAGTAAAATGGATGTTTTTTATCTTTTTTGTAATAAAAAAGATATATTCTGTTGTAAAAGAAAATTTTCCAATGGAGTAAATATGAATAAACACTTATTTTGGAATCTGGGAATTTCAGCATTCTTGGTCATTGGCCTTAGTGCCTGTTCGAGTTCATCCTCGTCTTCCGCAGATGATGACGACGATATCGGTTATTCTTTTACGGAGAAAGATTCCGGCAAGTCATCATCCTCCAAAAAAAGTGCATCTTGTAAATCCGTGACCGCAAGCTTGGCCGTCCCAACAAATTTGGAAGTTGTCAAGAACGGCGATGACAAGTGGATTCTTATTTGGGATTATTCAGCTAATGACGAACGCCCCGAAACTGGTTTCGTTATCGAATCTCTTGACATGTCGGATTCTGTGCCAAACTGGAAAACTGTTGGCACCACCAATGAAGCCGTTGTGATGTATAATTTGAGCGGCGAATCCAAAGCAGGTAAATATTACCGTGTATCCGCAATGGATGATTGCGGAGTTTCTAAAGCTACGGACATGGTCGAAGTTACTAAAACTGGAGCAAACTCTACTACAAGCGCCGATCTTGCTGTACCGACAAACCTCAAACTTGAAAACATCGGTGATAACATGTGGCAGCTTTCCTGGAGCTACACCAACAATGAAAATCGCCCAGAACAGGGATTCAAGCTCCAAAGCTTAAACCTCAATGATAAGAGCCCCAAGTGGGCCGACGATGGAAGCGCCAATAAGGGTGTTCACGTCGTTAAAATCGACGGGAATAAGAAGGGCGGTTTGCTTTTCCATGTCGCTGCCAAGGATGACAAGGGTGTTTCCGAGTATTCCGAAGAAATCACCATCCCTCGCGTAGTGGATAGCACGAGTTCTTCATCCGACATTGACATGGATTTAGCAATTCCAACCGGCTTAAAATTGGACTCCATTGGTGCCAATAAGTACCAACTCTCTTGGAGTTACACAGACAACAAAAACCGCCCCGAAAATGGATTTAAAATCCAGAGTCTCAATGTAACAGCTGAAAAACCGGCATGGGCTGTAATTGACTCCACAAACAAGGGTGTAAACCGAATCATTATTGATGCCAAAAAGTGGGGGGGCAACTATCTTCGTGTTGCAGCTAAAGATTCTAAGGGAACTTCAACATATTCCTCTGAAATACAAGTTCCCAAAGCGGATACGACTAAAGTCGAAGGTCAAGAAATTAATCTTGCTGTTCCTTTTGACTTGACTCTTAAAGAGCTGGGCAACAATGAATATTTGCTTTCCTGGAACTATACTAATAACGAAAAACGTCCCGAAAATGGATTCAAACTTCAAAGTTTAGACTTTAATGCAGCATCCCCAAAATGGACTGACGAAGGAACTACCAACAAAGGTGTTCACGTTTATAAATTTGATGCAACTAAGAAAGGTGGCCTCATCATTCATGTAGCAGCAAAAGATGACAAAGGCTTTTCGGAATATTCTGCAGAAATAACGATTCCCAGCATTTCTGACAGTGCCGGTTCCAATACAAGCGTTGATTTGTCTGTTCCAACGGATTTGAAAGCCGATTCCGTTGGTGTTAACAAATACCAACTTTCTTGGAGTTATACTGACAATAAGAATCGTCCTGAAAATGGATTTAAGCTGCAAATTCTTGACTTGAGTGCCGCTAATCCGTCTTGGATTGTATTGGATTCAACCAATAAAGGCGTTCGTTTGTACAACATAGATGCAACCAAACATGGTGGTAAATTCGTCCGGGTAGCAGCAAAGGATGCCAAAGGCATTTCAGAATATTCCTACGAAATTAAAATTCCTGCTCCTGATACAACAAAGGTTGAGGGCCAAGAGCTTGATTTGGCGATTCCTGTAAACTTGAGTCTAAAGTCTTTGGGTAATAATGAATACCTACTTTCTTGGGAATATACCAATGTTGCAAAACGTCCTGCAAAGGGGTTCGTCTTGCAAAAACTTGTTATTGCCAATGGTAAGTCTTGGGAGAACATTAATGCTACCGTCAAAGAGGATGTGTTATTCTTCAAGCTATCTGCTGAAACTGAAAAATACTATGTGAGAGTCGCTGCCAAGGATGATAAGGGCACTAGCCAATTCTCTAATGTTATTGAAGTTCCTAAAAAAGGAGAAAGCGAGGATTTGACAACTCCACCAACGAATCTTACAATATCCCGTATTGCGCCGAGTGTATGGGAACTCAACTGGAAGTATGAAAACAACGTTGAAAATGTAAATAGGAAGTTTATCATCCAGAGTTCTAAACTAGAAGACTTCAAATGGACAGATATAGACACGAAGATTGATGGTAATGTTCGTAATTATTATATCCAAGGTCGCGATAAGATTGAAACTTATTACCGCATGGCCGTCGTCAACGACGGGGACACCTCTGCGTTTACCGAAACAATTCAGCTGACGCCGGAAATTCCGTATCGCGATTACATGGCGCTCAATGTGCCGGTGCCTTCACAGAAGATTATATTGGGCTATACAACAGCTTATGAAACGGACAAGGATACTTCAACTAAAGAAGATCTCACGTTTATCAGTGCAAGGGCTACATATACCATAACGGAAAATTTAATTAGTAAGTATATCTTTGAATCGGAGTATACGGATACTGTTTATTACGAAGCCCGTTGGTTTACTTCTTTGGAACACTATAACTATTACAAGGGTTCATGTGAAGGAAAGAAACATTCTGATCTGTGCGACAGCTGTTACTGGATTGAAGCATTCCCATATGAAGAACCGTCTATTACGAAGAGTGTTGATGAATCTGACTATGCCGATGCGGCCAAAACAAAGTCGGTTCTATCTTCTTGTGCTGCTAATTACAATTATAAGCCAGCAAATCATTCGAAACTTTTCGATGAATCTACGGACGATGCTGAATGGAGTGCGTTAATGGCGGCAGAAGAGGCGATGTCTCATTGTATTGAGGGGCATATTCGTGATATCTGTGGATACTATGTGCAGATTCGCATAGTCTGGAGAGACAAGAACGGCGAAACTGATTGGAGCGAATGGACAAGACCGTACAATATAAGCGATATTAGCGGAGCAGATAAACTCTGCAGTCCCAAATAGAGGGAATCGGATTTACTGCAAATGTAAAACGCCACTGCTTTTTTGCGGTGGCGTCTTTGCATTATGTGCAATAGCCTTTTATTTCAAGAACGCAAAGAAAACAGCCGCAATAATCAGCACAAAAGCGACAATGTGATTCCACTGCAATGCTTCGTTATTGAATACCGTTACCGCGATAACGGTAAAGACGGTCAGCGAAATTGCTTCTTGGATAACTTTCAACTGCATCAGGCTGAAGGGGCCGCCGTTGATTTTGCTGCCGATGGTGTTGGCGGGAATCATGAAGAAATATTCGATAAGAGCGACGCCCCATGACGCAAGAATCACGAGGATGAGCGGCCAGTCGGTGCTGATGTGCATTTCCTTGAGTTTGAGGTTGCCGTACCAGGCGGCGGTCATGAATACGTTACTGATGATGAGGAGGATTACTGTAATGATTCCGGCTTTCATGGGGGAGTGAGTGGTTAGTGGTTAGTAAGCTGTGGTTAGGGGATTTTTTCCTCGAGCCTCGCACCTCTCTCGTCTTTCGTCAGTAGGCCCGTAGGACCGTTCTCTCGTCTAAGCCTATACGGTTTTCCCGTACTGTGCTGGTAGGCGAGGCGGGCGCGGACTTGCTCCAAATACTTGATGTACTTTTCGCTTTGGTAATCGCGGTATGTCCAATCAAAAGCGTGGAAATGCCCGTCCTGAAAGTAGAGGGTGGGTTCCACGAAAATTCCACGCTGCATATAGACGCGTTGGCGTTGGTCCTTGGTTGTTGCCAAGAAAAACTGCCCGAGAGTCATGTAGCCCGGATCGAGATTTACCGGTCGAAGTCCCGGTGTCCCGTTTTCCTGGGCTATTTCAAGCTCGATGTCATTGGTCCAAAGTTTGATATCGACAATCGTTTCGCGTTCGACAAGCTGCTCGTAGCTAAAGAATGCACGGACGGGCGCATCGCCGATTTCTTCTTTGTAATAATTGGTAAAGGTGAAGGGGAACGGTTCCAGGTTCAAGTCTTCTTCTCCAAAACGCTCTTTGAGCACGCTTCGCACTGCATTTACAGAATCGGCGTCCTTTGCGAGAATGCCTACGACAATTTTAACCTTGGCTGGAGTTCTTATTTCACCCATGGCCGCAAATTTAGCAATTTCTATAAAATGCAATTTTTGTATTTTTTAAATATGTCAAAATTCAATTCATGTTTTAAAACGCCGCTTTTCACTTTTGTTCTCTCGTCTCTCGTCTGTACACTCTCGTCTGTCCACGCCGAGGCTCCTCGTGTTGTACCCGAAATTCTCGATTCCGTTCCACATGAGACAACGCATTTTACGCAGGGATTGTCGTTCGATGGCAAGGAGATGATTGAAACTACGGGGCTGTACGGAAAATCGGGCTTGTACCGCCGCACGCTGGAAGGAAAAATCTTGGATTCGGCACGACTTGAAGAACGATATTTTGGCGAAGGTTCCGTGGTTCTGGGCGATGAAATCTATTATTTGACTTGGAAATCGCACAAGGCGTTTATTTACGGGCGTAAACCGTTTAAATATAAAGGCGAGTTCCGCATCCCGACTGAAGGCTGGGGACTTACGCTATGGCAGGACCAGCTTTTGATGAGCAACGGCACCGATGAACTTTTGCAAATTGCTCCGGGCGGTTTTGCGGTATCGGGCAACATCAAAGTCCGCGATGGACGCTATTCCATAAAGCTTTTGAATGAACTTGAAGTTGTCGGAAATACTTTGTATGCCAACATCTGGCAGACGGACTTGATTGCCGAGATTGAGCTCCCGAGCGGGAAGGTGCTCCGCTATATCGACTTCTCGAAAAAAGCGGGGGAGATTCGTGAACGATTCTCTGGGATTGACGTGTTGAACGGAATCGCTTACGATGGCAAGGACTTTTGGATAACCGGCAAGCTCTGGCCGCAAATTTATAAAGTCAAGTTCTAGTTGATTCTTGTTATTCCCGCCTTGAGCGGGAATCTCCATCTTGAATCACTTTCCAAGTGCGATGGAATTTTATATATTTGTACATAACCCACCGGGGGTGCTCTGGTTTGCCAAAATTCCTGCTATTCGTAGTAATTTTGCCCTCCGGGTCTTTCGAACGCATGCGTTCTCAAGAGCTTAAATGCTCGCTAGCTCGCATTTAATCGACTGGCCTGTCTCAACCGAGCACCCTTGTGTAGAACACAAGGGGGTGCCTTGGTTTCGACAGGGTTACCGAAGTGTTAGTTGCAAGTCGAGGTCTCAGACGAGGGCAACTCGTTAAAAAGTCTGAAAAAAAATAAGTGCTGACGAAAACTACGCACTCGCTGCCTAATTAACGGCAACGCCGGGCCTCATCTCGCTCCCATCGGGGTGTACGTCCGGACGCAATATGGGATAGGGAAGTGTCATGCCTGGGGGCATCTCCCGAGATTTACTAGGCTGGTCAAACTCCGCGCCGACCTTCTTGGGCGTGGATAAGACGAGATCTTAAATTCGAAGGGAACACTTGTAGGAACGTACATGGACGTGATTTTGGACAGGAGTTCGACTCTCCTCACCTCCAGAAAAAAGGACTCACAATGTGGGTCCTTTTTGTTTTTACAAAATCGCTCGGTTTGTGCATAAATCACAAAAGCGAGGCCTTTTATTGTTTTTTTCCATTTTGCATTCCTTGGTAGTGCCAAAAAAAAATTATACTTCTTTATGAGAAGTGAGTAAAAGGAGTGTCCATCTATGGAGTATTTGAAACGTTTTTGCAAGTTCCTTAGTTGCAACAAACCAATTCTTATGATTATCCTTGGGTGCTTCTTTTTAATGGCTCCACCGATTTTCTCGAACATAAAAATCCTGTATATTTTGAGCGTTTGGATTTGGCCGTTCTGTTTTTTGTACTATGCGCACTTTAGCCAAAAGAGCTATGCACAGGCCGTTCTACTCGCTTTTTTAGTTGTTGGTCTCAGTATTCGTTTTCATGGTGTGCTTGGCCCTGATTTTGAAGGAGCGGGCGGCCTCTTCATGGTCTTTACATCATGCGTCTTTTGGATTCCTTTTGTGTGGGACTCGGTTTATTGCCACAAAGAGAGTCCGTTCCTCTATACGCTTATATTCCCGGCCATTTTCTGCACCATGAATTATATTCTTTCGGCTTGCAGCGTTATTCCGATTTGCAGTTTGGCTTATGCACAGTACGACAACAAACCCTTTTTGCAACTGGCTTCGGTGATTGGCGAGTTCGGATTGACTTTTTTGATTACGTGGGCGGCCTCCATTGCAGTATATGTCATTGAACATTGGAAAAAACCGGAGGGAAAACGCGCTGGACTAATCGCCTTGAGTGTCCTTATATTGCTGCATGTAGGCGGTGCCGTCTGCTACAGCACATGGCATGAAGATCAATCTACTGTAAAAGTGGCGCAGGCCATCGGGCCCAAGCTCGACCAGGACAAGAGCGAATGGGGAATCCTGACTTACGAGCGGAACGTGGAATCTTTCGAGAAAATTGCAATTGCCTCATTTGAAAAGGGGGCCGATATTCTCGTGTTTAGCGAGGAGGCTTTCACAATTGAGGATCTTAATGAACAGCGTTTTATGGAACATGTCCGCGAAATGGCTAGAAAGTTCTCGTTGCCTGTTCTTTTGACGCTTGAAGTTGTCGATATGGACAACAACCAAGAAGGGAAGCTTATTAACAAGGCTATTCTTGTTGATAAATATGGAGAAGTTCTTGCGGAGTACCTTAAGCACAATATACTTCCCGTTGTAGAAGTCGGTTCTACGGTTGTTGGCGAGGGGCCTATTCCTGCTAAAGTTCTTGCCCTTGGTAATTCCTCGTATGCTGTGTCGTTTACAATTTGCTATGACGGAAACTTCTCGGAATTCGTCCGTGGTATGGATCCGACGACTCAGCTTTATTTCAACCCTTGCTGGGACTGGAAGTCCATCAACGATTTCCATTACCGCACCATTGGAGTGCGTTCGGTCGAAATGGGTGTTAACTTGGTCATGACGACAAACGACGGAATGTCGCTTGTAAGCAACTCGGTTGGCAAGGAGGTTTCCCTCGCTCAGATTGATCAACTGGGGCTTGACCAGATTTTAATCACGGAAGTCCCGACGAAACAGACTGAAACGGTCTATTCAAAAATTGGCGGACTTCTCAATTTGATTTATCCGGTGATATCCCTGGTGTTCATCGTGTTTGGACAAAGGCGTGGCTGGCGTCGCAAAATCAAGCTTAACAAGCTAAAACATCAGAGAACAAAAGAGTGATATTCAAGTCAGTTAGGAGATGATATGGATTGTAGAGTGTTGGTTCGGTTCGTGGGCGTTCAGGAGGATTTGGATGCCTTGTGGTCGGAATTCATGGAGCAATTTCCAGATGCGGAACTGCCCAGCGTCGATTCGGGGGAATGCTATTCCGTCGATGAAATCATGACGGATGATTATGAATGCAGGTTTGAGGAATTGCCTGAGACGGAACTGCTAGCCATTGACGGGACGTTCCTTGTCGAAGACGAACCTCCCGAAGATACCTTGACGGAAATTTTGGAGCGCTTCGAGCGCGTTTATGCCGTGTTCAAGTGGTCCACGATGGAAGTCGGAATTGGCTGTGGCGCGAGCGAAGGCTGGGGCGAGTTCAACGCGGACCGTGTTGACGATGGTTCCGACGAAGCAAACGAAATATCTGAAGCTGTCCTGGGCTTTTGATTTTCGTCCAGTATTCGCAAACGTCATCCCGGACCTGAGCCTGCCCCGGATATATTCTCTTTGACCACTTAGCACATTTGTGCTTATGTGGTCATGATTCGCGTATGGGGACGGGGTTCCGGGATCAGTTTATTGACGTTTTTCTTTTTTTTTTGTAACATTGTTCTTGTTTTAAAAGCCTGTGTGGCGACGAAGGAAATATATGTACAAAACTACCGAAAAGAAACAGTATGAAAAACCCAAGATGAAGGTGCAGCCGGTGAGGGCGCAGGCGACGCTTATGCAGGGAAGCTTGCCCGATACACTTAAAGTATGTGTTGAAGACGGTGACTGTTAATTTTGTGGTGTATTTTTTATGTATAAAACTACCGAAAAGAAACAGTACGAAAAACCCAAGATGAAAGTTCATCCGTTAAAGGCTCCGGTTGTGCTTCTGGAGCCAACGTCGATTGGTGTATGTATTGAAGGAAGTAATTGTTAAGATTCCCTTAAAGTTCTCCCATCACCCCGCAATGGCAAATCCCGAGAACAAAGCATTATACGCTCTTCTAAGAATGGCCCTTGACCCTGAATGCAGGCCATCATTATTTCCGTATCATTTGAATGAAACGGAATGGGAAACTCTTCATACGGAGTGTCTCAGACAACTTATGGTCGGAGTTGCGTATCGTGCAATTTGCCATTTGCCCAAGGAACAAAAACCGCCTCAACAGCTCATTTACCAATGGGCAAGCGAAGTTGAAGTTATCAAAGGGCAGAACAAACAGCTGAATAGCAAGTCCGCACATCTTACGGAACTCTGTACGGCTCATAATCGCAAGACCGCAGTGCTCAAAGGGCCCGCCAATGCAAGGCTTTATCCAGACCCGCTTTTACGGCAAGCTGGCGATATCGATCTTTGGGTTGAAGGCGGTTACGATAATGTTGTCGCCCTGATGCGTGAAACGGGATTCACGTTAAGCAAAAGGTGTTTAAGGTCAAAACATCATTTTTGTCTGGATCCCGATGAAAAAGGAATTATTGTAGAAGTTCATCATAAACCATCGTCGGGGAATTTTAATCCGTTCGCCAAAAAGCGCTTGCTGCGTTATCTTGATAGTGAAATTCTGAAATCAGAACCAACTCCCGAAGGCTTTTGCGTCCCGACGATAAAGTTTGCGCTCGTGATGCAGCTTTCGCATATCCTGAAGCATTTCTTTAACGACGGCATTGGGTTCAAGCAACTGGCAGATTATTATATCCTCTTGCGGAATTCTTCGTCCGAAGACCGCCGTGAAGTGACGTCCTTGCTCAAATCATTTGGATTATACAAAGGGTGCGGCGCATTGATGTGGATTATGGAGTATGTTTTTGGACTTCCTCCTGAAATGATGCTCGTCAAGCCCGACAAACGCCGTGGCAAAATGATGCTTGAAGACTCTGATGCGGTCGGAAATTTTGGATATAATCCCAGAAAGAAGACCTCTTTCTTCGTTCATTGGCTCATGCGTAGATGGCGTTCGATTCGTTTGGTTGCTTTTGCTCCAGTAGAGGCCATTTTACATGAAATAGACTACTGGAAAAGTTATATACGTTACATTCCGCTCCGTATAAAGCATCGCCGTCTCTCAGTACGGTACCTAGAATAACTTGATTTTTTTTGATATGTCTGATTATCCTATTTATAAAATTCTGTTCAGCTTTTTACGCTGCGCTGTCGGAAACGCTGATAGCGCTGTCGAAAAACTGACTCCTGAAGAATGGAAAAAACTGTTTATTGAAGCCAAACGTCAGACTATTTTGGATGTTGTCTTTACAACGTTTCAAAAGCTTCCCAAGGAAAATCTTCCGCCAAAGCCGTTGCTGATGCACTGGGCTGCCCATGCCGAAGCGACCCGCGACATGAACAAACGCATGAATGCGGAAGCGGCGCGATTGACGGAGGTTTTTAGCAAAGAGGGACGGCGCACGGCTGTCTTGAAGGGAGCCGCAAATGCTAGGCTTTACCCAGACCCGCTGAGTCGCCAGTGCGGTGACATCGATTTCTGGGTTGAAGGTGGATTCAAAAGTGTCGAAGATTTGCTTCTAAAATTGAAGTTTATCCCGGAACATGAAGATACTTCGTGTCGTCATCATATTCATATGCCCAAAAATGAGGATGGCGTCACTGTGGAAATCCACTATAAACCGGCATCCGGGAATCCTTACAAGAATGGTGAACTTCAAAAGTACTTGAACAAAGAAATTCTGAACTCGGAACTCGTCCCGGAAGGATTTTATTCGCCGACAATCAAGTTTGCTTTAGTGATGCAGCTTTCGCATCTGCAGCAGCATTTCTATAGCAAGGGACTTGGTTTCAGGCATTTCATGGACTATTACATTTTGCTGAAGCATTCCACCGAAAGTGACCGTCGAGAGGTTTCGGCAGTCATGAAGTCGCTTTGCATGGACAAAGCCTGTAGTGCTGTTATGTGGATGCTTGGCGAAATTTTTGGGCTTGAACGCGACTTGATGCTTTTTGCTCCGGATGAGTGGCGTGGAAAAAAACTCATGAAACTGGCTTTGGATGGCGGAAATTTTGGACAGTACGATCCGAAACGCATGTCGCGCATTAACGTTTTTGTTCGCTGGTTCAAGGACCGTCTAAGAGCGTTAAGCTGGATTCCGTTTGACCCAATCAATGCAATATTTAAAGAATTAAAATATTGGCGAGCGACGTTATCCCTGATTCCTCGCCGCATTAAACGCAGGAAGATTGCTTTATGATTTTATCTGTTCAAGAGACACGATATTACAAGGTTGCGGAACATGTGTTTTCGCTGACGGCAAATGCCGGGCTTTACGATGATTTTTTTGAAAAAAATGCGGATAATTATGCCCCTTTTTCAGTAAGCGCATGCGATTGCCTTTTTTCGATGGATGTTGTCACGGATGAAAAAGCTCCCGTGTTTGTCGAAGAAACTAGGCAAGAAGAGGAAGGTCAGAAGATTGTATGCGGTATTACGCAGCATGGAGAATCGCTCTTTGAATTTTATCTGTTCGATAAATATGTCGGTACATTAGTTTGCTCTAAAGACTACAGGACTTCAAAGCTTTTTGTTCCGAATGCTGAAAATACTTCGCACTTGAAATTTGCGGTGAACAACGCCCTGATGGTACTATATGCGATTGCGACGGCACCATTTGGTACAGCGCTGTTCCATGCGGCGGTGGTGAACTATCAAGATCGCGGCTACATGTTCCTTGGAAAAAGTGGAACCGGCAAGAGTACGCATGCAAGGCTTTGGCTCAAGTACAACGAAGGTTCAACGCTCTTGAATGACGACAATCCGGTGGTGCGTTGCTATACGACCGCAGATGGCAAAAGGTATGCAAAAGTCTATGGTTCGCCCTGGAGCGGAAAGACGCCCTGTTACAAGAACGAGGAATGTATGCTAGGCGGTTTTGTGCTGCTTTCCCAGGCTCCTTTTAATGAAATTTCCCGTTTGCGCGGGGTGCAGGCTTATGCTGCAATTCTCCCTTGCATTTCTGGAAAGCGTTGGGAGCGCTCTATTGCCGACGGGTTGCACAATACCGAGAATGTTCTTGCTGCAAATGTTCCCGTGTGGTATTTAAAATGTTTGCCTGACGAAGCCGCTGCAAAAATTTGTTGTGCATCCGTTGCTGCAGAAAAGGTCTAGCGAAATATCTGCGAGAATCTAATGAGCGATTTTGAAAAAAAAGACGATTCTTTGATTATAGCAGAAGCAATTCGGCTCGTTTCGGAAGGTGTTAGTGTCACGTTCCCTGTCAACGGTAGAAGCATGTTGCCCTTTATTGTCGGCGGCCGTGACAGCGTCATTTTAGAACAACCGAAGGATTTGCGATGGGGTGACATTGTTCTTGCCCTTGTCGAAAACGGTAAATCGAAAGAAAAGTTCTATGTTGTCCATCGGGTGCTTTCGTTGGATGGCGACCGCGTGATTTTGATGGGTGATGGCAATTTGGCTTTGCGCGAATTCTGCGACAGGGCCGATGTCTGCGCCAAGGTTGTGCAGGTGGTGCGGGGAAACGGCAAAAAGTGCTCGATTAACTCGTTTGGATATCGTTTGGCTGCAAAAGTCTGGTTTGCTTTGCTACCTTTTAGACGGTATTTTCTTTGGCTTTATAGGAAGGTTCATTAATATGCGTATAAAGAATGGATTTGTGTTGCGCGAAGTGTGCGGCGAACAGGTTATCATGGGTGAAGGTGTCGGTGCGCTTGATTTTGGCAAGCTCCTTTGCTTGAACGAAACCGCCGCTTGGCTTTGGCAAAAGGCTTGCGACATGGGCGATTTTACGGTCGAAAAGCTGGCCGAAGCCTTGTGTGGCGAATACGATGTCAGTGCGGAACAGGCTAAAGCCGATGTCGCCGCAATCGTTGCCGAATGGCAAAAGGTCAACGTGGTCGAATGAACTATGTCGCCTGGCTATGGCGTGGAACGTGCGGGTTCCGTGTAAATATTGCGACCCGCGTTTTGTTGGGGACTGGGCGCGTGGCGCTCGGTCTTTTGATGATATGGCTGAGCAAGCGCTTTATCGACGAGACGATTCGCACAGGTTCATCGGACGATGTTGTTCGTATGATATTGTTGCTTGTCTCGACTGTGGTCGGGGTGATTATTCTGCGGCTTGTATATTATTACATGACGAATGCCGCCACGGTTAAAAAGTCGAACGCTCTTAGGTTATTCTACTTTGAGACGTTGTTCAGGCGTCAACTTTTTGACGGTCACGAACTCCATTCGGGCGACGTTACGTCAAGGCTATCCAAGGATATTGAAAACATCAGTAACTCCGAGATGGATACGATTCCGCAGATGGCTGTTACATGCATCCAGCTTGTTGGCGCGTTCATGCTTATGCGTTGGTTTGATGCTCGGCTTGCGTGGGCGCTGCTATTGATTACACCTGTGATGGTCGTGATTGGCAAGTTGATTTCGCGCAGACTGCGGAAAATGACGCTCGCTATCCGTGAGAGTGAAAGTAAAATCCAGATGCAGGTGCAAGAAGGCGTCGAATTCAATGCGGTGTTGCGTTCGCTTGAGAGCGAAAACTGGGTAACAAAACATTTGAACCTTAAACAGGACAAACTTGAACATGAGGTGCTGCGCCGTACCCGCTTTACCGCCGTAGCCCGTTTTGCGATTGGTTCTGCTTTTGGTCTTGGCTATTTGCTTGCCTTTGTATGGGGCGGTCTAGGACTCCGCGACGGAACGATTACGTTCGGCGTGATGACATCTTTCTTGCAGCTGGTGGGGCAAATCCAGCATCCGATTCTTACCTTGCTTGGGATGGTTCCGCAACTGGTGCATTCCACGGCGAGTATCGATCGCCTGGAAGAACTGGAAGCTGGGTGCGGCAACCGTGAGCACGTTCCTGATGTCGTGTTGGACGGCCCTCTGGGCGTAAGTTTGGAAAATGTCCGCTTTGCTTATGCCAATGGCGACCATGAAATTGTCGCTGATTTTTCGCATGACTTTAAGCCCGCTAGCAAAACGGCCATCATGGGGGAGACGGGCAAAGGTAAAACGACGCTCTTCAGGCTTTTGCTCGGCTTTGTCGAACCGGCCTCCGGGAAAATGCAGATTTATTCAGGTCGCAAGATTTCTCAAGATGACGTTGACGGAGAGAACGTTGCCATTTCCGAAGCGACCCGCCCGAATTTCGTCTATGTGCCGCAAGGGAACACTCTAATGAACGGCTCCATCCGTGACAATCTGCTGTTGGCAAATCCGGATGCGAGCGAGTCGGAAATGAAAAATGCGTTGCATGTGGCCTGTGCGGATTTCGTCCTTGATCTTGCCGGCGGAATTGATTTTGAACTTGGCGAACGCGCTCGTGGTTTGAGTGAGGGGCAGGCCCAGCGCATTGCTATTGCCCGCGGTCTTTTGCGCCCAGGAAATATTTTGCTTTTCGACGAAATCAGTTCTTCGTTGGACGAGGGAACTGAAACGGAACTTTACAAACGGTTGTTTGCGTCTTTCCCAGAAAAAACGATGATTTTTGTGACGCACCGCACAGCGGTTTGTGCCATGTGCGATGAAACTGTCCAGTTGTAAAATCGACTGCCTGACTGGAGTATTGATGTAAACTGGTCATGTTGTGTTTGCGGTCATCACAAATTTTTTTGTACTTGATTTTTTCGCTCAAAATTTCTAAATATAAATGCGGATAAGGCTGGTGTGTGGAGGTTATATGTTTATTTCTCGTATTGTGCCTTTCTGCGTAGCAGCGGCAATTACCACAACATTTGCAGTTCTTGATTTGCCCAATGCGCAACCCAAAGTGGATGCTGCTTATTGGAATGCCGCGCTTGATAGCACGTGGCAAGGACTTATCCGCCGAAACATCCAGCCCTATAGTGCCGGTGTAGGCCTAATTCACCGCCCCAAAAGCGAAGCTCCTGGCGATGCTGTGAGTGAAGGCGTTGGATACGGCATGCTTGTCGCGCTTTATGCAAATGACCAGGCCTCTTTCAACAAGATGTGGGACGAGGCTAATTCCACCATGTGGGGAAAATGCTATTACAACTGGCAGATGTCCGTTGATGGAAAAATTGTCGGAATGGGCGCTGCCTCCGATGCCGAAGAAGATATCGCCCTCGCCTTGATTTTTGCAGACAAACTTGTATATGCGGGCAAGTGGAAAGCATATACTTCTACAAAATTCGGTTACGATTACAAAACCCATGCGCAGAAAATTCTCGATTGCATGTGGAGTTCCGGGCAGGTCACTAGTGACGGCATTCTCGCTCCGGGAGCAGGGTGGGGTGGTCGCTCATTTGTGAATCCGGGGTATTTCTCTCCGGCATGGTACAAGATTTTTGCCAAGTTCGATAGCAATGGCGACCGCTGGAACAAGGTTGTCGATAAGTCCTACGAAATCATTTCCAAAAGCCCCGGCTATAGCATGGGCATGGTGCCGGACTGGATGACTCCTAATGGCGGCTGGGTTGGTTCGGCTGGTCTTGGTTACAACGCTTATTTCGAAAGCAAGGGCTTTTACAAGGATGCCATTCGCATCTTGTGGCGTGTCGCGATTGATGCTATCTGGTTCGACGAACAACGGGCAAAGTCGTTCCTCAAGAATGCGCTGACATTCATTAATTCCAAGGGTGGAGCGAAAGCGGCGAACTTCTACCAAATAGAGAACGCAGGCGAACTTTTGCCGGCCGATGACAAATGGTATGATTTTAACAACTCGAAGGATACGACGACATGGCGCTATCGCCGCGAACATAGCCATTTAACAATCGGCATGTGGGCGACTGCCGCGATGGCGGTGGGCGAGAAAGCAGACCGTATCGCGTTCAGCGAAGAGATGGGCAAGTTCTACGAAGGCCGCGATTACTTTGGAAAAGCAAAGGACGAATCTGGTGCGCTCGAAGATACGCTCCACAACGAAATGTATTTCGACCAGTTCCTCGCCTGGTTCGGAACCTCAATGATGAGTGGCGCTTTTGTGAACGTTATCGACGCCATCGACAATCCGAAGGCGGCGACCGTTGGCGATTCATCGTCACTGACTCCTTCAAGGATTTCTGTTGGCCGCTTCGCTACGGTTGCGGGTTTGAAAGTCAATCACTTGGACGGAGCCGTTTTGATGTCTGTTCCTGAAAATGCAAACTGGAGCATTTTCGACTTGAACGGGCAAATGGTAGCCCAGTTTGCCGGTAAAGATTTCCTTTGGAAAACGCGTGGACAAAGTGGAATTTATATTGTGAAAGCGGCTTCCCGCAATCGCGTTTATTCACGTAAAATATCCGTGCGATAATCTTCACATGGATGCGCCTAGACCCCTCCCTCCCTCCTTAAGGGTCTAGGCGCTTTTTCTCCTAACAACAAATCTTTAATTCTAAGTTCTGCCGACTAAAACTTCACTGGATCCTTCCGGCTGGCGCCGTTCAGGATGACGTCCCTAAATTCTACTATCTAAACGCTCCAGTAGCGTATCGCAGATTTCGGTCAGCATTCTCTCGTGCGTGCAGACTTCGGGCGAGACTCCTTCGATACTTCCTGTCGTATAGAACGATGTGCAGGCGCATTCATGCGCGCAGCAACGGTAACGGATATCGCAACCTTCGCATTCTTTTTTGTCGCTATCCAAAAATTCACGGATTTCTTCGCAAGCAGCTTCATCAAATCCGGTAAAGACATTCCCCTGCACGTAACGGGTGTTTGAGTTTGAGGTGATAAATCGCGTGCAGGGGAAAATGTTTCCATTTGTGGCTACGCCGACCGCTCCATTATAGACGTGACAAGAATAGAGCCTGTAACGCGAATTTATAAGAGCCAGCTTTACCTTGTCATGAATCGTTCCGATAAAGACTTTATCGCCTTTTTCGCGGCATTCCTTCCAATATTTTGCCATTTTCTGGTATTGCAAGGCAAGCCTGTCAAAATCGTCTCCGCTCCATTTGCCATCAAAATCGACGCTTGTGGTAAGGCTCTGGAATCCTTGTTCGTGCAGCCATTTGACGCTCTCGAAAACGGTGTCGATATGTGGACGCGTAATTGTGCATAATGCTACCGCGCCGAGTTTTACAAAACGAGGAATGTTCTTTTCGATGGCCTTGAAACTGCCAGTCCCGCTTACAGTTCGGCGGGCGATGTCGTGGTGATGTTCCGGGCCGTCGAGCGAAAGGTAAATGCAGAAATGTTCCTTTTCGCAAAAATCGAAAAATTCATCGTCGAATAGCGTGCCGTTCGTATTGACGGCAAACTGCAACTTGAAATTTTTTGAAATTTTGCCTTCGTCTATGGCTTCGGCGACAACCGCCTTTGCGAATTCGACACCTTTATAAATGGCGTCTCTTCGCAAAAGCGGCTCCCCCCCAAAGAACGTGATGTTCAGATACTGTTGTTTAAAGTAAACCGTGCGTTCGAGCGCGATACGAATCGCCTGTTCGAGCGTAGCATCATCCATGACCGTTTTGCGGTCAGCCTGCGTCTCTTTGTAATAGCAGTAAGTGCAGCGTAAATTACACTGTTCTGTAAGGCAAAGGACTAGGTTCATGCGATATCGTTTGTTTCTAAGGTGGTGACCATGCTTTCGATGAGGCATCCCGGACTGTTGGGGTCTTCACAAAGGTGAATGCGAATAAGCGAGTCTTTGATTGCAGGAAAATCGGTTGGGATAGGCGTCAAATCAATTTCTGGATTATTCTTGATGATTTCGTCGTTGGCGCTTGAACTGCTTGGCGGAACGGTTGGTGATGAATAAACGTGAGGTATGCCTGCTGATATTATTGAAGAACTGATAGGGCGTGATACTGGTTGCGATGCCGAAGAAAGCGCTTCGATGGCGGAACTGCTGTAATGCTCATAGCTTTTTGGAATGTCGATAACTTTGCTGGAACTGGACTGCGCTTGCGCCTCGCTGGAACTGCTTACCGCGGTATCGTTAGAAATGTTGATATCGGGTTCGTTATCGTTACGCAAAGCCGATGAGGGATCTTCGCAAGCGGTCATGCTGACAGTTGTAATCCCCAAAGCGACAGCAAACGTGCTTTTGGCGATGCTGCTAATATTTGAACTTCCGATGACTTTTTTCTTTTCGATTTTCATAAATGTTCTTATGCTGTAATGTCGTCTAGTTCAAATGTGGTCACCATGCTCATGACATGGATATTATAGCATTTTGTACCTGTTGAATCTGTTTGAACTTCATTGCATAGATGCACATTGAGCGTATCGATTTTGGGTGTTGATAGAGTATCAATTGGGAAAATGCTTGGATTGATATTTATTGAGTCTCTGGGATAGACAATAGGGTATTCGCCGGAATTGGAGGAATTGGGTGTAATATCTGACGATTTATTTGTAGTGTCTTGTGCAAGAACGTTAGAAGAACTGCTAGAGACGGGCTGCGGCGCTCTGGCGGATGAAACGCCTGAGGATATGTAAGATGAAGAATATTTTTTGCTCGGTGCTGCCGCTGAAGAAAGGGCTTCGATGACAGAACTGCTGACCGCTTCGTGGCTTGAAGGAATATCGACAATTTGACTTGAACTCGACGCGTCCGCATTAAGTTCGTTGGGTTCTACAGTTGATTCTGTTTGGGTTTCTGTATTTGATCTTGCCGGAACAGGGTCTTGTGTGGGGCCTGCAATGCTATCGGAGTTTTCGCTACAACCGCTAACGGCTGCGGTTGCGGCTATTCCAAAAGCTGCTGCGATGGCGGTTCTTGCCGCACTTGAAAATTTGAAGTTGCTTGTTACCCTTTTTTTCTCTATTTTCATATAAAATTCTCCAAAAACACTACATATTATCAATATAGATTGTTTTGGAGTTTAAAGACCTCTTTTAGCTTGTTTTAGGTGCACCGCCCGCACGATTTTGTTGCATGCGTTGCATATAGAGAATATGGGGAAACAGGAACCATTTTTTTCCCGTTCTCTTGTCTATTTAAGCAATGATTTCGTTGCGTTCGAAGTCGTGACATTGCTGAATGTAAATCCGTTGCCGCTATAGCTCGATGACGATTGGGGGTACATGATGACTTGAACTCCGAATTCGGTTTGATACTTTACTGTGGTTCCGTCTGGAACGCATTTGCAGGGGTCGGTAGAAGGGAATGGGGGAGGACATTCTTGGTAACCAGGGAGGGTGTCTCCAAATTTAAATGAGCTTGAGGACGGGCTTGACGGAACTGCGGAGGAACTGCTTAAATTTTGCGTTGCCGAGGAGTGAGGTTGTACTACAGAGGAGGGGGCGTTTGCCAAACTGCTTGCGGACGAGTCTGCAGCACTGGCGGGGGCTGCGGAGGAACTGTTCGCGGACTCGGCTGCAGAAGATAGCGCTTCTAGCACCTCGCTGCTGATGGCTTCATGGCTTTGTGGAATGTCAAGGTATTTGCTGCTAGAAGAAAAATTTTGTTGGCTGTCGGAGCTTTCTTTTGTCGGGCCGTTTGGTACTGTATCTGATGTGGGATCCGTTGACATATCCCCGTCGCAAGCGAATATTGTTACCGATGTAACTATTCCAAGCGATGTAGCGATTGCTTTTTTGGCGATGGACGAAAGTTTTGTGCGCCTCTCGACTTTTTTCTTTTCGAAATTCAAAAGAGAACTCCTTTCACCCATCCACTCAGTATAAAATACATTGTTTTTGCGAAAAAAAAAGAAAAATATGTAATGTTTTATTTTATACTGTTGTTTTCACGTAAACAAAAAGACGCTCGGTTTTATCCGAACGTTATTTTTGATCTTGATAATCAAATTAATCATTCTGAAAATGTAAATGGAATGGTAACTACCGTTTTCCCTGATGAAATTTTACCAAAAGTCCATCTGCTCACAGCGTTTTTTATGTCATTATCGAAATCGTCAAAGCCAGTCGTAGATGATTCTATAATGATTTTGATAATCTCTCCGTTCGAAGCTATCGCGATCTTTAATGTTACTTTTCCCTGAAAACCAGGCCTCTTTTTTAAGGAATAGTTGTAAATATGACGTAAACCAGGAGTCCTTTGTCGCACTACTTTCATGATGTCAGCTGCAGAGCGAGAAGATCCTTCTTTTATATCAATATCTTGCATGGATGGCGTTTTTATAGACCCCTTTGCTTTGGTTGCTATACCACCCCCTAGTAAACTGACAAGCCCGTTACTAAAGCTACTAGATTCATTATGATTGCTATTTCCGTTATCGATGTTAGAAGACTCATAGTCACTGTAATCATTAAATAACACCTGATTTTTGCATTTTGAATATATTGTGTTTATCATTAAATCGTAGGCAACGCCTTGTTCTAAGGCTGCTGTGACGAATGATTTAAAAGAATACTCTTTTTTTAAAACATTGGCCATACATTGTGCCACAGATTTGGGAATTCCATTTTCATTTAAAATATTAATGAAAAATTTTATTACATGTGGTGTATATTCTTCAGGAGCGCATTCAATCATGTATTCATAGCCCCAGTTGTTAGTTGTGTCTGGGTAACCTTTTTCAATAATCATTTGTTTTAAACGAGGTATATCTCCAACCATATGATTGTATGCGCATTCACAAACTTTTAATGCAGTTGGTTTATCGTATGCTGGTGAAGCCGATGCACACTCTGGAATAAAATTTTTTTTAGTTTCTTCTTTTTGTAAATCTTCAATAAATTGTAGAGTTTCTTTTTCAGAGATTGTTGTTACTTGATCGAGTACTTGATCTATGGTGATTTCTTCATCACATTCTTTTGTTGCTGTTGTAATAAATCGAACGAATTCAGGGCGCTTGACGTTTTTTTGTAAATCTCCATCTAATTTAAGATAGGCCTTCTCACTATATTTCCTTTGTAGCTTGTTTAAAACGCATTCACAAACCTGTTCATTTGCGTTTTGCGAACAATCGCTTAAAAAAGTAATTTTGGTTTCAAATGAATAATTGTAGTCATCCATTTTACTTTTTTGTCCTATAAGGGAGGCGGCACCACCAGCATGAGAAACTGCTGAAATGGTAAAAAATAGGAGAAAAAAGATTTTTTGATATTGTAGCATGATTTAAATATAAATAAATATTTCTAATTGCAAAAAAAAGTCGTTCGGAGAACCCGAGCGACTTTTCCTAGTAACTATAATCTAGAAACAGGCGACATCGTCGTCTACGTCTTGTCTTCGCCGCGGAGCATGATGACCTTGCCCGTGCGGATGTACTCGACGATTTCGAACTTCTGCAACAAGCTCTTGAGCGTATCGACCTTCATGCTGTTTCCAGTAATCTGGATAATCATGGAGGTGGCGGTCATATCCACGGTATTGGCGTGGAAGTGGTCGCACAGCTGCAGGATTTCGGTACGCTGGTCGGGAGTGCAACGCACCTTGATAAGGGCGAGTTCCTTCTCGACGGCATCCGTTCCGGTATGGTCCTTCGCCTGCACCACGTCCACGAGCTTTTCGAGCTGCTTGATGATCTGCATCAAGATCTCGGGATTGCCGTGAGCGATGATGTTCATGCGGCTGAAGTTCGGGTCGAGCGTGGGGGAGACGACGAGGGAATCGATGTTGTAGCCACGGCGGGAGAACACGAGTGCGATGCGCACGAGCACGCCCGGGCGGTTTGCCACTAACAAGCTAATAGAATGAGCTATATCTTTAATCATGGTTATGTCCTCCTATTACGTCGATCCGGTGGGTTTTTCGAGCTGGGTCTTGGGCGCTTCCGTAAGCATGGCGGTAAGCGGTGCACCTGCCGGAATCATCGGGAACACGTTGTCTTCCTTTTCGCATTCGCAGTGGATGAGGATCGGGCCGTCATTGTAGTCCAAAGCCTTCTGGATCACGCGATCGGCATCGGCCGGGCGCTTGATGCGCAGTCCCGGAATGCCGTAAGCTTCGGCAAGTTTCACGAAGTCGGGGTTGCCCTTCATATCGACGCTGGAATAGCGGTGGTCGTAGAAGAGTTCCTGCCACTGGCGCACCATGCCGAGGTACTTGTTGTCCATCACGAAAATCTTGATGGGGAGCTTGTGAATTGCAGCTGTTGCAAGTTCTGCTTCGGTCATCTGGAAACCACCGTCACCGCTGAAACTGCAAACCGGCCAACCGGTTTCGTTGCCGAATGCGGCACCGATAGCAGCCGGGAACCCAAAGCCCATCGTACCTGCGCCACCGCTGGAGTGGAGCTGACGCGGATAGTTGATGTGGAAGAACTGAGCCACCCACATCTGGTGCTGGCCTACGTCCGTCGTGACGATGGCCTTGCCTTTCGTGAGTTCGCTCACCGTTGCAACGATGTGCTGCATACGGAGACCGCCCTGCTTCGCATAAGTGAGCGGGTAACGCTTCTTCCAGGTCTGGCAAGTCTTGATCCAGTCGGCGGTATCGAGCTTGTTCACCATCGGGAGAAGCTGTTCCAAGACGAGCTTGGCGTCGCCGCACATGAACACATCCGGCTGCAACACCTTGCCTTCTTCGGCAGGGTCGATGTCGATGTGCATCTTGATGGCGTTCTTGCAGAATTCGCTAAGCTTACCCGTAATACGGTCGTCCCAGCGGCTGCCGATAGAGAGAATCAAGTCGCATTCGAGTACGGCCTTGTTCGCATAGACCGTGCCGTGCATGCCGAGCATGCCGAGCGAAAGTTCGTGGTCAGTCGGGAATGTGCCGAGGCCGAGCATGGTGCAGCAAACCGGAGCGCCGAGCTTTTCGGCAAGTTCCTTCACCTGGCGGTGAGCGCCGGAAATCATGGCGCCGTGGCCCACGAGCAAAAGCGGCTTCTTGGAATTCTTGATGTATTCAGCGGCCTTTTCCACGCTTTCCGTGGAAGCGTAGGTCGGAATCTTGTAGCCGGGCAAATCCATCTGGTCGGTGAACGGGGCAGTGCAGGGGCCTGCAGTCACGTCCTTCGGCAAGTCGATAAGCACCGGGCCCGGACGGCCGGAACGTGCGATGTGGAAAGCTTCCTTCATCACACGCGGGAGGTCGTTCGTGTCCTTGACCAAGTAAGAATGCTTGACGGTTGCAAAAGTCATACCGCTCGTGTCGCATTCCTGGAAGGCGTCCTTGCCCAAGTTCGGAGTCGTCGTCTGTGCCGTGAGCACGACAATCGGGCTAGAATCCATGAGGGCCGTATAAATACCAGTAAACGTGTTCGTTGCACCCGGACCGCTAGTGACAAGAGCTACGCCGACCTTGCCGGTCTGGCGGGCATAACCGTCAGCCATGTGAGTTGCGCCCTGTTCATGACGGCTGAGCACAACTTTAATGCTGGAATCGAGGATGGCATCGAACATCGGAATGGCCGATCCACCCGGATAGCCGAAAATAGTATCGACGCCTTCACGCTTGAGGCATTCGATAATCACTTCGGCACCACTTAAGGTCTTGTTTGCCATAATTTTTCCTGTCTTTTAAAGAATAGATGAAAATTTAGATGAATTGAAATATAGGAGTATTTTTTCGCGATGGCAAGAGGTAAAATTGCGATTTTGTGAAAAAATTTTAAATTTTTGATGAAATTTTATTTTGAAACGACCTGTTTTTGTGTAAAAATTGAAAAATTTTTGCAAAGTTTTGGAAAATTGCAGTTTAGATAAATTAAAAATTGGTGAAATTAGACGTAAATTTGGTGAAAATTATTGCAGTGAGCAAAAATAATGACGTGTTTTTGCATTCTGTTTGATTTCCGTCACAAATTTTTTGATTGTATAGTCTTCATGGAACTGTATGACAATTGAATCCAGTGTATATGTTTATATAGTGATAAAAAACAAATTATATGAGGGCGTGAAATTCAAAATTTTCTATTTTACGATTATGATTAAAAAGATTATACTATCGCTTATTCTTGCGGCCGCCTTTGTGTTCGCCGCTGACCCTGTCACCATCGAAGGGCGTTTGACAGAAATTCCGGGAAAAATGCCTAGCAACGATCTGTACAGTTACGTCTATGTATTTAAGTACAAAGTTTCGAAAGTGGTTTCGGGCAAGCTCGACGCCAAAGAAGTTCTCGTTGGCGTCTATAACCCGTTGATTGCGCGCGGCAAAGTCAAGGACAAGATGGCCGACAAGGCGAAGGGCAATGTGGGCGAATTCAAGGCGAAGGCCAAGCACACGCTCAAGCTCATCCCGCTCGAAGGCAACTGGGACGGCGCCGTCGAAGATGAATACTTTGACGACGAAGGTCCGCGCTACTTGGCAATTGAAGTGAATGAGTAATTAGACGAAAGAACGGGCTTCGCCCTACAGACTAGAGACGAAAGAGTAATAATGGCGCTTTGCGCAGGGTTATAAGAAATTTCGTGTCTCGTTTTTCTATCGTCGCCAAACCACAAACTATTTTTATTTAATAATGCAACCTACTCTCGTCTCTCGTCTTTCGTCTCTCGTCTAAAATGGTTTTTTCCTCTCAAATCTTCTTGTTCTATTTCTTGCCGACGTTCTTGGTTGGCTATTTCGTGCTGTTCAAGCTCGGGGCGAAGCATTCGCTGTTGAACTTGTTCATCACTGTTTTCAGTTACATCTTTTACGGTTGGCTTGAACCGTGGCTCGTGTTCCTGATGTTCGGTTGCACGCTCGTGGTCTATGTGGCGGGGCGGTTTATTTCGGCGCCGGGCGCAAGCAAGTTCCAACGGAATTTTGCGCTTGGCGCTGCGATTGCGGTGAACCTCGGTGCGCTTGGGTTCTTTAAATATTACATGTTTGGAATGGGGATTGTAAACGATTTTGCGACAATGCTCGGATGCGAGCCATTCTCTATTATGACGGTGCTTTTGCCGGTGGGAATTTCGTTCTATTCGTTCCAGTCCATGAGTTATGCCATTGACGTGTGGCGCGGTACAGCTCCTCCGGTCAAGAATTTTGCGACATTCGCATGTTACGTGGCTCTTTTCCCGCAGCTCGTGGCGGGACCGATTGTTCGTTACAATACCGTTGCCGAAGAACTTGAATCCCGCACGCATACGCTCGAAAACTTCGTGCGCGGTATCCTGTTTTTCTGCTTTGGCTTTGCCGAAAAGATTTTCCTCGCAAACCAGGTGGGCATCATCGCGGACCGGGTCTTTGCGGCGGACGCTCCCGGCGTGCTGAACAGCTGGTGGGGCGCTTTGGCGTACATGTTCCAGATTTATTTTGACTTTTCTGCGTATTCCAATATGGCGATTGGCCTTGGTCTTATGATTGGTTTCCACTTTCCGCAGAACTTCAACGGGCCGTACCGTTCGGGGAGCATTACCGAATTCTGGAAACGCTGGCATATTTCGCTCACGAGTTGGCTGCGCGACTACCTCTACATTTCGTTGGGCGGAAACCGCGTTGGCGTTCGCCGCCTGTATCTTAATTTGTTCCTTGTGATGTTTGCGAGCGGCGTTTGGCATGGGGCGAACTGGACGTTTATCTGCTGGGGACTTTATCACGCTTTCTTTATGATTGCGGAACGTGCGAACAACAAGAATGCTTGGTATTACAAGGCTCCGCGTGTGGTGCAGATTCTCCTGACTCAGGTGATTGTGCTGTTTGGCTGGGTGCTTTTCCGTGCTGATAACATTGGCGAAGCCTGGCGCATGTGGAAAGCGATGCTTGGGCTTATGCCGGTGAGTGCGTTCGATGCTGTACTTGCGGCGGAAATTTTCACCCCGACGACTGTTTTGTTCATGGCGCTTGCGGGATTGCTCTCTTTCTGGCGTTTTCGCAGTTATGACTGGTGCAACAAGGTGAGCTTTAAAAAATCGCTCGTGGCACTTGCGCTGTTTATCTTGGCGACGCTCGCCCTCTTTACCCAGAGCTACAACCCGTTCCTGTATTTCCAGTTTTAGCTGTACTGCTGCAGTGACAGTAGGAAGTGGTTGGGCCATTAGACCATAAACAGGATTGCAGTCATCCTGAACGCGAAAGCGTGAAGGATCCAGTAACATATTTGGGAATCAGAATAGTGTCGAACTTTGATGGATGATGCCCTTGGACATCAAAAATGTCCAAGAACTTTGTAAATGAAAGTTTTACGTGAAATTCTTAGACCAAGATCTCCAAAAAAGCGTGTTAATATAAAAGGTAGAGGGCTTTCTTCTACTCGCTTTACGGGGCGTCCCCGAAAAAAATGCAATGGAGACAAACGATGACTACAGATGAGGAAATCCTATTTGAACGGGAAACTGGACAAGAATCGGAAACGGACAACATCGAAAGCATTCGCAAGAAATTCGAGGGACAGATGTACCTCGACCCAACCTATGACCCTGCATTCAAGGCGTTGTTCGATAGCGAGGAGGCGCTGAAAGATTTCCTCGATGGAGTTTTGGGCTTGGAAGGCGAAGGCAAAATCAAGACGCTCCGTTTTAATTTTGACAAGGCGCTAGTTTTCCGCGTACCGCACGAAAAGAAGGTTGTCTTTGACATTTTCGCAACGACAGGTAACAATCGCTTTTTCAACATCGAGATGCAGAGACTCGAAAATAACTTCTTTATCGACAGGACAATTCTTTACAAAGCATTCCATATAATCAAAGGACGCAAGGATATGGAACTTTCGAAAGAGTTCAAGGCTCTTTCTGAAAAAGAGAAGAAATACCGTCGTTATGAACTTCCCGAATGCATTTCGGTTTGGATTTGTAATTTTGACCTGCCTCACGCAGATGGTAAAGTTCGCGATGAATGGGGAATTTACAGTACTCATGCATTGAAAATGATGGCGGAGCAGAAAAAGGTAGCTGTTCCAATTTCAGAGAAAAATAGGTATATTGGCACTAAAGTGCAATATATGTCGCCTCGGTCATATCGGCAAGAGGTCTTGCCGCTGCGACTCTCGGCTTAGTATATTTTTCTTAGCGTGCCCAACTTTAAAAAGTCAATCGAAGAAGTCAACAGCTCTATTGACAAATGGCTCTATCTGCTGAATCACGCAAAAGACGGGAAGGAACTTCCAAACTTTGGCAGTGACATCATACAGGACGCAATCGAACGCATTAAGGTTGAAAACGCATCTGATGAACTTTTAGCGGCACAGGAGGCTAACATGACGACGAAGGAAGATTACGAAAGCTGGGCTATCGGACTTGTCATTAACGCCAGCGAAAAAGCTAAAGCCGAAGGCTTCGCGAAAGGTCATGATGAAGGCCTTGTTGAAGGTCGTGCAGAAGGCCTTGTTGAAGGTCGTGCAGAAGGTCATGCAGAAGGTCGTGCAGAAGGTCGTGCAGAAGGCCGTAAAGAAGGCCGCGAAGAAGGTGCTGCAGATGAACGTTCTGCTGTAGCTCTTGATATGCTAGCTGATAACGAGCCTATTGAAAAAATTGTCAAGTACTCGCATCTTTCTAAAGAAAAGGTTTTAGAGTTGCGAAATAAACAAGCAAAACCAACTGCTAGATAGTTTTGCGTTAAGTAAATTTGATTATGTAAAAATCCGGCTTTGGTAGAGTCGGATTTTTTTGTTCAAATTGTTATTTATATTTATTTTGGATAATTGATTCTTGTTGATTAGAAAACGGCAATGGATGGATTTTATGAAGGGTGGAATTGTTAGGCTACAAGTTGTTGCGATGGCTGCACTCGTATGCGTAGGCATGTGGGGGTGTTCGGATGTGACGTTTGAATGGTACGACGAACGGAGTAAACCTTCGATTGCAGGTTTTATTAATGATTCTTTCGTTGTTGTGACGGATTGCAGGGGGTGGTATGAAGATACGGAAACAAAGTGGAACAGTGGTTATTCAACAGTGACTTCGTGTGGGCACGACCGTATGATGGTTTACAACTACCGTGTTCAAGAAGATGGGCCTCGTTGGAGTGATTCATTGACGAACAAGTATGATGGAAGACATTGGTATCAGATGACAGACTCCGTTTTTTGGCGATGGAATGGTGATGATTTGTACCTTTGGAAGGTGGGTGAAAAAGCTCATGAGATGAGGCTTTCACGGAAAAATGAAGGATGTTCTCAAACGTTTGAAATTGAGAGGATTCATCAATGGTTTGATGGTGATTTTATTGCTTTAGGGGAAACTTTTTCTATGGGTGAAAATGTTTGTCAATATGCGGTTTTGGACACGATTGCGAGAACGCTGATATATAAACGACTTGATCAAGATTTGGAATGGATTAAGAAGTGCGATGATGTAAGAACTTGGGATAGGGATGTATACTGCCTTTCTTTTAATAGGGAAAATCGTAGTTCTTCTCTGTTAAAAAATGATACACTTGTAAATATGTTAGAAAATAATTTTTTTTGGACTGCTGGTGCGAAGCTGGCGTTTCAGGGGTATATGCTTTTGTTAGAGCGAGATGTTTGTCAAATCGTAGAAACTGACATAGATTGTTTTGCATCTGCTTCATCAGAAGGTGCGTTTTTTAAAAATAAATTAGAAAATACATATATTACTTATTAGACTTTGTTTGTGCTGTTTTTTAATTTAGGGTAAGTTGTTTATGAAAAAGATCTTTGTTTTTGTGGCGATTTTAGTCGTTGTTGGTTGGTCCATCCCTAAACCAATGGAATCTGTTGAGAACTATAATGTGATGCTTTTACATGATGCTTATGGACTATATAATGATGATGATGAACTTCAGGAGTTTGAACACGAAGCTAAACCCACACCTCACACCTGTTTACTATATTATTATCCATGAAAAAAGGTTTAAATAAGTTATTCCTCTTACTTGCTCTGGCGGCGGGTGTTGCTTTTGCGGACCCGATTCCTGCGGAAGCCCTTACGCAAGGCGGACTTCAAATGCGAGACCGTCAACTTCGCGATATCGGCCTCGTGATGCGTGGTGGGCGAGGTGGCTTTATCGATATCGGCTACACTTATACGCCTTCGTCCGAGCAGTTGCAGTTGAAAAGCCAATACGGAGTCCACAACGGTTATGCGTTCAGGCACCATTATGGCATTTTCGGTAGCTGGGTGCTCGATTCCATTTCGCATTTCGGGTTCCTCACGTGGTTTGACCGCACGGGATGGGAT
The DNA here is from genome assembly GCA_946413655.1 of uncultured Fibrobacter sp. Lineage (GTDB taxonomy): Bacteria > Fibrobacterota > Fibrobacteria > Fibrobacterales > Fibrobacteraceae > Fibrobacter. The sequence goes on along the minus strand of CAMKLO010000031.1, from coordinate 8,741 downwards.
TCGCAGGACTTTTTCTTTTTCCCGCATTACGGCAAGTTTGCCCACATTTCTTCGGCTTTGACTTGGGGCTTTTCTTACACGAATAAGAAATACGATGCAACGGTCGCCTTGGGCTTGCAGCACCAGAATTTGGAACTGGCGTCGCACCGTATCTATGAAGATGAATCGGATTCTCTGTTATTCTACTGGGCGCATGCACGTTATAAGAGCTTGAGCTTCCAGGGAAGTTTTTACCGCGGTACATTCCAGACTCTCCGTTTTTCGTTAGATCTTGAATCGCGTGCTCTGTACGGCGGTGCCGGAAGCGGATTCAAAACATACTTGCCCAATTTGAATGCCACTATCTATCGGCGCAAGTCGGGCGATGATGACGACAACTTTGTTCGTTTGAACTGGGAACAGAATCTTTATGAACAAGTGCTCTATGCCGATGTCACGTTCGATTTCCCAGACGACGGATTCCGTTCGGCGGCTTTGAAGTATTACCCGGACCCGTCACGTATGATTGGTTTTGAGGCGTCCTGCGTTCGCCGTCATGAACGAGCCGGGGCAAGCGACTTGCTTTGGGGTGGAGCGATTGACATTCTCTTCATTCGTCTCGGTTACAATTCCGTATTCGATTACGAAAACATGTTCCACGCAAAGGGTACTCTTATTGCCGAAATCAAGTTCCAGATTGGCGCTGCCGATGGCAAGTTCTTTGGACGTGGTGCCGCAAAGCCTGCTCCCATGGAAACGACGCAGAACAGTATCGACTTGAATAAGGTCATGAAATCCCGTACTGAACTGAATATGGGAACGACGACTAGGGATTCCGAAGGGCGCAAGGTCCTCCATGCAAAGGGAATCCGCTACGAAAATGAAGGCGCGGCCACGACTTCTAGTGAAGGGGGTAACTAATGAAATTCTTGCGTTTATTCCTTTGTCTGGTGACATTTACTTTGACTGCTTGCATGAGTCATTTGTTTATTGATACATCGACTCGTTTGCAGGTCGAAAACAAGACCGATGTGACGATTCTTGGGCTTGATATTGTTTCCGATGATGGTTCTTCTGTTAGCCCTTGGATTCGCGACACGATTGAACCGGGCGAAAAGAGCCGTGTCTTTGAAGAAGACTGGGTCGGAAAATTCCGTGTGAGAGTAAGGTTTGATAAGTGGGATAAGTATGAAAAGATGATTGCTGTTTTATGCATTACAGATACTCGTGATGTTAAGGTGCGGGGCTTGAAAAAGCAGAGTGAAGTAGGGGTGACGCAAAGAGACGCTGGTTCTGGTTGCGATGGAGAAGGCGAACAGACTTATGCCGAGCTTGAATTGGATTTCGAAGGCGGCAGCCAGTACCTCGTTGTTTCGCAAGACGATGACGGAAATGTAGTGTTTAAGTTTAAGTAGGAATATCAGCGATGGGCACGTGCTTCGCACTCTGAGGTCGCTTCGCTTTGAGCTTTGGGCTAATGCTTTTATTTCATACCTCAAAGCCCTCTTTTGCGGGCGACCACATACCTCATATTTCCTAACCACTGTTTACTAACCACCAACCACTTTCTACCGCCTACATCTTACTTTTTTCTTTCGTCTTTCGTCTTTCGTCTTTCGTCTAAAACCTAATAATTACTAAATTTCGCTCCAGTGCAGATAACTAAGTTAAAGATTTTTGGTTTTAAATCCTTCGCGCAGAGGACGGAAATTAACTTCCCGACGAAGGGTCTTACGGCTGTCGTGGGGCCGAACGGCTGTGGCAAGTCCAATATTACGGACGCCATCCGCTGGGTGCTTGGTGAACAGAAAGCAGCCGCTTTGCGTATGGGCAAAATGCAAGACGTGATTTTTAGCGGTACCGAAGAACGCGCCGCCATGAGTCTTGCCGAAGTTTCCATCGTAATTGATAACAGCGATGGGACGCTTGCTTCTGATTATTCCGAGGTCATTGTGACGCGTCGCGTGCACCGCGATGGTTCGGGCGAATACCTCATCAATAACCAGGAATGCCGCCTGCGTGATGTTCACGCCTTGCTCTTTGACTCGGGCCTTGGATCCAGTACTTATTCGCAGATGAACGCCGACATGATTAAGGCGGTTCTTTCGGATAAGGCGGACGACCGTCGCGTGCTCTTTGAAGAAGCCGCCGGCGTGAGCAAGTACAAGCAACAGCGCAAGGAAACGCGCCGCCAGCTCGAACGTGTGCAGATGGACATGGAACGTGTCGAAGACAACTTGCGCAGTGTCCGCCGCTCCGTCCGTCTCTATGAAACCCAGGCCGAAAAGGTCAACGCCTACAAACAGTTAAATACGCGTCTCCGCGAACTCGATTTGTCTGTCAGTTTGGACAAGTTTGAAGATTACAAGGAAGGCCTCGCAACGCTTGACACGACGACCAAGCGCATGAACCACGAAGTGGAATCTTCCAAGACGAAGGCGACCGAACTCCAGGCGAAGATTGAAGAAAAGAAGCTTGCCATTAGCGAAGACGAAAACGCCTACCGCGACTTGGAACGCGAAGTGCAGGCCGCGACGATTGCCCTCAACGACTTGAACAACAACATTGTCCGTTTGCGTGATTCCGTTTCGTCTCTGGAAACCTCGAACGAAAAGGCTCAGGGCGAAATCGAACGCAGCGAACAGAAGTCGCAGGAACTCTCCGAAGAAAAGGCCCGCCTCGAAGAAGAAATTGCCGTTCTCGGTAGCGAAAACGACATGGACGAGCTGAATGCGCTTTTGGAACGCGAACGCGAAACGCTCCAGGTCATGCGCGACAAGGTCGATGACTTGCGTACGCAGTCCCGTGAGCTTTCGAACGAACGCTTGCAGGCGACGAACCGCGTGAACTCCCTCCGCGGGCGCTTTGAACGCATGGATGCCGAAGTCAACATGCTCCAGTCGAACATCGCGAAGTGGCAGACCGAAATCGAAGGCCTCGACAAGCAGAAGTCCGATGCCGAAGCGAACATCGCCGAAATCCAGGCGGGCATCGAAGACACGAATCGCGAAATCGAGAATCTCGAAGAACAGCGTGCCACGCGCGAAGAACGCCTGGAATCCGAACGCGCCGAACTCACCGAAGCGCAGCAGAAGTTGCAGGGCTTAAAGAACGAAGAAGCCCGCTTGCAGTCCCGAATCGACGTGCTCCAGAGCGTGATGAACGAGGCTTCGGATGCAAACCGTTACCTCAAGGAAAACAAGTCGAACCTCATTGGCGGTCTTGTTTCTGAACGCATCGAGGCGACTCCGGAATATGCATCCAGCGTCGAAGCCGCTCTCGGTGAAATTCTTGATTCTGTTGTCGTGAATGGCGACAGTGCCGTGAACGAAATTGTAGATGCGCTCAAGAGCGAAAATGTGGGCAAGGTGCTCATGTCGCTTGTTTCGAGTGCAGCCCCTGCTTACGACAAGCCGGTGAACAATCCGGGCGTTGTCGGTTCGCTTAAAGATTTTGTGAAGACGGATGACGAAGTTTCTCCGTGGCTTTCGGGTATTCTCTCTCGCTATTTTGTTGTGGACTCTTTGCAGACCGCACTCAATTTGGCGAAGGAATACCGTGGCGAAAACTTGAATTTTGTCACTGCCGATACGATTGTGCGTACAAGCGGCCTTGTGTCGTTTGGCGTTTCCACGTCGGGCGCGCTCTCCCGCAAGAACGAAATTGCCGATGCCGAAGCGCTTTTGGAAAAGGTGCTTGGCGACATTTCTGCCGGCGAAGAGAACGTGGACCGTTTGCGTGAACTGACCGAAGAAGATGCGCAGATGCTCTCGTCTTTGGTCGATGAAATCCGCGAAAAGCGCGATTCCCTGCGCGGTGGCGACGCCTCCATCCGAATCCATACGAATACGGTCGAAACTTGCACCCGTCGCTTGAACCAGCTTAATGGCGAAATGACGAACGCCCAGAATCGGATTGATGCGGCAGCGCAGTCCAAGAACAGCGATGCCGAACTTGCCGAAGCCGAAACCGAAGTCGAGAAGGTCGAAGAACGCTACCAGACGATTTCGGACCAGTTGGGCGAAAACGAGACGATGCTTCGCGAAAAGGAAGAAGACGTCCGCGAACTCGAACGCAGTGCGCAGGACAAGACATCTCGCCTGAAGCAGAACGAGAACCGCCTTGTCGCCATTGCCGACCAGATGGACTTCTTGGACAACACGATCCGCAACCGCCGCGAAGAAATCGAGAAGAATACCGTTTCGATTGAAAAGTTCGAGGCCGATTGCGAAAAACTTGCCGACGAAGCCCAGGTGAAGGACAACGCCCTCCGCGAACTCGAGCACAACCGCGATTTGGCCCGTGAACGCTACGACCTCGTGAGTGGCGACCTTGAAGGATGGCGCGACGAAGTGAACCGCCTCCGCGACGACATGATTGAAAAGATGAAGGAACTGAACGACGTCGGCCGCCGTCAGGAATCCCTCCAGAACAATCTCGACCGTCTCTGCGAACGCATCACGAACGAATGGTCCGTCGAGTTGGACAATCCCGAGAACGTGGAACGCGTGGAATACACGCAGCCCGAAGCCGACCGCGAAATCCGTGAACTCCGTGGCAAGATCAAGGAACTGGGCCCGATCAACATCAACGTGATGGAAGACTACGAAGACGAAAAGAAGCGCCTGGAAGAAGTCGAAAAGCAGTTCGACGACCTAGACCGCGCCCGCGCCTCGCTCGACCGCACGATAACGAAACTCGATGACATCGCACGCCAGCGTTACCTCGAAACGTTCGCCCGCATCCAGAAGAACTTCCAGTTCGTGTTCAGTAAGCTGTTCCTCAATGGCGAAACGAAGATGAGCCTCGTCGAAAAGGTCGATGAAATGGGCAAGCCCATGGACATCCTCGACGCCGACATCGAAATCAACGTCCGTCCGACCGGCAAGAAGATGCGCGGCATCAAGGCGCTCTCCGGTGGTGAACATGCGTTGACCGCAACAGCGCTGTTGTTCGCAATCTACATGGAAAAACCGTCTCCGTACTGCGTGCTGGACGAAGTGGACGGCCCGCTTGACGATGCCAACGTGGGCCGCTTCATGGCGCTCCTCCGCGAATTCAGCAAGCAGACCTTGTTCATCGTCGTGACACATAACAAGCGTACCATGGCCGAAGCCGACATGCTCTACGGTGTGACACAGGAAATCAAGGGTATTTCCCGCATCGCTAGCGTGCAGCTCGCCGACGCCACGAAGTTTGCGATTTAATTTAGTAGGCAGTAGGAAGTAGACAGTAGACAGAACTGTTAAAAACTTTTTTGAATACTTTATTAACTTCCTACTTCCTACCGTCTACTTCCAACTATGTTTAAAGGCTTCGCCGCATGTTGCCGATGCTCGTAGTGCATGATCAAGTAATCTAATTCCAGCCCAAAAGGTGATGCCGGAACGGGGTCCGGCATGACAAGCTGCAGCAAAGCTACGACGAGCAGTAGTAAGGCCGTATCCTCCTCTTCTTCCTCTGTCATTCCGGCCTCCGAGCCGGAACCCCCTTCGCCTCGACCATGCCCCAAATGCGAGCGTTTTTGTCGTGGTTTTCACCTTGAGCGGAGTGCTAAATCGCTACACATCGGTGTGCTGAATTTGTTCCCTTTTATCCGACATTTCCTATATTTTCGCGCGTGAAAAAAACAGGCTTAGGTTTTATTTTTGCAGCTCTTTCTGCAATGTGCTACGGCACAAATCCGCTGGGGGCGCTCCACTTGTATGCACAGGGCCATTCGCCGGAGACCGTTCTCTTTTACCGATTTTTGACGGCAGCGCTGTTGCTCATGGTCGTCATGCTTTCCAAGGGTTCGCACTTCAAAATCTCGTTCCGTGAGTTTCGTGCACTTGTCGCGTTTGGTTTCTTGTTTGCCGCAAGTTCCCTCACGTATTACGCTTCGTTCAAGTACATGGATGCAGGCCTGGCCTCCACGCTTCTGTTCCTGTATCCGCTCGAAGTCTCGGTGCTCATGGCGATTTTCTTCAAGGAAAGAATCAAGGTTTGGACCATCCTTTCGATTGCGATTTCGATGGCGGGCATTGCGCTCTTGTATCGCGGTGGCGATGGCTCGACGCTAAGCACGGTGGGGTGCCTGCTGGTGTTCTTGTCGTCTATAAGCTATGCCATTTACATGGTGATGGCAAACCGCATCAACTTGCAGATGGGCTCCGTGAAAATGACTTTTTACGCCATTTGCTTCTGCCTCGTGTTTTTGCTGCTTTATTCCGTGATGCTTGGCGCTGGCCTCCCGCCGCTTTTTACGCAGGCAAGTTCGTGGGGCTGGGGCTTTATGCTGGGCCTTGTGCCGACGGTGCTCTCGCTCATTTTCATGGTGAAGGCGGTGCGCATCGTGGGTTCTACGCCGACGGCGATTCTTGGCGCTTTGGAGCCCGTGACCGCCGTGACGATTGGCGTGATGGTCTTTGGCGAAACGCTAACCACGCGCATCATGGCGGGGATTGCCTTGATTCTCGGCTCTGTAGTGCTCATTGCGGCGAAGAAGTAATTGCTGGGCTGTGGGGTCGGCTCGGAGTTTACCCTGAGTTTCGTCGATGGGTCTCTTTGGGCTATGGGGTCGCCCCCTTACGGGTGCTTTGGGGTATGGGCTTTGATCGTTCGAATTTGAACTTTTTGTTCATGTGGCTAGTCAATCTGAATTTTTTTTTGCTTGTTACTTTAGTTGGTTTTGCATGTACATTGTCACCCCGCACACCGTTGCGGGGTCACCTTTTCATACCATTAGGGTCACCTTTTACCCCCCAAAATACTTTATTTTGTACAGGTTCGTGATAAATTCATTGACTTTCGCGTTAGTTTTTAGTAACTTTTTTGTATGTTACGGGGTTAGGCCAACAAAGCCTTATAAATGGGAGAGGTAATAAAATGTCCACCGACCGACTAATCCACCAGTTGCGTTCCGTCCGCATTGGGCTCGCGCTTATCCTTACACTGTTCGCTGCGGCTTCATCGTGGGCGACCGATTACATCACCGATGTCATGGTTCTTGGCGGCGACAAGTCCACCGTCAGCGAAATGAAGTTAGAGTATGAACAAAAAGGGTGGATCTTCATCGACGACGACCTGAATGACGGGGCCGGGGGTGACTACGTTCACGTTCTCTACAAGAAGTCGAGCAGCTATTCCTCCAACGTCATCACCGATATCATCATCAAGACGGGCGAACACCCGGACTCCTACATCTTTAACGGTCGGACATACTACCGGGCTCCCCATGACGGCAGCGAATATTTCAAGTCATACGGCGGAAACCTGAACAGTGCAACGACCGTGTCGAGCAGCACGAATATGAGGCTGTACTACACGAAGGAGGAATTTTCCGATAAGCGCGCCGTTAGCAAAATCGCCTTTACCGTTGCCGACAACAACGAAACAAAGACCAAGGACGGCTACACGACCCTCGGCAGGAACGGGGCCGTTGTCGGCTCCGACGGCTCCGGGGCTCTTGACTTGAACGAAGGGGCCGGTTCCGACAGCAAATACATCTACATGCATATTTCTACGGTTCAGTCCGTGTTGGCCGGCGCTCTTAAATACATCAGCGATGTCGTGGTTTTCGGCGGCGAGAAAGATGATGTCAACGCCCTGAAAGAGCGATATGCTTCACAGGGGTGGGTTGTTATTGACCAAGACTTGAATGACGGAGCCGGTTCGGGAACGGACTATGTTTACCTGGCCTATAAGAAGTCGCCGTTAAGCGAAGACGGCAACGGATTCATAACCGATTTCATCATCAAGACGGACGACTATCCCGATACATACGAGTTTAACGGTCGCACGTATTACCGGGCACCCAATTTCGGTAGCGAGCATTTTGAGGCTCACGGCGGAAACTTAAACAGTGGTACAAGATCAAGCAGCACAAACATGAGGCTGTACTTCACCAGGGAAAAATTCTCCGACAATCGCGTTGTTGACGATATCGCCTTTACCACTGGCGAAGATAACAAGACCAAGAACGGCTACACGACCCTTGGCAAGGACGGGGCCGCAGTCGGTAGCGACGGCTCCGGGGCGCTTGACTTGAACGAAGGGGTTGGCTACACCAGTGACTACATCTACATGCATTTTGCGACGGATGTGGTCGATCTCGCTGCGTTAACGGGTGATTATGTCGCAACGGACGGTAAAATATTGACGGGTACTCTTGGTGGCAACTACAAGATTTCGATTGCAAACGGCGCCACAGTGACGCTCAGTAACGCGGTCATAAATGGCGTCGATAATAAAAATTACAGCTGGGCGGGGCTCACCTGCGAGGGCGACTGCAAAATTGTGCTTGCGGAGGGGAGTGTAAACTACGTGAAGGCATTCTATAGAGATTACCCCGGTATCTATGTGCCTAAGGACTATACGCTAGTTATTGAAGGAAATGGAAAGCTCGATGTATTTGGAGGGTCTTTTGCAGCCGGCATCGGCGGTGGCTATACTGATGGTAGCGGAACGACAACTGTCGGTGATATTACCATCAATGGCGGTACGGTTACCGCTACGGGTGGACCTGATGGAGCCGGCATCGGCGGTGGCTTTACTTATGGTAGCGGAACGACAACTGTCGGTGATATTACCATCAATGGCGGTACGGTTACCGCTACGGGTGGAACTGATGGAGCCGGCATCGGCGGTGGCGATAGTCATGAAGGAACGACAACTGTCGGGAACATCACCATCAACGGTGGTACGGTTACCGCTACGGGTGGAACTTATGGAGCCGGCATCGGCGGTGGCTATACTTATGGTAGCGGAACGACAAACATCGG
>CAMKLO010000030.1 GCA_946413655.1 uncultured Fibrobacter sp. | reverse complement strand
CAAGATCAAAGCCATTCACTGGTTTCTGAGAAATTGTAAACTGTCTAGTCGTTGAGCCAGCGTAAGTGCCCATGCCGGTGATTGTTATAGAACCCGTTCCAGGGTACACGTTGTAGGGGCAACTGACCGTGTAATCCACCCCTGCTTTAAGTTCCGTGCCTTTATAATTGACGCTTGGCACAGGGCAAATAGCAGAACCCGTGTAAGTTTGGGCGGGAATGGCTCCAATTGTCGCGTAAGCCACCGAAGGGATTATTTTGAACTGCTTGGCAGGTGTCGTATATTTATTGCAGTTTATATCTTCTGCAATAAATGCCTTCACCCAATGAGAGCCCGGTTTTGTGGGCTTTGTCGAAGTATAAGTCCCATTTTCAGATTCAGAGTATTGATAGGTTATGGAACCCGTACTCAAGTTCGTGCCGCTAGTGTATGGTGAAAGCGTCTCTCCTTCAACATACGACGACGCAATGTTCACAGAAACGCCTCTGTTGTTCGATTTCGCGATAGTGACTTTTTGCGTGTGTTCTTCGGACTTGGCGGCGTAATCAGACGCTTCAAGATAATAAATTACATCATACGTGCCTGCATTTTTAGCATCAATATCTCTATAATTAGGGCTGATAGAGGAGATGTAGCCCGATCTATCATACCTCATCTTCGTCCCTTCGAAAAGGGATGCCCCAGTAGCGATAAGTTGTTGCGTCTTGCCTGTATATACCAATCCAGAAACCATTGTCGGATCAGTTTTTGGACGGTTTGTCTTGGTCGTTGTAGAAAAGTGCATATAGATGTATTTGCCACCGGCACCCTCGTTCAGGTCTATTCCATCGACGGCTCCACTGGCGCCACTGTTTTCGTATTTGTCACCGCTAGTAAACCAAATGCGATCAACAACACGCTTGTCTGAAAAATTTGCCTTGGTGTAATAAATCCACATATTAGTGCTGCTCTCTTTCGTACCGCTGTTCAGGTTGCCTCCATATTTTTTAAAATGATCGTTACCGTCATGAGCGACACGAGAATATGTACGACCGTTCTCTTTAAAGTTATTAACATTTGAAGTCCGGATGGTCAAATCAGTAATATATCCGCCATTGGGATCATTCCGGCTGCCTTTCTTGTAGAACAGGTAAACGTAGTCGCCTCCGGCACCCTTGTTCAAATCCTGTTCAATGCGAGTCCAGCCTTTAGACCGAAGTGAGCTGGTGAGATTATTCACATCACTCTCTGATCCACCAATAACTTTTAAATCGGTGATGTATTCCGGCCAGGAATCCGCCCATGCAGTTGATGCAATAAAGAAGGCAAATACTAGTGTTAATACCACGCGTATTGAACGCAGATTTTGGATGACTTTATCTTTTTTCATATTGTTTCTTTTGTTGAATAAAAAACATATATAAAATATACAAATTTATCGCAATTTTGTAAATCAAATACTATTTTATCATAAAACATAAAGTCAAAATACAAGATGTTGTTTAGAAAAATTTATTCCAATGATGGTGTCCGACTGTCATCCCGGACTTGTTCCGTGTACAACTGACCCCGGCACTTTGGGCCGGGGTGACAGTGTTATAGGAATTTTTAGCCTGATACAGCTCTAAGCAAGCACGCCGATTTCCTTGAGGTAACGGCCAAGGGCGTCTTGCCATGTGGGGAGCGGCTTGAATCCGGCTTCCACGAGCTTGCTCTTGTCGAGGCGGCTATTGAACGGGCGTGCGGCCTTGGAAAGTCCATATTCCGCGGTGGTCACCGGCAAAACCTTTGTCGGGAGCCCGGCCTGCTTATAGATTTCCTTCGTAAAATCGTACCAGCTGATGAATCCGCCTTCGTTCGTGGCGTGATAGTAGCCGTACTTGTCCGTTTCAATCATATCGACGAGGAGGCGGCTCAAGTCCAGCGTGTATGTCGGCGTACCAATCTGGTCATAGACAACGCGGACGGTATCGTGGGACTGTCCCACGTTTAGCATCGTCTTGATGAAGTTCTTGCCGTTGAGTCCGAACACCCAAGCGATACGAACAATGAAATATTTTTCGAGGGTGCCGCTCACGGCGAGTTCACCCTTGAGCTTGGATTCGCCATAAACGTTGAGTGGCTTGTAATCCTTGCAGTCAGGCTTCCACGGCGAGGTGCCCTGGCCGTCAAAGACGTAGTCCGTACTGATATAGACCATTTTCGCATCGATTTCTTTAGCGACGCGGGCGATGTTTTCCGTGCCTTCGGCGTTAATCGCAAAGACTTTTGCCTTCTTGTCTTCGTCTTCGGCAAGGTCAACGGCGGTCCAGGCGGCGCAGTGCACAATCACGTCCGGTTTCACGCTCTTGATGGTTTCGGCCACCGCGGCAGCGTTCGTGATGTCCATCGGCACGTACGGCATCGTTGTAACAGCGCTTCCATCGGCAACGCCCGAATAAGCCGGAGCGATATCGCTACCGACGCCCTCGTAGCCGCGCTTTGCAAGTTCATTCATCACATCGTGACCGAGCTGGCCACCGACACCCGTTACTAAAACTTTCATAATAAAACCTCTAACGGGAAAGATAGTAAATTATAACCTTTATTAGTAGCTTATGCTTTGTTGCGGTATTCCTTAGGCGAACTCCCTGTATATTCCTTAAACGCCTGCGCGAACTTGCTGGAGTTTGTATAACCTACACGGCTTGCGACTTCGGCGACATTGAATTTGCCCTCCATCAAAAACTGTACGGCCTTTTTCATGCGGTACGTCTTGAGGTACGAATAAATGGAATCGCCGTACGCGAGCTTGAAATACTTTTTCATCTGCGTCGGGCTCATTTCGATTTGCTTGGAGAGTTCTTCAAGCGTCAAATGCTCTTCGACATTTTCGCGGAGGATTTCACGAAGCAGTTCCATTTTCGCTTTATAGGCACTCGGGATTTTCGCCGCCGTTTCATACTTGGCTTCGGAGTCAAGGCGACTCAAAAATAGAATCAGTTCCAAGACTTTAATCTTGAAATATGGCAAGCGGATGTTTTTCGGCAACCTGTAAAGTTCCGTGAAAATATGGCTAACGTGTTCGCTTGACGGGAGTTTCAACGGGAGCGTGAGCGGCTGGATTTTCTGTATGAGGGCTGCAAAATCCACACCGACCGCTTTGAACATGTTCATGAGTTCCGACAAGCAATGTTCCATCGAGAAAACGACCGCAATTCCATGATAACAATGCAACGGGAATTGGAACGTCTTGCTTGCAGGCATAGAGTCCAGCAGAAGCAGACCGTTTTCTTCCATGGACTTCGGCAAGGACTCCGAATTCAGCCATTCCGCGCTGCCGTTATGACAATGCAAAACAATTAAACTTTTCCCTTGATTTTCAAAGTTGAAGGAAAATTCCTTGAGGTGAAAATTGCTGTAAAAAACTTGAAGTCCCGGCAGAACATTATACATCAAAAGGTGCCCAGTCCCAGTCTTATTTTGCAACATGTAATGGGAAAAGAAATCAGTCATCTGAATTTGAATCAGATTTTTATCTGTAATGGGCTTTATCATAACACTATACCAATTCATGATTTTAGACTAGACTAAACATATTAGTCAAGTCTAAAAATATTAGACAAAGCTAAATATAAGCAATTTCAAAAAATTCGGCAAGAGGGTTTATCAAAAGAAAAACTTACCTTTTACCCATATCTGCTTATTTTTATTGTAAGTTTTGAAAATTCCCCGGCGTCCGCCAAGCAAGTCAGAACCTAAAGAAAGCGTAATTTGGTCATTCAGCAAGTAATCAGCCGCAGGACGCACATAAAAACCGACATTATCCACATCGAACATTCCATAAACAGAAAGCTTGAGCGTATTGTTCAAGAGTTCCTTGGAGATTCGCGCCGTAATCATGGAGGTATTTTGCTCCGTTCCCAGCACATCACGATAATCCATAATAATTTTATGCATGTACTGGAACATGAATGTCCAGTTATCGCCAGCATACCAGTCAAGCCCTAGCAAGCCATTGAATGTCTTTCGCAACTTGTAATCGAGCGAATTTTTCAAGGCTATGGGTTCGCCGAAATACACCGCCACTTCGCCTCGAATCACAAGTTCACCCGCCGGAATCGAAACATCGCCGCCGACAACGTTCATCGGCTCGTAAATGCCATTAATCACGGCAGATTTCGTTTCTGGATTGTAACTTGCAATCGTCACGGGCGACTTGTTGAAAGTGCGAAGCGCCGTAAGCGAAAAATCGAGGTTTTCGAGGAAGAAACGCAAGCGGCCACCATATTCGCTGTTCTTGATGTGTTTTGCTGGCTTGCCACTCAAATCCATTTGCATGCCATTCGGCGCTGTCATTTGCCATGGATTATCATCGCTTGTCGGAATTACGAAATACTCCGGAACCGGCACAAAGACAAACTCGGCGGAGAAACTTTCGCCAGGATACTTGAGGTTGATTGCATTCACGGGCACTCGAATGTCGTCGTAATCGTTCGCCATGAATTCGGTATAGTCCATAGGCGAAATCAAGTCCGTAATGCGCAGCCCATCGGCAACGCCCCAAGTGACGATTTGACGGCCCGCCTTGACTTCAAGGTATTTGCCGGCGTAGTCGAAATACGCTTCGCGAAGAAACACTCCCGATTGCTCCTTGATGAGGCTGTTGTACGCAAGATTTACGCTCGAGAAAAGCGAAGCCTCGCCGTAATTCGCACGCATTTCAAGGCGGAGGCGCGTCCGAGAGGACATAATCTTGTGTGGGCTTTGCAACTGCAATGCGTGATACGAATCCACAAAGCCGTTCAGCTGCAGCGAAAGTTCGTCCTGGGCGTGTGCGGATAAGGCGAATGCCGCGGACAATAAGGCAGGCAATATTCTCATAGATTGCTTCGTCATTTCATTCCTCGCAATGACGTTAAAGATTGTGATGCGACAGGCTGCTTGCAGACTGGCATATCACAATCGCAGGTTCATGCACCCTGTGCAACGACGTTAAAGATTGTGATGCGACAGGCTATTTGTCATTCCCGCCCCGGAACGGAGTCCGGGATAAACTCCAGCGGGAATCTCCATTCCACTAAAAAAAGCCATTATTCATAATCAAGGAGATGCCCTCCCCATACGCGGATCATGACTACTAAGCAGCAAAGCTGCAAGTAGTCAAAGAGCTCAAGGCGGGCATGACAAGAAGCAGCAATTATTTGACTTACTGCCTACAATCCTCGTTCGAGTTTATTGACCGTAAAGATCTTGGAATCAAGCTGAATATTGAATTTCGGATCGAGGAAAAGAAGCTCCGTAGAGTGTCCAGTTTGCACATTCTTCATTTCCATCTTGCCGACCGTCCAGAATCCATCCACCTTCTTGATGTCAGAGGAAATCATTTGACGATGGAGTTTGCCGAGCTTGTCATAGAACTCGACCTTGGTGACGACATCGCAATCCTTGCGGATCCAGACGAGCTTCTTGGAGAAAATTTCGCCATCCTTCTTGGGTGTAGATTCGACAACGTAGTAATCAAAACCGTCTGCAGATTCTTCGCGCAAGAGTTTGTGCGTATCTTCATCGACATTGCGTTTGCCGATATCATCGTAAGTGAAGTCGGAACCCATGAAGTAATCGGTCTTGGAGCTCTTTCCACTGATACGACGGGTCTTTTTCAAGGCAGGCAAGTAAAGCCACTTGTCGTCTTCCTTATTGACATCGTCATAATTCACGGTCAAGAATCCCGTACCCTTCACATCGTTGGGGTACTGGAAGAACATGATGGTTTTCGTATCCTCGCCCACGTCCATCGCATACGAAGTAATCTTGCGGACGCGAGTGTTACCACTCTTGTTCACGAGTTTCATTTCCATCGAGGATGAACGCGTGTCGCCATCCGGGCGGTTCTTGACTTTCACCATGATGTCACGGGCATTTTGTTCGGCAGCAAACAGGAATGTTGCCGAAAGCAACAGAGTTGCAACGAAATTCTTTTTCATTTTTAATTCTCCTTTCCACTAACAGTTTCTTTTCCGAAGATATGGAATTTCTTGATTAAAAGCGGTGTCACAAACAGGTCGGCAAGCAATGCCGAAACAAGGCCCACGAACACCACAAAGCCAAAGTTGAACATCTGCGTTGCAGCCGAGGTGGTAAAGCCCGCAAATGTCGCCACCATGATAATCGTCGTCATCACAAGAGCAGGCCCTGCGGCGCGGAACACCTTGAGAATGGAATCCTTGTAGTCCTTGCAACGGTCAAATTCCACATGGCCGTGATTGATGAAGTGAATCGTGTCATCGACGGAAAGGCCGATAATCATCGGGATAAGCGTAGCCGTCATCATGTCGAGCGGGATATTGCTGAAGCCGAGATAGCCGCCCACGAAAATACCCGGAGCAATGTTCGGAATCATGCCGATAAGACCCGTGCGGACACTGCCAAAGACAATCATCAAGAGCACCGCCACAATCACCACAGAAATGAGGAAAGACGTCATCTGGCCTACTTCCAAGTACTGTTGCATGGCGGTAAACTGCGGCAAGTTACCCACAGCCGTTACCTTTGCATTCGGGTAAAGTTCACGAGCGTAATTCTGCAAATCCTCGATTTCCTTCTGGAGTTCGTTGGAGTTGTAGCTCGAAATTTCGACCATCAAGCGGAGCTTCTTGTAATCGTAATCCATCCAGTAGCTCGCTTCGGAACCACCGGCATTCTCGTACAAGAGCAAGAGCTGCGCCACCTGTTCTTCCGTTTCCGGGATAGCGTACATTTCTTGGCGGTTTTCATTCAATGTGCGATCCAAGTCCTTCAAAATATCGAGAATGGAAGTGGAGCGCTTTGTCAGCGGGTACTTTTGCGCGTGATCCTGCAATTGTTCAAGCTTCTTGAGATTTTCGACTTCCTTGGCTTTGTCGTTTGTACCAAAGTCAATCACCAAGTCGTAAGAGTAGAAGCTACCGATTTCAGATTCGGCAACGTAAAGCATCTTGTTCACATATTCTACCTTGCGACCCATCGTGCGTTCCACGTCAAAAGCGGGTTCCATCTTGGTGACACCATAAATCGAAATCGCCGTAATCACAGCAAACACGATTGCAATCGGCTTTCCGTGACCGAGAACAAACTGGCCAAGAGAATTGAGGATAAGGCCCATACGTGTATCGCCCTTTTTGAGTACCTTGGCATTCGGTTCCTTGTCCTTGCCAAAGCTCAATAGAATCGGCGAAATCGTAAGCGCCACGAGAAGAATGAAGCCCACAGCGATAGAAGAAAGAATGCCCACGGAGCGGATAGGCTTAAGCATCACCGACAGGAACGAGAGGAGTGCCACAATCGTCGTGAGGCCCGAGAACAGCACTGACCAGCCGGTTTCTTTCATGGCATAAAGCACAGATTCCTTGCGCTTGCCCGTGAGCATCATATTCTTACGGAAGAAAGAATGGATATGAATGTTATACGCAATGGAGACCGCAAATGCCAAGATGACAGGCACCATGATGTTGGTCGCATCCATGTAAAGACCGAGATAACCCACCAAGCCAAATGTCATGATGACGCCGCCAAATGTGGTAATCAACGGAGAAACGATTCCGCGGAGGGAACGGGTCACAAGGAACATCACGATGATGGAGCAGAGAATCGTAATGAGGAAAATACGGCTCATTTCTTCGCCAATATACTTGAGTTTTTGGTGGCTCAAGTAAGGCATACCTGTGGCAAGAGGATGCAGCGGAGCATACTTTTCCTTGGCGATAATTTCAGAAGTTTCGCGGCCCGTCTTCATGTCAGGCGCTTCGGCCTTTACGCCCTTCGCTTCGCCTTCGGCTTTCCACACGGAATCTTCCGGGAACGGGCGAAGTTTGACGTTGATGAAAGCCTGTTTGCGATCTTTAGAAATAAGTTTTTTTGCAAGTTCCGGCTTTGCGGCGAGGCGCTTTTCAATTTCAGCAAGGCCCACTTCATCTGTCGGGATTTCTTCCGGCACAATCTGCACGATTTCCATGCCTTCGTCCGTGCCGAGCATGTATTCCAAATCGACAATGGATGTCGCCTTACCGTCAGAATACGAGAGACTATCGCGCAACTCGTTGGAAAGTTCGCGCAAAAGCTTCAAATTGTCAGGGCTAATGATGGAATGGTCGCTTTCCACCATCACTCCCACAAAATAGTCATTGCCGAACGTTTCCTTGAACTTGTCCGTTTCGACAAGCATCGGGTCACCTTCGATAAAGTAGCTATCCCATGAAGCTTCGACGTAAATCTTTTTCATGCCCACGATTGAAATCGCAAGCAAGGCGATAAACGAAACGAGAAGCAAGGCCCTGTGTGATATCAGGAACCTTGCGAAGTTTTCAAATTTTTCATTCACCTTTTCGATATTTATTCGAATCCGTGACATATTCACTCCTTTTTTAATTCATTGACGAATTGTATGTTGTAAATCTTTTCCATCTGGAGAACATCCAAGACTTCTGCGACTTTTTCGTAAGGAGTCTTCTTGTCGATTTTCAAGGCGACCGGCGCTTTTTTATTCTGCACGCCGGCACTCTTGTTCTTCAAAATTTCTATGGTGACGATTTCTCCGTTAACCGCCATTTCCGTTTCGGAAAGTTCAATAAAAAATCCTTCAGAAACTTCCTGCTTGACCTCGCTCGAAGTCTCAGGCAAGAGCAATTTAAGAACGGACTTATCTTGCTTAAAGACAGACGTCACTAAGAAAAAGACGAGCAGCAAGAACACGCAGTCAATTAACGGCGTCATGTCCAGCGATATGCGACGACGTCTTTTAGCCATTGCGAGACTCCGTTCTTCTGGCATCGCGTTCCTGCAAAGTCTTGCCCAAATGCAAGAGCACCTGATTTTCAACTTCGTCCTGTTCCTGCTCCATTCGGGCGTTCAGATAATTGAAGGCAAGCACATGCGGGATAGCGACCACAAGCCCAAGGACCGTTGTCACGAGAGCAAACTTAATGCCCGTCGCAAAAGCGGATGGATCATCAAGGCCCGAGGCCGCTATCACCGTGAAAGCGTTGAAAATGCCCACCACCGTACCGAGGAGGCCAAGCATTGGAGAAATAGATGCAATATTTTCGACTGTCGTAAGGCCCTTTGTGAGCGGCGAGAACGCAAGGCCGATTTCAGTGCGGATGCTTTCCGTAATGATGTGGTGGTCGGTATTGCAAGTCACCACGCGATGAATAACTTTGTCTGTCAAGCGCGGCTGAACCGTTTTATTAAATACAATTAGCGAAATCACTTTCCAGATAATGATGGCGTAACCGATAAAGTTCAGAGCAACCAGGATGTAGCCGATAGAACCGCCCTGTTTGACAAAGTCGAGAATGAAATTCATTACGATCTCCCTGCATTAAGTTTGTACTGGATCGGGATTTCAATCCGCCAGCGTTCTTTTTCTAAAAGTTTTGGAATAGGTTGAAATTTGCCCATGTTGGCAACGGCTTCCAAGGCGCTATTATCTAGCGACGAATAGCGACTCGATTCCGAGACTTCAATCTGTTCAATCTTGCCATCCGCAAGGATGGTAAAGCGCACACGTACTGTACCTTCCTGCTTTAAGCGCTTTGCCGTCGCAGGATAATCCTTGATTTGCTCCAGTTGCTTTTTGAGCGAGCGCAAGTAAGTACGGGTTACCATTTTTACAGAATCTGCCGAAGGTTTTGGCGGTTCCTTGACCACAGGCGGCGCAGGTGGAGGCGGCGCTTCGACCACGGGAGCTGCGACAGCTACGGGAGCCGTTTCTACAGGCGTTTCCGGTATCGGTTCTGGTTCAGGGGGCTGTTCTTCAACCGGTTTTTCGACCACTTTGGGGATAATTTTAGCGCGAACGATCTTTTTTTCGACCTGGGGCACTTCTGGAGGCGGAGGGGGCGCTATATAAACCTTTTCCGCATGCATCACGGGAGTATCTGGGCGTTGTGTCGATATTTCTTCTTTCTTGAAATACGGGTTTAAAAGCGTGGCTATATGGATAAGGATTGCAACTGCAAGCCCCACATAAAAGGCTTTATTGAAAGATAAAGCTGAATAAATTCGTTTCTGAGTCATCTGAACCACACTGATGGGCGTAAAAAAATAACTCCAAACAATCTTCGTTTTCTACTCTAAACGGTTTTAAAAAGCTCCAATTAGACTAGGGTAACATTTTTAACAGAAATGGCGATTCTGAGCAAAATTCGCTAACAATCCAAAAAGTTTTGCAAAAATCCAATCCGTCTTAAATCAAAAAAAAATCTTCAAAAAAAAGTTCTTTGTTCTAAATTTTGTTAGCCTAAACTATCTTTTTCAGGAATTTCACAGCCATGGTTACAGACAACACTCAAAAAAATTCATTCAAATTACTTTGGATGTACGCAGGGAATCAAAAAACAAAACTCGCCAAAGCCTCTTTTTTAGCAATCATTGGCGTTTTTTGCGGAATTGTTCCTTATTTTTGCGCAGCAAAATTGCTTTCTGTTTTTTATAATAAAATAGTAACGCTAAACGACATTCTCATTTATGGATTAACAGCAATTGCAGCCTTTGCCTTAAAAGCATATTTTTCGACAATTTCAACAATGACTTCGCACGAAGCGGCTTTTTCCATTTTAAAAACATTGCGTACAGCAATCACCAAAAAAATGGAACACATTCCCATGGGCGTAATGCTAGATAAAGCCTCAGGTTCGTACAAAATGCTAGTCGTCGATACCGTTGAACGCATCGAAAAGCCTTTTGCGCACATGGTGCCAGAAATGACGGCAAACATCGTGACCCCTTTAACGATAATCGTTGTTTTATTTGTGATGGATTGGCGCATGGCACTTGGCGCTGTAGCGACGATCCCTCTTGGATTTCTGGTCACCATGGGGCAATTAATCGGTTACAAGGAAAAATCCGCAAGGTTTTTCAAGGCAAATGCAGACATGAATGATTCCATTGTGGAATACGTGAACGGCATCGAAGTCATCAAAGCATTCAACCAAAGTGCATCTTCTTTCGGAAAGTTCACAAACGCTTGCAAATACTACCGCGATACAACTCTTGAATGGTGGCGCAGTTGCTGGTTTTTCTCGGCTGCAGGCCTCAACACACTTTCTTCGACATTACTTGTGACGCTTCCGCTCGGTACTTACTTGTTCATGAACGGAAAGATTGAATTTGCCACATTCCTCACTTGTGCGGTTCTCAGCATGGGCATTTCTGGGCCGATTCTGGCATCCATGAATTATGCCGAAATGTTCGCCTCTGTATTCCAGTCATTTACGCAAGTGAATGACTTTTTAAACGAAAAAGATCAAATTCGTCCGAATGAAAACGTAAAGTTCAACGGCTCTTCTTTCGAATTCAAGGACGTAACTTTTGGCTATAAAGAAAAGAACGTTTTGAACAAGATATCGTTCAAGACGGCAGAAAAAGGCGTCACCGCAATTGTCGGGCATTCAGGCAGCGGCAAATCCACCATCGCCAAATTGATGGCTGGGTTCTGGGATGTGGGTGAAGGCGATATATTACTCGGTGGAGTCAGTTTGAAAAAGATTCCATTCAAGCAGCAAATGCAAAAAATCAGCTACGTGGCGCAAGACAACTACTTGTTCAACGTGTCCATCATGGACAACATCCGCATGGGCCGCCCTGAAGCAAGCGACGAAGAAGTTTACGAAGCCGCAAAAGCCGCGGGTTGCCACGAGTTCATCAGTGCTCTTGAACACGGCTACAATACAAAAGCAGGCGACGCCGGCAACAGACTCTCTGGAGGCGAACGCCAGCGCATCACGATTGCCCGCGCAATCCTCAAAAACGCAGACGTTATCATTTTGGACGAAGCGACCGCTTACGCCGACCCTGAAAATGAAGCGGAAATCCAAAAGGCGCTTTCAAGGCTCATTCACGATAAAGTGCTCATCGTCATTGCGCACAGGCTTTCGACCATCAAGAACGCCGAAAAGATTCTCGTCATTGAAAAAGGCGAACTTGCCGACAGCGGCACGCACGACGAACTGATGAAAAAATGCGATTTGTACAAGTCCATGTGGGAACGCCATATTGCGAGTTCCGCCAACAAGGAGGTTGCATAATGCTTAAGACTTTGAAAAGGATTATCAAGCTTTCTGGAAAGCACAAAGGACGCATTTATTGGGGCCTTGTCTGTAGCATATTGAACACGATATTCAATTCGTTCTCCGTATTGGCATTCCTTTGGATACTGATGAACATCAACAATCTTACGAT
This sequence comes from uncultured Fibrobacter sp., assembly GCA_946413655.1. Taxonomy (GTDB): domain Bacteria; phylum Fibrobacterota; class Fibrobacteria; order Fibrobacterales; family Fibrobacteraceae; genus Fibrobacter. Next base: position 28,678 of record CAMKLO010000030.1, on the reverse strand, counting down.
GGATGTCATTTGGAAGACTGTCGCTATATTGGCCGTCGGGCTTGTAGGCAAAATCATTCTCAAGTTCTTGACGAATATTTTCATGACAGCCGCAGGATTCATCATTTTTACAGATAAACGTCTTGAACTTGGTGACAAGCTGAAGAACGCCCCAATGGGTTATTTCTCGAAGGAATCGCTCGGCCGCATCAACAATACGATTACGACAAACATGGCGACCCTCGAAAACTTCACGATGATGGCGGTAGATAACGTCGTGGGTGGCATTTTGCAGGGCCTCGGCATTTCCATTTTCCTCATGATTTTCGACTGGAAAATGGGGCTCATCGCCATTGCGGGAATTCTACTTTCGCTTATTCCCTTAACGCTGATACAGAGCAAATCCAATTCACTTTCATTGAAGCGTTACGAAGCCGTCGAGCATGTCACGAACGATGTCATCGAATATATCCGCGGCATCGCCGTTATCCGCTCATTTGGCAGAGGCAACGCCTCCAAGCTTGACGAAACTTTTGATGAATTTGAAAAGACAGCCATCAAGATGGAAAAAAGTATTCTCGTTCCGCATGGATTCTTCCGAGCAACACTTGAAATTTTTAGCGGCATCATCATCTTGGTCGCCGCATGGATGACGTATCACGGAACAATGGATTTTACCTACGGCATGATGTTCCTCGTTTCTGGATTTATCATCTACGGGCAAATGGAGCTGCTCGCCAATGGTGCTTTCATGATGGAACAGATTGAAACGGCCATGGACCAAATGGATGAAACTTACAATGTTCCAAAGCTTACAGGAACGGAATCTGTTGACGAAAACAAGACCGATATCGAAATCAAGGACGTGACTTTCGGTTACGACTCCCGCATAATTCTTGACAAAGTCAGCGCTAAAATTCCCGCAAAGTCCAAATGCGCTATCGTCGGGTATTCCGGTAGCGGCAAGACAACTTTGTGCAACTTGATTGTCCGTTTTTGGGATGTAAAATCAGGATCAATCACATTCGGCGGAAAAGACATCAAGAGTTATGCGCCGGATGAATTGCTATCGCATTTTTCGATGGTGTTCCAAAATGTTTTCCTGTTCAATGACACCATCGAAAATAACATTAAATTCGGTTGTCCGAACGCCTCGCACGAACAAATTGTGGAGGTCGCCAAACGCGCTCGTTGCCATGATTTCATCGAAGCCTTGCCGAAGGGGTACAATACCATTATCGGAGAAAACGGAAGCAGTCTTTCGGGCGGCGAAAAGCAACGTATTTCCATTGCACGAGCGCTATTAAAGGACGCACCGGTTGTCATTCTTGACGAAGCGACATCTTCTGTAGATCCAGAAAACGAATCGGAACTGATGGAAGCGATTGGAGAACTCACCAAAGGAAAAACAGTCATCTCTATCGCCCACCGTTTGAACACGGTAAAGAACGCAGACCAAATTCTCGTCATCGACCGTGGACACATCGTACAACGCGGAACGCACAAAGAACTCTGCAATGTAGATGGTGTTTATAAGAGATTTTTGAAAATCAGGGAAGCTTCAGCGGGATGGAGCATTTCCTAAAGTAAGAATTACGAAATTTCTCCTTAGTAACAAGAAGCGTCGGGTATTTTACCCGGCGTTTCCTTTTTTTGCATTTACTTTTATTCCCGTCATTCTGAGCAAAGCGAAGAATCCAGTCAAATTTAGCACTGGATCCTGCTCCTTCGAACCTAAGAATTGTAAGGCAATAAATTGCCAACAATTCTATATCACGCTACGCGTTCAGGATGACGTGACACAAAAAAAATATGGCGCACCGTTCGGCACGCCATACCTTCTTCTATTGTAGTCTGGGTTATAGAAGATAAGGAGTCTAAACTTTAATTAATCTTCAAGAGGAACAACATAGTAAGCAGTTCCGGTGGAGACGTCCATCTCCTTTTCGACCTTACCATCCCTGTAACGATAGATAGCGCCCTTCTTTCCATCGGAATGACCAATGAACACAGAGCCATCTGTATCTGTATGGATAGAGGCTGCAAACCACGGAATCGTCGGAGACAAATCAACCTTTTCAATGGTCTTCTTCTTCAAATCAATGACAACAAAGTTCCATTCAAGCGCATAGAAATTATTTGGGTCAGAGAAGTTTCCGAAGAAACCCATAAATTTTCCGTCGCCAATGTATGTACCACCAGCCATAAGATAGTTTTCATTCTTTTTCTTGCCATCGTAAGCGGCATCGTGCAAGTGGAACACCCAATCCTTGTCAAATTCGGTTTTACCCTTCTTGATACGCACCCAACCTTCTGTTTGTCCTTCAACAAAGCCCAGCGAACCAAGAGCATAGAAGTAAATATCGCCATTTTCATCGACAAAAGCCATGGTGTTATTCATGTCATCATAGATACCAAGCGATGAGGTTGCATCTTCACGAATAACTTTTTCAATTTTATCCGTTGCGATATCGATAATAGCGACCATTGCAGAACCACCCGTCATAATACTATTCTCATTCATATAGACAATCTGGCCCAAGGACTGGTAAAGTTTACCATCACGTACAACAGAAGAACCCGGGGCTATCATTAAAGCGCCTTCTTCCAGGTACTTGGAAAAATCAATTGTATTGATTTTTTTCAAAGTAACCGGGTCTACAGACACAATAGCGTTACCCATGGTCTGATTCACATACATTTTCTTTTTGTCAACGAATTTAAACATCATTGCGCTTGTGCCTTTAAACTTCGCTGTAGCAGCAGGCTTTTCAGGGACATTATTATCCTTGTCAAGTTTATAGCGCGCAAGATTTCCGTTTCCAGATTCATCGGCATTTAAGATGTACAAGGATCCGTTAAAATAACCAACAGAAGCAGAATTATTGGTTTCAATAAAGTCTTTCACCAATGAACTCTGGTCTGCAGAAAAACTTCCGGTTCCTACAAGCATGGAGTTATCCATCATGAAGCCAAGGGCGTATTTTTTGCCTTCGTTATTGGGTTCATCCGAAGCGCTAGAGGAATCATCGCCGCAAGCGACAAGGGCACTAGCCATAGCAAGTGCAAGCGCAGACTGTTTTACGATACTTGCGAAATTGCAAGATTTAGATTTGTTGTTGAACATGTTCATTGTTTTCCTTTTTATTGTTTGTAATTCCGTTAAAGATTAAACTTTATCTTAGACGCAAAGCTACGACCAACCTTTGATTCCCCATACTTATCATACACGAGAGCATCTGTAAAGTTTCTCACTTCAAAGCTCCATGAAAGCTTATTTGCAAGGACGGAGTATTCCACACCAATATCTTGGAAGAATGAGCTAGGAATTATCCTTTTTTGTTTTCTGGAAACATTCCAGTTGTAATAATACTCATCCGTATAGCAACCAGTCCAATACAACTTAAAGAAGTCATCTTTAAACAGAAGATCTCCAATATGGAATTCTGCGCCAAAATTCATGTAAAAAAGCGGTATGTTCGGAACGATTAAATCCTTATCAATGCCATAAACCAAGTCTTTTTCACGACTACGTACATCCTGATTCGTAACATTATACGAAATCGCTAAATACTCATTAACATCAACAGAAGCTTCAATTTCAAAACCATGCGTTTTCGTTCCGACACTGTTGTAGTAAGGTTGCGGCACAGCAGCAAGGCTACTCCAATAAATTCTATCATCCATCAAAAGATAGAACCAGTTGAATTCCAAATGCAGACGTAAAAGCAAGGGCATGTTATTCAATTCCAATTCCGCACCAGCCGTAAAGTTATCCGATATTTCAGGATTTAAGTTCGGCGAAGAAGCTCTATACAGTCCATCCCCAAAGACCTCTTCATGCGTCGGAAATCTTAGGCTATGCTGATAACTTCCCTTAATGGCAAAAGGCTCAATTACCTTAAAACGGATATTTTCGCTATAGCCAAAATTTTCAAAGTCTATATTTTCACCGCCTAGGCGTTGCAGCTTAGCGCCATCGTCATCGGCAGCAAGTTTATAGATAAAGCCCTTTATTCCAACAACATTTTGTAATCTGGAATCAAGGAAATTATTTTCAAGAGATAATCCCGTTATAAATCCATGACTATGTCCAGGGAACCCAGAAACGCTGAGCTTCGTTACAGCAAGTTTGTCCTTAGGCTCTTGGGAATCGTATCTATAAATGCCACTCCAGCTCAAAATGTGTTTTTTATTAAAGGCATAATCGAAATTCCACGGAATCAAGAATGAATTATTATAGCGTTCATACAAAGTGGCTCCACCCTGTTTAATTTCACCTGCCAAAGCCTTACTTCTGCGATAGCTTTCCCTAGACCAACCTGTATAATAGATGTGCGTTGTATCCGTTATATTTTCAAAATTGTGCGAGAACTCAAACAAGACAGAACCGCTCAAGCCTTTAACAAATAAATCTTTTTTTTCAAGGCCAAACGTAAATCCGTATGACCAGCCTTCCATTACAGCATCTTCAATTCTATGGAAGTTCGATTGGATTTCTTTATCCACACTTCCGAATCCCGCTCCAAGCGAAATCCGGTCAAACCAAAAATTATTGAAATTCACAAACGGAGAAATATTGTAGCTGTAGTAACGGTCATGGTCGCGCGTTACCGTAGTGTCCATATAAGGCGTTGTAAACTCGTAATCATTGTCAGAATAGTTGTAATAAGCCGAAAGTCCAATTTCTACAGAGCGATTTTTCGTAGAATCGCTAACCCATACATATTTGGCGTCAAGGGATGCCTTATGCGTATTAAAGCTTCCAAAACTATAGGAACCGCTAATAGAACTATTCGGCAAACGATGTGTAACAACGTTAATAATACCACCCATGCCATCCGTTGCAAATCGTTCCGGTACATAGCTCTTATAAATTTCGATACGATCAATTTTATCAATAGGTATATCGTTTACAGAAAAGTTGCCGCTGCCATTATCAACAGGGACTCCGTCAACTAGCACCTTTACGTTTTTGCCTTCCATGCCGCGGATATTGATTTTACTTTCACCGCCGAGGCCTCCTGACTGGCGAATCTTCACGCCGCTAGAGCGGTTCGTCGCTTCGGCAATGGTCGCACTGGAACCCTGCAATTCCTTTGTATCCAAGACCTTGACGGATTCGGCCTTCGTTTTCGTATCAACTGGAGATGTTTCTACTTCACTTTCGTCTTCGACAGACAAACCGTCAAGAACAGTAATATCGGAGGATTTTGCGGAATTACGCAAAGAAGTTTCAGAAACACGTTCTGAATTCGGAGCAGTCGGCACAGGTTCTTCGCTCACTGTCGCAGATTCATCAAAAAACGCATCGTCATAGCTTGTCACTTCATCAGTCTGAGCAAACACGCAAGCAGAACATAACACAACAGAGAATGCAATTTTCTTATTCATCTTCGGGGAACCCCAATTCCAACGTGGACGAGTAAAAATAAATTAAGCATCCATAATTATTCTACTCTAAACGGTTTTAAAACAATCCGATTAGACAAGGTTAACTTTTTTAATTTGTCATCCTGAACGCGTAGCGTGATATAGAATTGTTGGCAATTTATTGCCTTACAATTCTTAGGTTCGAAGGAGCAGGATCCAGTGCAAAACATGACTGGTTTGGGCTAAAGGCACAACTTTCGCCTGCTGAGTCGTCTTCGCTTTGCTCAGAATGACGATATGCAAAAAACAAGTATGGCGCACCGTTCGGCACGCCATACCCGCTTCTATTGTAGTCTGGGTTTTAGAAGATTTTTAAAGCAGCCACAATGCTATGTGATAAACGATAAACGCAAGTCCTAGCGAAATTGCAAAGTAATACCCTGTAATAGTAAGCAACCATTTGAGAGAATGCGTTTCGCGATATGTTGTACCCATCGCAAGGACACAAGGGATATTGAACATCGAGGCAAAAATGAACGCGAGAGCTTCAGGAAGCGAAACCACAGCACGCATCATTTCACCAAGATTCGCTCCGGCAGCATTGCGAGAAACAAGCGAGAACGCGTCATTTGTACTTGCAAAAACAACGCTCATCACACCAAGCGACGCTTCCTTGCTAAAAACACCGCCTAAGTACGAGATAAACAGTTGCCAACGCATACCGAAAATCTGCGTAAACGGTTCAATCGCGTTTCCAATCGTGTAAAGAACGCTATGTTCTACATTGCCGTCTTTCGAATACGAAACAAGCCAGAAGATGAAGGACACTACCCAAATCACAAGAATCGCTTTCTTGAAAACCGCCCAAACATTGCGGGCCACCGTCTTCATTAAAATTTTCCAATGCGGTTTGTGATACGGCGGAAGTTCCATAATCATGCCAACGCGTTCTTTTACAGGCATCAATTTGTTTCCGAACAATTTTGACGAAAGCCAGAACGATGCAAAAATTAACGCCACGTAAATCAAGCCAAACAACGGAGCTGCAGAACCAAAGAAAACCGAAGCAAGGAACAAGACTACGGCAACTTTTGAGCCGCACGGAATCGACCACAAAAGCACCATTGCAAACAAGCGCTGTCCACGTGTATCCAAAACACGGGTACCGCAAACGGCACCACCCGTGCAAGCAAGCCCCGAAACCAATGGCATAAACGCTTTACCATGCAAACCAAGTCGTGAAAGCCATGAATCGAACACGTACGAAGACCTAGCCAAATAGCCCGTATCTTCCATCAGTCCAAACGTCACGAGAATGGCAAAGACAAAACCCATCATGGCGACAGTCACGGCAAGCCCGCCAATGACAACGCTATTGACAAACGATGCCACAGAGGGCCACCAGCCAAGCGATTCACACATTTTTACCACATACGGTTCCGCAACGCTTTGGAGGCCAAAGCATCCCATAATAATCGGGACAGCAATCATCATGCTCATCGCAAGCGTAATCACCAAGATAAAGAACGCGACAAACTTTCCCCAAATGCGGTGAGTCGCAATTTTGTCAAAGCGAGAAAGCTTCACCGGTTTTTCATCGTTCGAAGATGCATCCTGGAGAACCTCGGAAACAAAGCGGTACTTCGCCTCGCCGGTCAAAAGGCCGCCATCAGTTCCTTCAGAGTCAAGAATCTCCTTGATTTCATTCCAATGTTCCGGCGTCACAGCCGTTTCAACTTCCGAGCGCACAAGCGAATCATTTTCCAAGAGTTTTGACGCCATCCAGAACTTTTCACGATTGCCAAATTTCATGTTTGCAATCAAATTTTCAAGCTTTTTCAAATTCGCAACGCCAGCTTTATCGCCTTCGCGTTCTACAATATCACGGATTTTATCCGACGAAATCGTCGCTTTCTTTTCAATCGCCCGATTCAACGTTTCAAAGAATTTCGGATAGCCCTCCAAATCCGATGCGGTAAAACCGAGCACCGGAATGTCCAAAAGCTTTTCGATTTTTTCAACGTCAATCTTCTTGCCTTTTTGCTCAGCGACATCCATCATGTTGAGCACAAGCATCACCGGACTTTTCACGCCCGCAAAATCAGCAAGCATGTAAAGGCTACGTTCAAGCTGAGCCGCATCGACAATAATGCATACAAGGTCTGCGTACCCATGCTCAATGTAAGTGCGCGTCACGACTTCTTCTGCGGAGTTTGCCGTAAGCCCATAGCTACCCGGCAAATCGACAACGCGGTATAGCTCTTCGCCCTGTGTAAAAAAACCTTCCGCCCGTTCCACCGTTTTTCCGGGCCAGTTGCCCACATGCTGATGCGAACCCGTTAAAGCATTGAAAAGTGTAGATTTACCGGAATTCGGCTGACCAAGCAAAGCTATCGTTCTCATGCTATAGCCACCTCAATTTGAGAGCATTCCTTGCGGTTTATCGCAATCATCGTATCGTGCGAATACACAAGAATCGGAGATCGTCCATCGTTTTGCAGCACCAAAAACTGGCTACTCGGCGGAAGCCCCATCGATACGACACGTGAAACAAAACGGGAATCCCCGTTAATTTTATGAATCAGACCTTTCTGATTTTCTTTCATTTCAGACAAACACACTTTTACCAACTCCTTCTACCTAAAGCTGTAGCGTATCTTTGTCGCAAAACTTCTACCCGGTTTGCTTTCACCAAACTTATCGAACGATTCGCTATCAGCTAAGTTATCAACTTCAAAACTCCATCCCAATTTATTGTCCCAAATCGAATATTCAACGCCAATATCTTGCGTAAACGAAGATTCAATTTTACGGCTCTGGCGGGAGCTAATTTTCCAGCCATAGAAATATTCATCCGTATAATTTGCAGACCACCAGACTTTCAAAAAATCTTCCTTGCTAAACAAGTCGCCAATATGGAACTCTGCAAGATAGTTCATAAAGAATCGCGGGATATTCGGCACAATCGCATCCTTGGGAATGCCCTGTCTTGCATTGTATTTTATATTACGTAAATCTTGAAATGTCCAGTTCGTTCCTAATAAAATCCACTCATTTACATCCAACTTTACATCGCCTTCGTAGCCCCAGCTGCGAATCGGATTCATGTTAAAATAAGGAATCGACATTTGCGATGAACTCATATAATGGATTCGATTCTTGTAGTATGAATAAAATACATCACCATCAAAGCGAAGCCTTGTTACAAGCGGCAATTCCTGCAAATCCACAGAAATTCCAAAATTGAAATTATCCGCTTCTTCAGGTTTGAGGTTTATCGCAGCACTCACGCGAAGGCCGTCACCAAACAGTTCTTCGGGAGACGGCAGACGCACCGCATGTTGATACGAAGCCTTCACAGAAAGCGGTTTTGCAATTTTGAACATCAAATTTTCATCATAACTGAAATCCGTGTAGTCATTCGATTCTACCGCAGGTTCAATCAGAAGGCTCGTTGGCATATTCGAAATTTTGGCATTCAAGTAGTGGAATTTGAAGCCTGCGAGATTTTGGATTCGAGAATTCCAAAAACGATTTTCAAGCGAAATGCCAGTAGTCACAGAAAACATTTCACCTGGAAGCCCTGCCGTATTGAAACCCATCTTTTCCGAACCAAGATCATCTTCAGGATTTTCCTTATGATATCTGAGAAGCGTATTCAAATAAACAAACTGATCTTTTACATATTGATAATCAAGATTCAATAAATTATTAAAATCGTAAATTTCAACAGTACGAAGCTTCGGGAGCCCCATAGACGTAAGTTCGCCTACATTTTTCTTTGCGACATCGCAGCTAAACCAGTTGCGGCAATGGACACGGCTTGTATCGATTATTTTGTTTTTTGCAAAACCAAATGAAAAATAGTCGCCGAAATTCAAATTTTTCGCAAAGAAATTTTTCTTATCAAAACCAAGCGATGCACCGAAATTGTAGCCTTCGGACGTAGTCTCCTTAATGCGATATTCAATTCCCTGAATTTCCTTGTCAAACGCACCAAAACTAGCACCGAGCGAGATTTTATCAAACCAGGCATTCGTCAAATTTGCGAAAGCCTGCACATTGTAAGAGGTATAATGGTCGTGATCGCGAACAACGCTTGTATCCTTGCCTGTAGAACTTTTCATGTACGGCGAGGTGAATTCATAATCGTTATCGGAATGGTTAAAATATCCCGATACGCCAATTTCAAGGTTTGCTGCCCCAGCAACGCTATCAATCAAATGGCTTGCACTGACCGAGGCTTTGTGTGTATTGAAACTCGAAAAACTATAAGAGGCGTCAATTGAATTTGCAGGCCGTTTCTTGGTCACAATGTTAATGGCTCCGCCCGCACCGTCTGTTGCAAAACGTGCCGGAATATAGCCCTTATAAACCTCGATATCCGCAATTTGGTCAATGGGAATATCGTCTATCCCCAAATTTCCTTGCGTTTCGACAGGAACTCCGTTGACAAGCACCTTGATGTTCTTGCCTTCCATGCCGCGAATGTTAATCTTGCCTTCGCTTCCCATTCCGCCAGACTTGCGCACTTTCACGCCAGACGCAGAATTAATCGCCTTGGAAACGCTCTTGCTTGTGTTCTGCAATTCAGCGGCATCAATCGTCGAAACCGTTTCCACTTTTTTAGCAATCGTTGCCTGTTCCGCTTCCGATTCTGTCTCGACCGAAAGCAAATCCAGCTTTGTGACATCTTCGGAACTCGCTGATGTGCTTGCAGCACCGCTCACAGCGGCATTATCGCGAGCGTCGGATGCATTACCATTGGCGTCGCCATTCGTCGCGGAACTTTCCACGACCGGTTCATCAAAATCTTCGAACGAAGTAACTTCGTCATCCTGCGCATAAGCAGAAATAGCGGCACAAGCCGCAAAAGCAATAGCAAACTTACGAATATTCATTTTCAATAAAACCCAGACTCAATTCTTTTCTAGCACTCGCCTTTAAGGAGATTCCCGGTCAAGCCGGGAATGACACCACACTATTGTCATGCCCGCCAATGAGCGGGCATCACCATTTCATCAAAGCCGATTCATTACTTCAGCGGTACAATCCACATCGGAATTTGTTCAGCCTTGGCAATTTTATTGGCTTTTTTCGTCTTCGGATCATAGCGGAAGTAAGCATTGCCATCCTTTTCCGTAGAAACCGCAAAGATTATCTTGCCATCATCTTCCACGTACTTACCGTAGCTAGCCCAGCTCGAAGTATAATCAATCGGCAAAGCCTTCATTTTCTTCTTGGCAAGGTCAATCTGCACCGGCTTGCAAGTAGGATTGTGGTAGCTTTCCGCATCAAGCCAACCCTTTTCCAAATCCTTCATCACATTCAAGAAAGAGTAAACGTAACCATTGCTCGGAACTGTTGACGGGGCGAGATATTTGAAAACACCTTTCTTGGTGATTCCGTCAATGGCAACTTCCTTGCTCACTAACCAAGCGTAATCCTTGTCAAACTTGGTTTCGCCCACTTTAATGCGGAGATATCCGTCAACTTGGCCCGGAGCGTACCCCCAAGAAGCATTACTGTAGCAATAAATATAACCGTCAAGTACCGTAAACGACTGATTTTCCGAGTCATCTAAAGAACCCACAGCAGCGACGCGGTCATCCGTAGCAACGGCAATGACTTTGTCCTTCTTGACATCGATAATGGCAACTTCAGCTTGATTGCCCGTGCGGTATTCATCTTGGTTCTGGATGAGACCTACATAAAGGCGATTATCGACAATCACGCCAGTACCGGGGGTTACCACATAAGCATTCTTATTCTTGTACTTGGAAAGGTCAATAGCACCCGTTATCTTCATGGTTTTCGGATTGATGATGAGAAGGGAATCCATCAAGCCACCGACATATGCTTTTTCTTTGTTTACAAAGTAGATATGGTCCGACCATTTTCCAGGAAGTGAAAGTTCAGCCACCTTTTTGCCGAGTTTGTTATTTTCAGCCAAGCTGTAACGAGCAATGGAACCGACTTCCAAGTCAGAAATAAACAATGCGTTATCATAAAAGACAACGCCCGCACGCGTACCGACTTCAATAAAGTCCTTGCCCAAATCATCCGTATGGTCCAAGGACATCGTGCCGATAAACATGGTTTCGCCCGTCGAAATAGACGTGGCAAAATCACGCTTGTAATCATCCGAATCAGAGCTTGCGTTGCTCGAAGAATCGCTACCGCAAGCAGCCAAGAGGCTCGCAGCAAAAGTAAGTGCAATCAGTTTTTTGTTCATACAGAACTCCTAGTGTTATACACCTTTTAAGTTTTTGCCCGCATTTTAGAAATCCAAAAAGTCCCTCTCAACTCCAAATAGACTCGGAACAATCCAAAAAGTTAGATTTAACTAATTGAACCTTTGAAAAGTAAATTCAAAAAATTAAAATTGGGGCAAAATAAACAAAAGGTTCTATATGAGTGTTTTTAGCAAATTAACGCCTTACATGCAATCGAGAAAAATATTGTTTCCCTTTGCTCTTCTATTTTCTGCATTGAGTTCCATTGCAGGAATCATCCCCTTTATATATGTATGGTTCATCGTCCGCGAGCTATTCGCTTCGACAGGAATTTCATACGACAACGTCAAATATTACGCTATATTGGCGGTTATCTTTTCTGCAGCAAGCATTTTACTTTATTTCGCCACACTCGTCTGTTCGCACTTGGTTGCGTTCCGCCTCGAAGGCAACATCCGCAGAATCACCATGAAAAAGCTGCTCAAGCTTCCGCTTGGATTTTTCGACAAGAATCCAACAGGTCGTATCCGCAAAATCATCGACGACAACGCCACTATCACGCATACGTTCGTTGCGCATGAGCTCCCCGACTTGGCAGGAACAATCATTGTCCCCATCGCATCGCTTGTTCTGATGTTCATATTTGACTGGCGACTGGGAATTGCGTCCATCATTCCAATCGCCTATGCAATCATTACACTCGGCACCAAGATGAACAAAAGCAAGGACTTTATGCAAACATACATGAAGTCGCTTGAAGAAATGAACGTCGAAGCGGTCGAATATGTGCGCGGCATCCCCGTAGTCAAAGTTTTCCAGCAAACAATTTACTCTTTCAAGAACTTTTACAACACCATCGAAACTTACCACAAGATGGTCATCGCCTATTCCAGCAGCTGGAAGTTTATCATGTGCTCTTACACGACGCTAATCAACGGTGTCGCATTGCTCCTCGTTCCGACCGCCATTCTCATCATCTCGCATTCAGGCAACATCGCCGCCACCATTATCGACTTGATGCTCTACATTCTTGTAACACCGGTCTTTTCGCAGTGCATCATGCGCAGCATGTACCTGAGCCAAGCCGTCAACCAAGCAAATCTCGCCATTACAAGCATCGAATCGCTAACGGACTACCCCAATCTCGAAGAACCCACAAATCCAAAGACAATCAACCAGTTTGACATTGAATTCAAGAATGTCGATTTCACGTACCCCGGCACCGAAAATCAAGTACTCCGCAATATTTCATTCAAAATAAATGAAGGTGAAACGGTCGCCCTCGTCGGCGCATCCGGTGGCGGCAAGAGCACCATTGCAAAACTCGTCCCAAGATTTTTCGACGTGACAGGCGGCGAAATCCTCGTCGGTGGCACGCCCATCAAGGAAATATCCCAAGAAGTCCTCATGAAAAATACATCTTTCGTTTTCCAGAATACTCGACTTTTCAAAAAGAGTATTTTGGAGAACGTCCGTTACGGGACTCCTGACGCCTCCATCGAAAGCGTAAACAAAGCATTAGACCTCGCCCAATGCCGCGAAATCATTGACCGCTTGCCAAATGGCATCGACACCGTCATCGGCACCAAGGGCACATACCTCTCCGGCGGCGAGCAACAGCGAATCGTTCTTGCACGCGCCATTCTCAAAAACGCCCCCATCGTTGTCCTCGACGAAGCGACCGCATTTGCAGACCCCGAAAACGAAAGCCTCATTCAAAAGGCTCTCCAGTCGCTATCTAAAGGCAAAACCGTCTTGATGATTGCACACAGGCTCACAAGCATCGTGAATGCCGACCAAATTCTCGTCGTGCAAGGCGGCCAAATTGTAGAACGTGGCACGCACAAGGAACTCGTCGAAAAGGGCGGCACATTCGCCAAGATGTGGAGCGATTACCAGCAATCCGTCACATGGACCATTGGCGCAAACGCAGGCAGCAACAATAACGGAGGCGAAAATGTATAACTGGATTAAAAAACGTTTTGCCCTTTCTGACGAAGGCACAAAGACATTTATCAAAGGCGTATTTTGGACAACATGGCATTACCTCTCACTCATGTTCCCGCTTTCATTCGTATTCCTATTCCTCAAGGAATACATGGCTCAGATGGAAAACCCGACTGCAACACCGCACAACATATTCGTTTACTTGGGCATCGCGGTTGCCATCTATTTGGTAATGTACTTCCTTTATGCTTGTTCCTATAGCAGCACCTACGATTCCGTCTATCTGGAATGCAAAAAGCGCCGCATCACGCTTGCCGAAAAATTGCGCAAGCTTCCGCTATCGTTCTTCGGCAAAAAAGACCTCTCCGACTTGACATCGACCATCATGAACGACGTAAACGCCCTCGAAATGATTTTCGCACACGCCGTCCCGGAAATCTTTGCCGTCGGAGCAATGCTAGTCCTCTGCGCTATCGCACTCTTCATTTACAACCCGCTGATGGCCACTGCACTTTTGTGGGTCGTGCCGTTTGCAGCACTCCTCATTTACCTTTCGCGTAAAATACAGTTCAACAATTTCAAGCACACTTACAATTCAGCCCGCGTCATCACCGAAGACATTCAAGAAAGCCTTGAAAACATTCAAGAAATCAAGTCCTACTGCGAAGAAGACAATATCAGCAAAGTACTTGACGAACATTCAAAATACTATGAAAAGAGCCAAATTCATGGAGAATTCGGCGCAGGCGTTATTTTGAACGGAGCACAAATTTTCCTGAAGCTCGGCCTTGCCTCCGTCCTTATTTTCGGCTCCATCCTCCTTGCACAAAATAAACTCAGCGTATTTGATTACCTTGTGTATATCGTCTGCGCTTCGACCATTTACAGCCCCATTTACCTCGTTCTCAACAACATGACAGAACTATTTTTCTTGGACGTCCGCCTCAAGCGATTCAAGGAAATGGACAACATGGAAGTGCAACACGGCACCACAAAATTCACCCCCAAGAATTACGATATCGAATTCAAGGACGTTGATTTCTACTACAACGAAGAAAAGCAAGTTCTGAAGAAGGCCTCGTTCACCGCCAAGCAAGGCGAAATCACGGCACTTGTCGGCCCGTCCGGCAGCGGAAAGACAACCGCCGCAAAGCTCGCCGCACGCTTCTGGGACATCCAAGGCGGCTCCATCACGCTCGGCGGTGAAGACATCTCGAGAATCGATCCCGAAACGCTCCTCAAGAACTTCTCCATCGTCTTCCAAGATGTCGTGCTGTTCAACACATCCATCCGCGACAACATCCGCATCGGCAAACGCGACGCCACTGACGAAGAAATCCTGCGAGCCGCAAAACTTGCCAACTGCGACGAATTCGTGCAGAAACTCCCGCAAGGCTACGACACCGTCATCGGCGAAAACGGCGACACGCTCTCCGGCGGCGAACGCCAACGCATCTCCATCGCTCGTGCCATCCTCAAGGACGCCCCCATCGTGCTCCTCGACGAAGCCACCGCAAGTCTCGACGTCGAAAACGAATCCAAGATTCAGCAGAGCATTTCGAAACTCGTGCAGAACAAGACCGTCATCATCATCGCCCACCGTATGCGCACCATCGCAAATGCAGACAAAGTCGTCGTCTTGCAAAATGGTCAAGTCGTCGAAACCGGCTCCCCCGCCGAACTCAAAGCAAAAGACGGCCTCTTCGGCAAAATGCTCAAGCTCCAGGAAGTGAATTAAGACTCATTCTATATACCACCTACAAAATTGCCTCGGAGAAATCTGGGGCAATTTTCTGTTTTAGTATAGATTTTTTTTGAATATTCTTTCAAAGAAAAGATCTACTTAATTTCCTTCATATTGGGAAGCATATTCCACAGATTCTTCGTAATTATCACCACTATTATAATCCAAGCACCTTAAACGATATCTACCTACATAAGAGCATTCATAGCCAGAGCTTCCACTCAATACGGAACGACTTATTAGCATACCTGACGAATTATATTTTTTATTTTCACTATAAAAACCACCACCTATATTTCGCCCTCTGAAATTATATTCTCTCGGCATTCCATTTGGATAATAATCTATTGAAGTCGTTTCACCTGCAGTATAATTATTCAAAAATCTTGATCTCAATCTTCCATTTTGGTAGTCGCAAATCAATCGGACTCCATTATAGCTATATTCATTTCTACTTTCATAACTAGACAATGGACATGAACCAGCCCAAGACTGCATTTGAGAAAGTACAAGAACAAAGACAAGTATGATCAACTTTTTCATTTTTACTCTCCTTTTTTAAATTTCATAACATTTACTTCTAGGGAACCAATATCCCTTCCCACCTTTGGGGTAATAAAACAACACGTATTCCCCAGCTTTGGCATAAACCTTGAAATAGCCAATCCATTCGCCCTGATAGCTATAGCGACCATTTCCCGGAGCCCAACCATTATGCGATTTACATTTAAAATTGTATGCGTAAGCGGAAGATATACCCAGCAATAGAATGACCATCACAAACAAAGAACCCATTTTTTTCATTTTGCCTCCCTTAAGCGATTTTAATTTCCGTTCACTTTCTTTTTTATTTTATCATCACACAAATAAATTAAATCTTCAGTTATTTTTATACTCACATAGTATGAAAAGTAACAATGTTCTTATTCTTAGTAATCTTTTACGCAACGGACAGAAAAAAAACGCTCACCTTCCAGACAATAAGAACATTTATAAGCAGAATCCCCCAAAAATGTTGCGGCACATATGTAAACATTAGGATCTATATTTTGATAAGCTGATCGATTCATAAACGTTGATGATGTCCAAAAACCGCCCGAAATGCCCAATCCCCAAAAGCCCCTGGGCATCACCATTCCAGCAGGCAAAGCAGAAAAACCATAGGCGTTACTTCCCTTATCATCGTCAGTCCAATTTTTTTTACTTTTTAACATTTTTCCAGCAATTTCAAATCCACCAACATCTTCGAATAATTCCATCCACTCTGTCGTATCCGGTAGATGCCATCCTTTAGGGCATGCAAATTTAGCAGCACTCCATGAATAAAGACGACCATATTTTCTACAATTCTGTTCACTATAATCATAACAAGTACTTTCATTCATTTCATAATTCAAATTTTGAGCCATCCAAATCTGGTCGCCAATTTTCACAGTTCTATAAACTTTTCCATCGCGAGAATCCTTAAAAGATCCTGCAAACAATATATCAATCAAACAAATCACTAAGAAAATAAATATCTTCATAAATCAGCTCCTTCTTATTTACGTTTTGCTTTTCTTGCCGATGAATTCAAAAAATCATGCAAATACATAGCAAAGTCATTATACTCAACGCGATCACAATAACCAGCACTAGTCGTTGTAAAGCACTGTACAGGATTAGCACCTTGATAAATTATCGAACCGTATAATCGAAAATAACCGAGAGCATAATAAAATTTAGCGAAAAGCGTATATCCCTTTTCTTCCACAATAATATTTCCCTCTCGACCAAAATTTTCTTCAAAATATGGAGTATAATTATCACGTCCATTATAATACCGAACATCGCTAACTGCATTTTTCGCTTTTTTACAAGATATTTTCTTGACCGTAGTCATAGAATCATAACTTATCCGACGGGTTTGGAAATAACATTGTTCAGCACAAACAAAAGTCTGTAGCACTAGGACTATTGCAAGAAACAATTTTTTCATATTTCTCCCTTTCCACTAAAAGCGGATTGCGAGAGAATTTTGAACCTCAGCCTTGAAAAAATCGCACTATTTAAAAAGAAAAAGGTGCGAAGTCGTAGGCTTACGTATTGAAGGCTCTGGTAACCCGTTAGCGATAAGCAACAGACGACCCGCACCCATAGGGGTGCGAGTAACGTCCTGCTCCCTGCTAACTTCAAGTTTACCAGACTTTTCAATACAGGAACAAGATTCTACTCTAATTCATTATGTCTTTACAAATATAACAATGTTCGCTCTACTATAAAAACTGGTTACCTCTTACCAATATCCATTTAATAGTTGATTTTTACCCCTACAAAAAAAATTAAGAGCCTCTTGACATTTACCTTTCGGTGATTTATATTTTTAATGCTCAAGTGAGTAGTTCGATTTTTTTTTCGCCTTTTTATGCATGTAGGCGAATGGAGGTAATATGACTATGCGCAAACCATTGAAGGATTGCTTTGTAAAACCAGGTGAAAAGAGTCCGTATGCAAATTTGCTGGTGGATTTGGCATTCAAGAAAGCTTTTGACCCAGACAAACCTATCAGCCGTCAGAACCTAATCAATCTATTAAATGATTTGCTAAGGCCGCAACTCAAGCGACCTATCACAAATGTCAAAACGCGCAACGTGGCACACAACTTGAGCGGGAGCAAGGAGTCCCGTACCGCAATTTTCGACCTCCACTGCGAAGATGACGCGGGCGAACTAATTGAGATTGAAGTTCAAATCCGTCTGCTGAAGAATTTCCGCAAGCGACTAGCCTTTTACGCTAGCGAAATGGTGGCAAACCAAGCCGAACCGGGAATCGGTTGGAATTTTGACGTAAAGCCAACTTTCGTCGTAGCCTTTACCCGTCATTCAGTATTCAACGATGAGCGAATCGTTCATCGCGCCGCAGTCATTGACTTGGATTCAGGGGAGCAGTTTGTGGACGCTTACAATTTTACCACAATAGAGCTTTCAAAAGTCCCAATGTTCATTGAACCAGGCTCCTCCAGCATGAATAAATGGCTTTTCATCTTCCGTTACTTAAATAGACTCAAGGAACTCCCTGCCGAGCTCTCCGAACACAAATTTGAGCAGTTGACGGAGAGTTCCAAAATGTCTAATTTGACAAAAGAAGAATTCGAGGCGTACCAGAAAGTGTACCACAAGGAATACGATCACAACGCCATGGTAGATGGCATTTTTGAAGAATTCGCGGACGAAATCAACGCGAAGGTGACTTCGAGCGTTCAAGACCGCGAACGTGAAATGGCTCGTAATATGCTTGCCGAAGGCGATTCTGTGGAAAAAGTTTCTAGAATAACGCACCTTCCCGAAGAAGAAATCCGCAAACTGTAAGCTAAAGCAAATAGACGAAACTCTTCTGAACGAGGTCGACGGAATGACGAAATAAACTCTATTTTCTGCATTCCACGTATGCCAAGTCAATTCGGCCTTTGAGAACGATGCTCATCTCAATCGTCCAACCATTCGCTTTCAAAAAAGACCTGTATTCATTTTCTGTCCATTCGTGCGCAAAACGGACCCCGACAAGGCTCAAAAACTTTTGCCACAAGTTTCTTTTTCCACCTTCGCGGAATATAAAGTTCGGAGCAATCAGCACGCCGTCATCTTTCAGGACGCGACGAATTTCAGCCAACGCCTTTTCCGGATTCGGGATAATGTGAAGCGCATTTGCAATCACGACCACATCAAAAGATTTATCTTCAAAACGTAACGCGGTTGCATCGGCCACTTCAAAACGCACGTTCTCTGGATTCTTCGCCTTGCGTGCCGTCTCGATCATTTTCGGCGCAAAATCAGTCGCAACTACATGATTCGCGTGCGGCGCAATATGCCGCGCAATCATCCCCGGGCCAGTCGCCAGCTCAAGCACGTCCTTGCCCTGCGCCACCTCGCCAATCCGCTCATACATATAATCATAAATGCTCTTCTGCGAACGCATCGCGAATTCATAAACCGGTGCAAAAATATCCCAAATATTTATACTCATAATTATCTCCTAAAAAACGCACTCCCCTCATAGCGAGGAAAGTGCGCTAACCGATTAAAACAAAATTTAATTATTAAAACTTCTGAGCAACGACAACGGCTTTCCGCGCAATGGCATTTCCGATAAATTCAAACATCGTGCGGTAAGCGTTATCGCGAACATCCTTGCGTGAAAGGAACAAGTCATGCATCCCGTCCGTAACCGTTATGGTCGTGACGTCATTGCCCAACTTGGGAGCCCATTTTTCAATGAGATTTACATCGAGCATGCAGTCGCAACGCATGTAGTCGTCATCCCACTTAACAGTGTTCACCGTACAGCCGCTACGCATCATAAGGACAGGAGCCTTGATTTGCATTCCCGCATGAATCCACTTGATGCCGCGAGTTGTCGCGCGGAGATATCCAAAATACTGTTGCGGCCATTCATCGCTTTTCAATTCACGATTGAATTCCCACTCCCCCTTTTCACTTTTCAAAAGAGATATGTTGTACTTAGGGGCTTCCTGTTTCGGGGCAGGGACATCGGGCAACAACAGTGCAATGTCCGAGAACACAGGGAAAGCCACATTACGGACAAACCAGCTATTTTTATAATCTAGGAACGGACTATTCAAAACGAGAGCCGCAAAATCTTCGCTATTGCGTTCATTCAGGTAATTCGGAGTAATCAGCCCACCCTGCGAATGGCCGAGAATGACAAATGGCAATTTCGTCTCCGAACCATTCGACGCAATCTTCTTGCTAAGCGCAATAGCCGCATCCAATTCCGCATAGTATTCCTTGACGCTTCGCATATCAGAACGCGGATCACCATCGCGATACGAACGACCGTTGTAATGCAAGTCTATCGCAAAGAACGCAAAACCTGCAGAATCCGATTTTTCCGCAAGTTCTTCCTGGAAGAAGTAGTCATTGTAGCCATGCACGTATAAAATAATCCCACGCAGATTCGGTTCATGCGCCACCGCACGCGGAGAACTTCCGTAAGGATACTCAATCAACGTTGCATGAAAATCCTTGTCATACGGCTTTACGTCAATCGGGTAAACCTGATACGGTTCGCCAAGTTCCGGGTCCACCGACTTCTGCGGCAAAGCCTTATCAATAATAGTCTGTAGCGTAGTTGCCGTGAGAGGCTTACTATATGCCTCGTCGCGCTTCTTTTCCTTGCAGGCTGCAAGGCATGCATTTGCAGAAGTCGTAAAACAGAATACGGCCGCAACCGTAACGAGAAATGTCTTTTTCATGCCTACATGATAACAAAACATTTATACTAAAGCTACTCCAATTAGGCTATAAAAAATCCATTTGAGACTTGCATATTGTTAGATTTATCTAATTTCAAAATTAAAGCCACCACAACATCCCCACGAAAAGCTATATTTAAACCATGAACAAAAATGTCATCGCGATTATCTACGCTATCGCAGCAGCAGCATTTTACGCATTGAACGTTCCCTGTTCCAAAATGCTGCTTGCACAAATTTCACCCATTTTTCTGGCAGGATTACTTTATATCGGAGCAGGCCTCGGCATCGGCATGCTTTATTTACTCCACTTCAAGCACGAGCCTCAATCAGAAAGACTCGGCAAAAAGGATTTGCCCTATACCTTGGGAATGATTCTACTCGATATCATCGCCCCCATTTTACTCATGTTCGGCGTAAAATACGGAACGTCGGGCAATGCTTCTCTACTAGGGAATTTCGAAATTGTAGCCACAACGCTAATAGCTCTTTTCATCTTTAAAGAAAAAGTTTCTCTGCGCTTATGGTTTGCTATTTTATTTATAACGACATCTAGTTTCATCCTCTCTTTTGAAAATGATGAAGGATTCAAATTTTCAGTAGGTTCCATCTTTGTTCTCGGAGCGACAATCTGCTGGGGTCTAGAAAACAACTGCACCAGAAAAATTTCAGACAAAAGCACATATCAAATTGTAACCATAAAAGGACTTTGTTCAGGAATCGGTTCAATAATCGTTTCCATAGCAACAAACGAAACCAACGTTGTTGCCAAGTACATTCCATTGGCGCTATTGCTTGGTTTCATAGCCTACGGCTTGAGCATTTTTACATACATCCGCGCACAAAAATATTTGGGAGCGGCAAAAACTAGCGCATTTTATGCCATAGCGCCATTTATTGGCGTCCTATTTTCCATAGTTCTTTTGAACGAAGAAATCACAACGCAATACATCGTAGCGCTATTGATTATGATTGTAGGAACCGCCTTCGTCATTTACGACACGTTAATCCGCGAACATTCACACTTGCACAAGCACATTTTCACGCACACCCACAATGGGATATCCCATACGCACACCATTGAGCACTCTCACTTGCATAGCCACATTTTTTCAGACACAAAACACGGCCATCATCACAACGTCAAAGATTTAGAGAAACTCGCAAACGATTTACACGCATAATATTATCTTTTAACGCATGAACCAAGCAATTATTCCGATTATCCAGGGGCTCGCCATTCCGTTTTTAGGGACGGTTCTCGGCGCCGCATGTGTTTTCTTTGTCCGCGGGCAAATGAAGCAAAATTTAAAGCGCGGGCTTTTGGCATTTGCTGCTGGCGTCATGGTGGCGGCATCCGTTTGGAGTTTGCTTCTCCCCGCAATCAAGGCAAGCGAGCATTTAGGCAAATTATCATTTGCTCCTGCCACAGTTGGATTCTGGGCAGGCATTTTATTCCTGTTCATTTTGGATAAAGTCACACCGCATTTGCATTTGGGCAGTCAAACGCCCGAAGGCCCAAGAGCAAAACTCAAGCGCACCACAATGCTCACGCTCGCCGTGACACTCCACAACTTGCCCGAAGGCATGGCCGTCGGCATCGTCTTTGCAGGCTGGCTTTCCGGAAACGTCGCCATCACGCTCTCGGCCGCATTCGCACTTTCCATCGGTATCGCGATACAAAACTTTCCCGAAGGAGCCGTTGTTTCGCTCCCGTTAAAAGCCGAAGGCGCAACACGCAAAAAGGCATTTGCACTCGGAGCGCTCTCCGGGGCCGTTGAACCCGTCGGTGCGCTGATTACCTTAATCGCTGCCGAAATTCTTTCGCCGTTCATGCCTTACTTACTCTCATTTGCCGCAGGCGCAATGATTTACGTTGTCGTTGAAGAAATGCTTCCCGAAGTAAGCGAAGGCGACCACTTTGACGCAGGCACAATTCTCTTCGCCGTCGGTTTCACGCTCATGATGGCATTGGACAGCGCTCTGTAAAAAACGATACATTATCAAGCTTTCGTAACCTTAAGAAAATTTATCTTGATTTCATCGTTGATTTTTATTATTTTATAATTAAGTAATTATCTATATAGGAAGGAGGATCAACTTGTACAAAAAATCTATGGTACTTACCCATGCATTGACAATTCTATTAGCTGCATTTACAATTTCAGCTTGTTCTAGCGACAAATCTAGTGAGGTAAACGAAATCGGAAACAAAAGTGTATTCGCAAACAACGAAAAAAGCCCCCTGATTTTAGATTCAATCTCGTCATGTATAATCACCCCCGATTCAATCGACAAACTCATTGCATTAGATAAAATCTACCTTAAATATTTTGACGGGACATGGAAACTCACGTTTCCTGCAAACATCAATGATTCACAAGACAAATACATCATTGAAACTCGCAGCGCAAACGACACCCTGTTTGTTTCCATGAAACGTAAAGATGAAAGCACCCTTGTCCCTCCCCTAGACTGTCCCGTCCTAGTCTATACCTCGCTAAAAGGAGAACTAGAAGAGAAGTATCTAGCAGCTATGGGCGCTTATTCAATCATCCGCTATGACGAGGATTTTGTCACTCTGGATTCCATATCGGATTGCATCCTTGACGAACAGGAAATAAATAAACACTACTCTTCCGATACAGCATTTGTCGAAGAGAAAAACGGGAAAAACGTCATTGTTTTCCCGTCGCAACGAAGCTATTCTAAAAAATACATCAAATCAATCGGAGCGTTCGTCAAAGGCGACACTTTGCAATTGGATTTGCTTGACAAAGAAAAACCGCCTTCAACGGAATTGTTCTGCCCATTCAAAGTTTACGGAACGTTAAACAAACCATTCAACGGAAAATTTGTTTCGACCCGTTCAGGAGTTTACGTTTACAGCTCGATATAGTGCGGGATGATGTCCTCGTAGTTCCCGTCTTTGAGCAGGAATCCCTTGGGAATCACGCCGAGCTGGGTAAAGCCGAGTTTCTTGTAGAGCTTCAGCGCTGACGTGTTCGTCGCGACAACTGCGTTAAACTGCAAAATCCTGAAGCCGATTTCCTTTGCCTTCGCAAGGCAATCTTTCACGAGAAATTCGCCGATGTGCTGGCCGCGCCTGTTCTTTTTGACCGCATAACTCGCATTCGAAATATGCCCGCAGCGCCCCACGTTGTTCGGGTGAAGAATGTACAGTCCGACCACTTCGCCGGAGTCAGTGTCGATGGCGATGCCCGTAAACGACTGCGACTTGAAAAATGCATCGCCTATCTGCGGGTCAAGCGTTTCCTTCTGCGGGAACGCGATGCCGTCTTCGACGATGTCGTTCCAGATTGCAATGGCTTCGTTGATGTACTTTTCGTTGTAGGCTTCGATTTTGAACATAATCTTTCACCGCTTTTTATTGGACGAATATATAAAAAAAGCCATGGCGTAGGGGAATTTCTATATTTGGCCGCAAATGAAAAAGCTACTTGATTTTGATAGCGAGCATTTGTGGCACCCGTATGCGGCGCTGAAAAATACTCCGGCCAGGTTCCTTGCAAAATCCGCTCATGGAACGACGATTGAAACGGCCGATGGTTTGAAACTAATTGATGCGGTATCGAGTTGGTGGTGCATGGCGCACGGGCATAACGCCCCTGAAATCGTCGAGGCGATTCAGAAACAGAGCGAAAAGATGTGCCACGTGATGTTCGGCGGCTTTACGCACGAGCCTGCAATTGAACTTGGTGAAAAGCTGGTGAATTTTTTGCCGGAAGGTCTCAACAAGATTTTCTTTGCAGATTCGGGAAGCATTGCCGTGGAATGCAGCGCCAAGATGGCGGTGCAGTACCAGCATTCGCTCTCGCGCCCGGAGCGTTGCAAGTTGGTCGCCTTGAAGGGCGGCTACCACGGCGACACCGCGGGCGCGATGGCGCTTTCTGATCCTGACGGAATGCATACGCTTTTCCGCGGAATCATGCCGCATCATTATTTTGCGGAACGTCCGAACTGCCGCTTTGACGAGGCTTGGAATCCGGCGGATTTCGCTTCGATGGAGCGCGTTGTCGAGGAACATAAGGATGAAATCGCTGCCGTGATTTGCGAACCCGTGTTTCAGGGTGGAAACGGCATGTGGCTTTACAATGCGGGCTACTTGAAGGCGCTTCGCGAACTTTGCGACCGCTACGGCATCCTGTTGATTCTGGACGAAATCGCTTCGGGCTTTTTCCGCACGGGTCCGCGTTTTGCGATGATGCATACCAATGGAAATGCGGCCGATACTTGTCGCGAAAATAAATGCGCCGACTTCGTGAAGCCGGATATCATGTGCATCGGTAAGGCGCTCACGGGCGGAAGCATTACGATGGCGGCCTGCGTTGCGTCTGAGAAGGTTGCAGAAACGATTACGAATAGCAAGATTCCAGCATTTATGCACGGCCCCACCTACATGGCGAATCCGTTGGCATGTGCTGCGGGAATCGCTTCGCTTTCGTTGTTCGAAAGTCGCGATTATGCCGCGAGCGTTGCTCGGATTGAAAAACGCTTGAAGCAGAATCTGGAACCGCTCCGCGCGCTTGAAAATGCGGCGGATGTACGAGTGCTTGGCGCTATCGGTGTCTTGGAACTGAAGGCGAAACCTTCTGCGGACGATATTCTGCGCATGATTCGCGAAACCGGCGTGTGGCTCAGGCCTTTCTGCAATTACGTTTACACGATGCCTCCGCTCATTACGACCGATTCTGAAGTTGACCGCATTTGCGAAGCCATCAAGATGATTGGTGAATGTGAACCCGCGCCTATTGTAGAAGGCGAAGATGAATTTCATGAGTGATTTTTGCTATAATCGAGGTGTTTACTTGATTTTGTCATTCCCGGCTCCGACCGGGAATCTCCTTTCTTGTAAAGTTAAAAAAGGAGAAGTCCACTCGATGACGATTATAACAAAACAGAAAAGTTAGTTTATTTTGAATTATGGAATATTATAGCTTGAAAATGCGAGCCTCGCAGCAGGTGGGCGAAGGCGAACAGAAATACGAACAGCATATTTCCGGTGCCGAACGCATTGTGGGCCGGGACTCCGTAGAAGCTGTGTGTACGGCGATGGTGCGCCGCGCCATGAATCATTCCAAGGGCGACCCGGATTTTATCAACGTGAAAATCGAAAAGGTTCACGAAAGCGATATTCGGATTTTGAAGGCTTTGCCCGTGACGCGTATCGATGTAGATACGTGGCAGGAAGGGCTGGACAAGGCTTTTGGGCTAGTTAGTAAAGCTGTGATGGAAGTTCATAAAGAAAGTTCCCTGAGCGTGCCGAAGGGAACGAGTGAAAATGCCTGCCTTCAAAACTTCGCCGCAAATTTGCCTGAACTCTTGCGCGAAACGTTCCCGATGCGTGGGGCGATGCTGTATGATATCGCGACGGGAAACCGCCTAGAACCTGACCACGAACGCGGCGTGCGTGCAACTTATATGGATGCTTTGCATTCAAGCGAAGTGGATGGCTGCAAGAACCATTTTAACGAAGCGATTGTGCTGGCGACCAAGGTGGCGAATGCCCCCGGGATGGTTGCGGAATTTTGTGTGAGCGATGATCCGAATTACGTGACGGGCTATGTTGCGAGCAAGGAACTCGGCTATGTGCGCATCATGAAGATGAAGGAAATGGGCGACGAAAACGGAGGCCGCATTTTCTTGTTTGATTCGCGCAAGGCTTCTGCCGAAGAATGCATCGAGTACTTGCAGAAGAAAAAAGTGTTAGTAGATGTTGCTCCGTGTCAAAAGCAGTAATGTTGATGATGGAGAAACACGTCATCCTGAATGAAATAAGTATATGTAAAAAGGGAATTGTGTCATCCTGAGCGGAGCGCCGTAAGGCGCGAAGTCGAAGAATCCAGGGCAGAATAGTATGAATTAATCGTCATTGCGAGGAGCGGAACGCTGAGCCTGCCACGAGCGAAGCGTGGTGGCGGCAATCTATAAAGTAACTATGAACGAAAGAATCTTAGACTTATTTACGAAAGACGCTTTGGAAGCGGCGCGGGCGAACAACACTTATCGCTCGATGCGCTTGATGGAAACGCCGGAATCATCGTGCGTGAAAATCCGCATGCCCAATGGCGTTTCGCAGGAACAGATTCTGCTGGCCTCCAATTCTTATCTAGATTTGGCAAACATCGATGAACTCAAACAGGCGATGGCCCAAGCGGTTCTAGAGTGGGGAACTGGTAGCGGCGGCGCTCGGCTTACGACGGGCAACAAGACTCCGCATCAGGAACTGGAAGAATTTATCGCCAAATTCAAAGGCGAAGAATCCGCCATTACGTTCAACACGGGCTACATGGCGAATGTCGGCACGATTTCGGCTTTGTGCGGCAAGAACGACTTTATCTTTAGCGATGAACTGAACCACGCCAGCATTATTGATGGTATTCGCCTTTCTCGCGCCAAGTGCTTTGTGTATAGGCATAATGATATGGCAGATTTGGAACGCGCGATTTCGGCGGCCAAAGCAGAATTTAGCACACGCGAAATGCCCACAGAAAATGCGGCAATAAATGCCACGGCGAAACAAGATGCGCGGCCTTTCCGAGGCCTTATCGTGACGGATGCTGTTTTCAGCATGGATGGCGACCTCGCAAATCTGCCGGAACTCTTGCGTGTCGCAAAAGAAAATGATTGTCTCTTGATGATCGATGAAGCCCACGCCACGGGCGTGCTCGGCAAGACCGGCCGCGGACTTGCCGAACACTACGGCTGTGCTCACGCCGATGTAACCGTCGGGACATTGAGCAAAGCCGTCGCCGCCGAAGGCGGCTTCGTGGCGGGCAAGCAACAGCTGATTGATTTCCTTCGTAACAAGGCCCGCAGCTTCATCTTTACGACGGCGATGGCTCCTGCCGTTGCCGCTGCCGCCTGCAATAACTTGCGCTACATCGAAGCGCATCCTGAACGCGTTCAAAATCTGCGCGATAACGTGAAATTTTTCTGCGATGCTTTGCGGCGTGAAGGCGTGAACGTTGAATTGTCTCCGTCGGCGATTGTGCCGATTGTTATCGGCGACGAAGCGAAGGCAATGCAAGTTTCTGCAAAGCTTCAAGAACAGGGAATCCTGATTCCCGCAATTCGCTATCCGACAGTCGCCAAGGGGCAAGCCCGCCTGCGTGCAAGCCTGATGGCAACACATACGCGAGAACAACTCCAGATCGCAGCAACAACCATCGCTCAAATCATAAAATCAACAACATAATATGTAATCACATTTGAAACCTTAATCGTCATTCTGACCCTGTAAGGGGAAGAATCCAGTGCTGGATCCTCTACGCTTCGCTCCGAGGATGACAGGCTCCAGAATGACACATAGCTATTCCAAACCACAATCACTAACCACGGTTTACTCTTTATGTCTAAAGGTTATTTCATCACAGCTACCGGAACCGATGTCGGTAAAACATTTGTGACCGCCCTTCTCGTTAAAAAGTGGCGCGATTCCGGCATCGATGCGGGCTACTACAAGGCCGCCCTCAGCGGCGCAGAACTCCGCGACGGCAAATGGGTCGCCGGTGACGCCGACTATGTGAAAAACATTGCAAATCTTCCCGATACGCAAGAACAGCTCGTGGGCTATGTCTATAAAGAAGCCGTCTCGCCGCATCTCGCCGCCCGCAAAGAAGGCAACCCCGTAGAAATTGCGAAAGTCCAGGCCGATTTCGAAGCAGCAACTAAACGACACGAATTCATTTTCGCCGAAGGTAGCGGGGGAATCATTTGCCCCATCCGCTATGATGTCGGCGCAATTTCTTCTGGCGACAAATCTCAAAAGATTTTCCTCGAAGACATTATCAAGACCGTGAACCTCCCGATTCTCGTGGTGACGACAGCGGCCCTCGGCTCCATCAACGCCTGCGTGCTCACGGTGGAATACGCCCGCAGCCGCGGCCTCGATGTCCGTGGGCTCATCGTAAACCGCTACGGCTCTAGCGGCAACTTGGAAATGGAAGATGACAACATCTGCATGATGCAAGACCTGACGGGCCTCGAAGTCCTTGCGAAAGTCAAAGACGGCGACACCGATTTAGGCGTACAACCGTTTTAAACCTTAAAATAGAGCGTTTGTCCGCTTCTATTCCCCCAGCACGTGCCGGAGCGTATCGAGGAAAAGTTCGCCCGCCCGCGTGA
>CAMKLO010000029.1 GCA_946413655.1 uncultured Fibrobacter sp. | reverse complement strand
GGACGAAACCAGCATAAACCAATGCTTGCCACAAAGGCGGGTGTGAAGGGGCTGGAAGTAGAGCGATCCCCGAGTCAGAAGAACTGTAAGGCATAAAAGACGCTTTGCGTCATAGGTTGTTAAACGGTGCGAAAGACATCGCTTTGCATAGCCACGCGTTTGCGTGGATGTTTGACTGTATGCATTCGTTCTTGCAGTCGTTATTACGTTCGTGCTTTCGCGACCGTGCTGTTGGCGAACGCATTTGCATTATCAGAAGAATTTATTCAGGATTTGGGCGAGTCGTCGGTTTACGAGACTACGAGTGTAGAAAAGCCTTTGCAGGCGTCGTCAAGCTATGCTGAAGTTTTGCCCGAAGCATGGGAAGGCCGTTCGCTTTCGGCGGCGGAGGTTCTGGCATCGCTTCCGGGAGTGCAGTACACGCGCCAGGGCGGAGTCGGGAGTTTCCAGACGGTGAGCATTCGCGGAGTCTCCGCAAAAAACATTGTTGTTTGCATGGATGGAATCCCGTTGAACGATGCCTCGGGCGGTGCAGTCGATTTCGGTTCGATTGACTTGAATCAGATTGAAAAGATAGAAGTCTACAAGGACCGCGTGCCTGCGAAATTTGGCGGTCGCGGAATTGGCGGTGCGATTAATTTTATCACCAAAGGTTCGAAGCCTGCCGAAGCTGTGCTCAAGCCGGATGAAAAGAAATCTGGCCGCATCCTTTTAAGTTATGGTAGCCACAACACGTGGGAAGCTGCAACGCAAATGCTTTCTCGTTTAACGGACAGCGTCTCGATAAATGCGTCTTTGTCTGCGCGTCATAGCGATAACGATTATGAATTCAGCAGTCAAAACGGAACGCCGTACAATCCCGATGACGATTTTACAGATAAACGTAAAAATGCAGAGTTTACGGAATATTCCGGGCTTGCCAAAGCTCGTGTTCTGCATGCGAATGGCGTGTTCTCGACGTTGAACATGAATTTTAGTCGTTCCGAAGGGGGAAACCCAGGCCGCGATGATGCTCAGACGGAGGTGGCTGGCTACAAAGGCGAATTTGTACAGACAACTTATCGTGCAGAACTACCGCAGTTGCTAGGCTGGCTTTGGTTGGAATTTTCGCTGACGGGCAAGTTTGAAAAAGCGACTTCGCATTCATATTATCCGCTCGACCATATTGGATATGCATCTTCGACTATGCAAGTTTACGGCACTGCGGGTTACAGCATTGCGCCAGAAGTTGTTGCAAATTATTCGGGCGACCAACTTGAAGCGAACGTACGTTTGTCGTATGATGCGGCTTATTATTCAAAGCGGGGTACGTCGTCGGGTAAATGGAATCTTACCCGGTATTCGACAACTGTTTCTGGCGATGTATCGTACGAAATCTATAAAAACTTGTCTGTAGGCGGCGAATCGTCGGCATCTTTTACCATAGACGATATTCATGGTGGAAAGTTTGTGCAGCCGGCTTCGTTGCTGGATTTGAAAACGGAAGAAACAAACAATTTTTCATGGACGGGACGAGGATTTGTGCGTTATGATGCTCCGAATTCACGCTATGGCGGAAATTTGAGCTTTGGACGTTTTGTTCGTGCCCCGCAACTGATGGAACTTTATGGCGTTTATCCAGGAATGCTCTCGAATCCAGATTTGAAAGATGAAACGGCTTTGCGTCTTGAGGTGGGCGGCTACTACATGATTCCAAAAAGCAGTACCGCAATTCGTGCAACATATTTTGAGACATTTTTGGATAATGGCATTTATTGGATGATTAGCGGAGGCTTTGTGAAACCGCTGAATGTCGGAGAATCGCATGTACGCGGACTCGAAGCAGAACTAGAAAGCAAACCCGTAAATTGGTTCTCCGTGATTTTGCGAGCAACATTCCAAGATGCCGAAGACCGTAGCAAAGAAAAGCATTATAACGGCAAGCAACTTCCGAATGAACCTACACGTTCGTATTACGCCGAAGCCCGTTTTGATCTGCCGTACCATTTTGATTTTACGTGGACTTCGGAATACCGTACCGATATTTATGATGACCGGGCGAATCGCATCAAGCAGCCTGCTGTAGATTTGCACCATTTTTCGCTCGGTTATGCCCCCTTTGAAAAAACACGACTCGTTTTTGCGTTACGGAACTTGACGGATGAAACTTATAGAAATCCATATATTCCATTCCCAACTCCGGGTCGAGAATACAAATTAACATTAACACAGGGGTTTTAAACCCCGCGCAGAATGGGACTTGCAAAACTTGTAATTCACATCGTCTGCGAAAAACATAAAAAGGAACCACTATGAAAAAACTTCTCTCTCTTCTTGTGGCATCGTCCTTTGCATTTTATATGCAAGCGTGCTCGGATAGCGCCACATCCGCCGATGACGACGAAATTGATCTCGTCAGCTCGTCAAGCGATGACGATGCAGGCTCCTCGAATAAGACAAAATCTTCTTCTAGCAAGAAGGTGAGCTCTTCTTCCGTCAAGGCGAAGTCCTCCTCCAGCAAGAAGGTGAGCTCTTCTTCCGTCAAGGCGAAGTCCTCCTCCAGCAAGAAGGTGAGCTCTTCTTCCGTTAAGGCAAAGTCCTCCTCCAGCAAGAAGGTGAGTTCCTCTTCCGTCAAGGCTAAATCCTCTTCCAGCGTAGCAAAGTCTTCTTCTAGCAAGGCTAAATCTTCCTCCAGCGTGGCGAAGTCTTCTTCTAGTGTCGCAAAATCCTCTTCTAGCGTTGCTAAGTCTTCTTCCAGCGTCGCTAAATCCTCTTCTAGCGTCGTGAAGTCATCTTCTAGCGAAGAAATGGTGACAACGTATGTCTTCGGCTCCGATTATGCAACAGGCGAACTCCGCTGGGTTGTAGATGGCAAGATTTCTGCGAAATCGATACAGTTGAATCAGGATTCCAAGGTCATTAGTGCCGGTGAAAATCTTTTTGTTCTTGAAAGATATGGTGCAGACAACATCGTGCTGATTGACCAAAAGAATCAAAAGATTAAATGGCAGAAGTCTTTTGAAACGAACGACAACCCGAGCGATGTCGTGAAGGCGAGTAATACCGAAGTTTGGGTTGGCTTGGAAGGCCCGAACAAGATTGTGAAGGTTGCTGTTGCGGATGGCAAGGTGACCAAGACCATTAAGACGGATGACTTCGCAAAGGCAGAAGGACAATTTGCGAACGTTGTTGATCTTGAAGTGAGCGGCGATACGTTGTTTGCTCTGTTCCGCCGTGCTGTGGCTGGCTGGCCGGCCGGTTATCCGGATCCGGGTCTCCTCGCTATGTACAAACTCAATGACGGTACTTTGCTCGATACGATTAGGCTTGCAAAGGAGGACCCGTCGGCAATGGCTTTTGTTAAAGGTAAACTCTATGTGGCCTCCGCTGGCCAGTACGATGCATCGGGAGCGACACTTGCTGATGATACTCGCGGTATCGAAGTTGTCGATTTTGCCAAAAAATCTTCTACGACGGTTGTAGATGGCACGAAACTCGGTGGCGGAATCTCCTCGTTTGCTGTTGATGCCAAGAACGGCATTGCTTATGCCGCTATTTACAAGAACTATGGCGATGTGCCGCTCGTTCAAGTGGATCTTTCTGCGAAGACGGTGAAGTCCATTTCTGGCGTGAGCGATGTTGAAGGTAGCCTTGCCTTTGATGCCGCAACTAGCTCTCTTTACATTGGTGACCGTACCTATAGTAGCGAAGCGGTTTATGTATATAAGGCTGGTAAGGTGAGCAAGCTTGAAGCTGCTGATGGTGTCCTCCCACCGTACAGCATTACTATTTTAAAGTAGTTGTAATATTACTGGATCCCCTCACTCCGTTCGAGGATGACTATGTCGAGAATGGTGGGGGTGAATTTCTAGTTCGAGGCGGCTATTCCTAGCCGCCTTATTTTGTACAGCATCATGCGCGGACTCACGGAGAGGTCGCGGCCTGCGGCGCTCATGTTGCCGTCATGGCGGCGGAGCGCTTCGCTTAGGATTTCACGTTCGTAACTATCCATCAGTGTCGCGAGCGGGCTGTTGTTTTCGGGGAGTACGGAAGTGCCCGACGTGACATCGGTTTGCAGCGTTGGCGGCAAGTCGTAAGCGTTTATGCAGACGTCCGTCGTCGCGAGGCAAGCGTGTTCTATGCAGTTTTCAAGTTCTCGCACGTTGCCTGGCCAATGGTAGCTCATCAGCATGTCGATAGCGGGGGAGCTTAACCGCAAAATTTTTTTGCCGTACTTGAAGTTCATCTTTTCGATGAAATGGTCTGCCAAAAGCAAAATGTCCGTCTTGCGTTGCGTCAGTTCCGGAAGCGAAATTTGGAAAATGTTCAAGCGGTAATAAAGGTCTTCGCGGAATTTTCCGTTCTGCATCATGGCTTCGATGTTTTTGCCGGTGCTGGCGATGAGCCGCACGTTACTGCGCTGGACGATGTTGCTGCCGAGGCGCTTGAAACTTTGTTCTTGAATGAACTGCAAAAGTTTGATTTGCGCCGGGAGAGGCAAGTCTGCGATTTCATCCAAGAAAAGAGTCCCGCCGTTGGCTTGTTCCGCCTTGCCGATGTGCCTGTTGGTGGCTCCCGTGAACGCCCCGCGCTCAAAGCCGAAAAGTTCGCTTTCGAATGAATTCGCTCCTTCGGTGAGGGCGTCGCAGTTCAATGCGATAAACGGGCCGCCTTTGCGTTCCGAAAGTTCATGGATGCTCCGCGCAACGTATTCCTTGCCGGTGCCGGCCTTGCCCCTGATGAGGACGGTGGCGTTCGTGGGGGCGATTTGGCGCACGAGCTTGCTCACTTCGCGCATTTCGCTCGTGTTGCCGATGAGTTCGCCTGGAATCCCTTCAATGACGTTGCGGATTTTTTGGCATTCCTCTTGATGGAGCGCCTCTACGGATTCGAAGTTCTTTTGCAGAATGCCGTGAATGCTCTCTAGAAGCTCGCTGCGTTTGCGAACCTTTTGGATTTTCTCGACGATGGCCGTGAAAGTCGTATTTTCAAGGGCTTCTATATCCATTTTGATTTGATACGCTCTGTTGCTGCGTCGAGCCGTTTTTAGGCGACCCGACGCAGCTCTAGGAGAGATGAACGACTTTAATATAGTAAATAATTTCTGTTTTGTTTTACAAAAATGTAATAAAATGAAGTTTTTTTACAAAAATGTAATGAAAATGGGCGAAAATAGGTGATTTTGTACAGTGCAAAGCTCAATTTTCGTTGCTAATTTTGTCGCAACTAAACAAAAGGTCGGTAATAAAGCCGTTTGCCGTCATCCTGAACGAAGTGAAGGATCCAGAAAATTGTAGAACAGCACTGGATGCTTCGTTTCACTCAGCATGACGTGTGAGTAATAACTTTTAAAAAAGACTGGTAAAAAATGAATAATAGTCGTAATAAGGCCATCTACGATATCGCAACTTCCCCTGTGGGCGGTTCCATGCCTGCCGCCCCCGTGAACGTTGATTTCTATGGTGAAGATGTTTTCAACGCCGATGCCATGCGCACCTACCTTCCGAAAGACATTTGCGAGAAGCTTCTCGCGACGATTGACGAAGGCATCGCGCTTGACCCGAGCATTGCAGGCGATGTCGCTCACGCCATGAAACGTTGGGCGATGGATCGCGGCGCAACGCACTTTACGCATTGGTTTCAGCCTTTGACCGGCTCGACTGCCGAAAAGCATGATAGTTTCCTTGAACCGTCCGGTTGCAAGGCGATTATGATTTTGAGCGGTAAGAATTTGATTGTCGGTGAACCGGACGCCTCCAGTTTCCCGAGTGGCGGACTTCGTTCTACGTTTGAAGCTCGTGGCTATACCGCTTGGGACCCGACGTCGCCTGCGTTTATCAAGCGCCACGGCAACGGTGCCACGCTTTGCATTCCGACCGCTTTTTGTAGCTACACTGGCGAAGCTCTCGACAAGAAGACTCCGCTCCTTCGCAGCTTGCAAGCGCTTTCCAAGTCGACTCGCCGCCTCATGACCTGCTTCAAGGCTGGCCCGAAGAAGACGACGGTCACGCTTGGCGCCGAACAGGAATATTTCCTCATTGATAAAAGATTTTATCTGCAACGTCCGGACTTGTATCAATCCGGCCGCACGATTTTCGGTGCAACGCCTGCAAAGCACCAACAAATGAATGACCATTACTTTGGCAGCATCCCGAGCCGCATCTTGAACTTTATGAACGATGTGGAAAAGGAACTGTGGAAGCTTGGCATCCCGGCAAAGACACGCCACAACGAAGTGGCTCCGGCTCAGTTCGAACTCGCTCCGCTCTTTGAAGAAGTGAACCTCGCATGCGACCACAACATGCTCGTGATGGAAACGCTCAGGAATGTCGCCGACCGCTACGGTCTCGTTTGCCTGTTGCACGAAAAGCCTTTTGCTGGTGTGAACGGTTCCGGCAAGCACAACAACTGGAGCATTTCTTACGGCAAGGGCAATTTGCTCAATCCTGGGAAGGATCCGCATCAAAACGCCGTGTTCCTCACCGCCATTTGCGCCATCATGTATGCCGTCGATACGCATGCTGATTTGCTCCGCATGACATGCGCAGGTGCCGGTAACGATCACCGACTTGGCGCTCACGAAGCTCCTCCGGCCATCATCTCCATTTACCTCGGCGACCAGCTCACCGACGTGATTGAACAGCTCGAACAAGGCGTGCCGAGATCCAGCAAACAAGCGGGCGCCATGAAGCTTGGTTCCGATATGCTGCCGCCGCTTCCGCGAGACGCGACTGACCGCAATAGAACTTCGCCGTTTGCGTTTACCGGAAACAAGTTTGAATTCCGTGCACCGGGCTCCAGCCAAAGCTGCTCTGAACCAAACGTTGTTCTGAATACGATTGTTGCCGAAGCGTTTGACATGATTGCCGAACAACTCGAAAAACTGGACGACAAGAACTTCCATACGGGTCTGCAGAAGATTCTGCAAAAGATTGTGAAGGAACACAAGCGCATCCTTTACAATGGAAACGGCTATACCGAAGACTGGGTGAAGGAGGCTGAAAAACGCGGCCTCCCGAACATCCGCACGTCAATGGAAGCGCTTAAGGCACTGACAAAAGAAGAAAACATCGCGCTCTTCGAAAAGTATGGTGTGATGAACCGTGCCGAAATGGTTTCGCGCTACGAAGTGAACAGCGAAGATTTCCACAAGCGCATTCACATCGAAGGTGAAGTCGCTCGCGACATGGCAAAGAACATCATTTTGCCGAGTGTTGTCGAAGCGTATTCCAAGGCGCTCAAGACAAACGAAATGGCGCTGAACCAAGGCTTCCCGGGGCTTGATGGTTACGCCAAGAGCATTGGCGACGGCATGACCCGATTGATCGCCGCGATTGACGTGATGGAAAAGTCGCTGAACGGCCTCCACGAAGGTATCGTCGATGCGATTGCTGCCCTCCGCAAGGAAGTTGACGGCCTCGAAAAAATCGTCCCCGACGAACTCTGGCCTCTGCCGAAGTATCGTGAGATGCTTTTCATTTACTAGTGAAAAGTTTTTCTCATTATTGCTTCATGGAAACTGTCATCCTCGAAGCGAAGCGGAGGGGATCCATACAGTTCTAATCGTGTTTACATGGTGGGCGGCTCGTACTTTTGTACGAGCGCCTTTGCTGTTTCTAGTACCATTTGCTTCAGCTTTTTCGGCTGTTCGACCGTCGCAATATTCCCGTAATACATCACCCATTGCTTGAGTAAATCGTTCACTTCAACCTTCATCGTCACGCGAATCTCGTCGCCAGGCGCATCTTCCATCTTCATGCTGCGATGGTACGGGCGCTCCTTCAAAAAATTCTTGGCATACTTCGGGAAATAAATGACAACCCTTTCTTCTTGCGGATTCTGCTCACCCAAAAGCAGTGAGCCCGAACGGATTCGCTTGCGCAACGATTCGACCACTTTCGGATTTTCTTCAAAAGTTTCCTTCAGCAATTTCACCGATTCGATGCGTTGCAATTTTAGCGCATAAGTTTTGTCGGGGTGGTGCTGCGAAACGCAACCGATGTAAATATCGCCTTGGCTTATCGCGACCATTAGCGGAATGCGTGGCTTGTCGGTACGATTCCCCCAGTTGTCCGTATAAACTACTTTTATCTTTTGCTTTTTGCGGATGGCGTTTAGAATAATCGGTAAATTCTTGCCCACGTTCTCGTCGTAACCGGGAGGAGTCCCCATAAAGAGAATGCGCCCGTTCAGTTCCTTCGAGTAGCACTTCAATGCGTCCTGTTGCTTTGCGGGCAAGTCCTGCGTGATTCTTTTGGTGAGGTCTTCGATAAGGCTCGATGTTGCCGGATACAAGTTCGCGATGCGTTGCAAAAAGACGAAATGCAAAACCATGTCGCCGAAATCCGGAAACACAAGTTTACTTGCTCGGTCCAGTGCCATCCAATAATAAGTCTTGCCGTTCTCTGTACTGCGTTGGATATATCCACCTTCAATGTTTATCAACGCCTGCATATCGCGCTGCACGCTCCGCAATTCGCCTTCGGGAATATCCAAGTGCCGCATGATGTCTGCAACGCTATAACGATTGTTATAGTGCGCCATCAGGTAAACAAAAATTCGAACCATGCGTTCGCCACGACCAAGATTTTCCATAAAAACCTCGTTTTATGTCATTCCCCTAACGGGGCCTGACTGGTTCGCCTCGGATATAGAAACATGCAAGCATGTTTCTGCGTCACTCGGCTCCTTTGTCATTCCCGCCTCCGAGCGGGAATCTCCTTTTTGTTTAATATATATAAATCTCGCGACATCTATTGTCGCCCGACAATACTATATTTCTTTCTATGCCTACGTTCACCAAGTACATCCAAAACGAAGAACACTATTCCGAAGTCATTTCCCGTATCGCGACAGTCCGCGAAACGCTCTGGATTGGCACCGCCGACATCAAGGACGTATATGTGAAGCAAAACGGCGAATCGATACCGTTGCTCGGACAGCTCGCAGGATTGCTTAAGCGCGGCGTGGGCGTGCGACTCATTCACGCTAAAGAACCCGGCCCGAACTTCCGCGAAGATTTCGACCGCTATAAAATTCTCGCAACCGACCTCGAACGCGTCATGTGTCCGCGAGTGCATTTCAAGATGATGATTTTCGATCTTGAAACGGCCTACATCGGCTCTGCAAATTTGACAGGCGCAGGCATCGGCATGAAAAGTTCCCTCCGCCGCAACTTCGAAGCGGGAATCCTCACGAACGACCCGGAAATCGTCGAACGCGCCATCGAACAATTCGACACACTCTGGATGGGCGCCCACTGCGAAAAATGCGGCCGCCAAGAATTCTGTGGAGATAGAATCAAGTAGATGAATTGTCATTCCACTTCGTGGCCTGACTGCTGCGACTCGGCAATAAGAATGGGTATACTCATTCTTGCTGCACTCGCCTTGCTTGTCATTCCCGACTTGATCGGGAATCTCCCTTACAAATATGTAAGCGACAGTAATTGTCGCATCGTGAACCTAGATTCATGATGTCCCCCTATAAAAGGAGTACGTCATGGATAAAAACGAAAAACTTGAAATCGCAAATGTCATCAGTGACTTCAGAACGGCCTTGGAAACATTGGACCGCTACGACCACCAGCAACTTGAAATCCCTAAGGGTGGCGACTACAGCGAAACGAAAGGTGCCATAACATACGAACTTGCCATGGACGCCATCGGTGTGCTCAAGGAAAAGTTCCGCGACAGTGGCATCTTCGGCATTGAAAAAGATGCGTCATTCAAAAGTTCCCTCGGACAAATCTACCAGACTTTCGACGGCAAGGACCTTTACCCGACTGTACAGATGAAGGCCGCAATGCTCCTCTATCTGCTTGTCAAAAATCATTCCTTTGTCGATGGCAACAAGCGCATCGCCGCATTCATTTTCTTGTGGTACATGTCTCGCAACGAATTCCTTTACCGTGTAGATGGCTCCAAAGTTTTGAGTGATGGCGCTCTCGTCTCACTCACGCTGCTCATTGCTGAAAGTAAACCCGAAGAACGCGAAACCATGGTCAAACTTGTGGTGAACTTGCTTGTGTAAATGCAATATCATAACGTCATTGCGAGGCCCAAAGGCCGTGGCAATCCCAAGATAATTTAAGGAGACCTTTATGATAAACACATACTTTACAGATCCGCGAGATGGCGAAACATACCGTACAGTCAAAATTGGCAATCGCATCTGGTTTGCCGAAAACTTGCGGCATAAATGCGAAGGAGCGCAGGCATATATCGGTGGTTACGGTTATTTGTGCTTGCATGGCGAAATTCCTCCGTATAATTGGGATTGCGACCCTGAATTCAAAAAATATGGCTTGTGCTATTACTGGAAATTTGCTGAAAAGGCTGTTCCCGAAGGTTGGCGTTTGCCGGACAATGATGATTGGCGTGACCTGTTTTCGACCATCGGCGCAAGATGCGAATTGGGCGAGCATGGTGCCGAAACGTATGTCGGGGCGGCTCATGCGTTGAAGTCAAAAGACGGCTGGGAAGAATATGAAAGGTATCATATCCGTAAAGGCGAAGACTCGTTTGGATTTACGGCATATCCAGCAGGTTGCATGGAAGAATTTGGCTTTTGCGGTGCCCGAGGCCAACACACCCGTTTTTGGAGTTCCGTTGGGCGAAATAGGTGGGCATATCGTGTTTGGATAAACTATTACGAGGATGATGTTTTCCTCGAACGTTTTTGGAACGATTTCTCCTGCGCCAATTCCATCCGCTGCGTGAAAGATTGCTGACGACATTAATTGTCGTGCGTTGAATCTACATTCTTGATAGTCTTAACAAGCGAGGAATTATGACTATCAAAGAATATTTAAAATTATGCTGCCTGACACGCATTGCAAAAGGCGATATATTGGATGCGAGAATTGCGGCTGCTCTTGCAGAGCGCCCCCTTTGGGAATGGGTTGAGGACTCGCAGCGGATACTTGGGGATGTGTGGAACAAAATCATCGATTCAAGCCCTTATCGTAAACTCAAGTGGAGTTGTAGAAAGGATACTTCGTATGTTCTTGTGTATAACGATGTGATGGAATATCAATCAGACGATGGTGATGACCCCATAACGAAGGAGCGACTTCATGATTTTTTTGACGGGTTTAGGAGCGATGAATGGAAATCTCTGTCATGGCTCTCTAACCTGCCTGAAAGCCGTATAGAAAAGACGGTCAAAGTTTATTCTAATGGCGTTGTGGAGTATGTCGAGGACAACTCGATAAGCGGCTCGCTAAGCTTTATGCTGATTCCGCTGAAAATTTGGAACCGGAAGTGAGCGTAATTATGATAAAAGACGTTTTATTTACAGACCCGCGTGACGGCGAAACATACCGCACCGTAAAAATTGGCAATCAAATCTGGATGGCCGAAAACCTGCGTTTCAAATGCGAAACCCTGCTTTATTGCTGGGAACGCGTACCAGGCGTAATTCCCGAAGGCTGGCATCTGCCCACAGCCGATGAATGGCGGATAATGTTCCTGCGCGTCGGAGCAAAATTTTCTGGAACTGTCGATGGCGAAGACGCCTATGCCGGTGCCGCAAAACTGCTGAAATCTGCTGACGGCTGGATGCTCGATAAAGACCTCCCGCGAACAATTTCCGTCGGAGAAATCACGGACCCGTTTGGCTTTAGTGTACTCCCCTCGGGTGGGGTATTGCACGGCAAATACGCGGAAATCGGCAGCACGGCAACATTCTGGGCTTACGACAAGTTCGATCAACGCCCCTACCGCGTACAATTCTATAACTTCTCGGATGACGCCTACATCGGTAGTCCCGCGAATGACATCTCCTGCGCCTGCTCCATCCGCTGCGTAAAAGACTAAAATTGTATTTTAGTCCATTATAATGAACTATTTTCTGTATTTTAGTCCATTTTGCTAAAGGTTCTGAAAAAGTGTAGAAAACACATTTTTGCACTCATGCCCCGAAAAAATTTGATTATATTACTGAAAAAAGAGGTTTTCATAAGGTAATCGAGTTTTTGACATAAGTTTGAGCTTTGCTCTTGGCTTTCATTCAGAATCGGCAAAATTTTGTTTCACGGAAGACTAAGTGCACTGACTCGCGCCGTGTGGCGTGGGTTTTTGCGTTTATTCCGTGATGGTTTTGCCGAACCTTGAATGAGTAAATTGCACGAACTCCACGCTTTTTTTGTGGAGTAAAAACAAGCCAAGGGCCGACGACAGCATTTGTCGTGGGTCCGTTTTATATTAGAGGATGGTCGGCAAAACCAAAGGATAAACGTGAGGACTTATGGAAAATGTGAAAGATTGGGTGTGTGTTGCTAGTCACTTGATTCTTTTGCGATTGGAATCAAGCTGAAATAATTCAGATCGGTTGTATGCTCTTTTGAAAAAATGGGGATATATTTCTTTTTAAGAAGGAGATGAAATGAATTATTACTGTAAAAAGTGCGGGCTTTCATACGATGCGTGGAACATCGCTAATGGCGGTTGTAGCAAGGGCGGCAAGCATGACCCGTACCGCGGAATGCAACGAGGGCCCAAATACGAGTGTGCTAAGTGTGGCTTTTCATATGACTTTTGGACTATCGCCAACGGTAATTGCAGCCGTGGTGGAAAGCATGAAGTGTTGTAAAATTAATAAGGAGAAAAATCATGGATAATGATAACGAGAAACTGGAATTAAGAAAGGCTACTGATTATGAAAAAACAGAATACAATAGCATTCAAAAGTGGGAACATGAACCTCCTAATATAGTTAATCAAGCGTTGGGTGTTGTGTCAACACCTGTTGTATGGCTTGCTCAAAAACTTGTTCCTCAAAAAGCTATTGAAGGTTGTTTGAATCTTGCAAATGCTGCTGGTTCTGCTCTTGCAGATACAAAAGATATTTTAAGGGATGGCGGTGTAGCGAAAATATCTGATTTGAAAAATGGAAAATTGGAAGTATGTGACAGAATTGCAAATAGCGTTCATAATTGGGCATTGGCTTTTGCAACTGCGGAGGGGGGTACTGCGGGCTTTTTTGGCTTGGCTGGTATGGCCGTAGATATTCCAGCTTTGATAACATTCTCTTTGAGATCCATACACAAAGTTGGTTTGTGCTACGGATACGAGTCTATAAGTGGTGATGATGAACGCTTTATATTAAATGTATTATCTGCTGCAGGTGCTAATAATCCTACTGAAAAAATGGCTGCTATTGCAACCATGCGAAGCATTCAGCAAATGATAATGAAAACAACATGGAAAAAAATGGCAGAAACTGCTGCTGAAAAGACTTTTAGCAAAGAAGCCGGAGTTATGGCGATAAAGGCTTTAGCTAAGCAATTAGGTATAAATATTACAAAGCGTAAAGCTCTACAAGCAATTCCCTTTATTGGTGCTGGTATTGGAGCTACTATGAATGCTCAGTACATCAATGATATTTGTTGGGCTGCTCGAAGATCTTTCCAAAAAAGATGGTTGGAAGAAAACAGTGTGGAGATTGCCTAATAAAAACAGAAGGTTAAATAAAGAATCGATATAATGCTTGATTTTTCCTGTTGGTGTTATCGCTGGCATCATTATATTTGTGCCTCAAAAATTGACGTTGAAGATTCTATTATATGAGACTATTGAAGGAATTTTTGAAATAGGGGGGGGGATGAAGGGAAAATTTGTCTCTGTATTGCAAACTTTGTTGGATAGAACTGGCATTGCGATGCAAGCGTTTCCCGATGTTTTGAAGCCGAAACTTCGTGAGCTGTTGTATGCTCAATTCAAGAAATCGGTTATAGATTCTATAGTACAATTGGTTATTTGTATCTTTGCCATGTATATGGCTATTTTTAAACCGTTTGGAGAGTTATATTCGCTATGGATTTCATCGTTTCTGTTTATTGGAATGTTATTGTGGTCAATTGTTGAATTTATTTCATATTGTATATTGCCGATAAAAATTATACAAAAACGGAGTATACAGATTGGAATAATTGAATTTGTTAAATGGAAATTCCCTAAAGTGGCGATAGGATCAAAAGTGTATGAACTTGCGCGTGTTTTCGGGTCTCGTTATTCCCAACAATTTCGAAACCTACGCCCATCAAACGAAATTTTATTGGATTTTATTATTTATTTGGCGGAGAACTCCGTTACCTTCGTTTCGATATTTTCATTATACATTTTATTAGTTCATTGGATCTTTAAGCCCATTATTCTTGAAAAATTTGCTGGATTGACGACAATGCAGATTTATCTTTTCCCGATAAGGCAATTCTTATGGTAATATGTTTTTTTGTAGCGTTGAATATTTTGATGGTTCGTAAAAGGAAAAAAAATCTCTGCTAGGATTGGTTATATTTATAAAATATTTTTTTGAATAGGAATACTTTATGGTAGAGAATAGAATTGAATTAAAATCTGTAAAAGAACTTCTCGGAATGAAGTTCTTTATTCCGAGTTATCAGCGCGGTTATCGTTGGACGGATCAGCAGGTTAGAGATCTGCTTAATGATTTGTGGGAATTTGCACAAAAAAAGAATAAAGAGTATGAATTTTACTGTGTTCAGCCGCTTGTTGTGAGAAAAATGTCAAGTGAAGAAAAGAAAATCAATAATATTGCGATAGATGAAGTTTGGTATGAGGTAATCGATGGCCAGCAACGCTTGACTACAATGTATATCATATTG
This sequence comes from uncultured Fibrobacter sp., assembly GCA_946413655.1. GTDB lineage: Bacteria > Fibrobacterota > Fibrobacteria > Fibrobacterales > Fibrobacteraceae > Fibrobacter. Next base: position 26,401 of record CAMKLO010000029.1, on the reverse strand, counting down.
AAAAAAGTAAAAAAAGTCCTTGAGTTGTTAAATTTGTCAACAGAATGTTATCAATTTAAATATCAGCGTGAACCAAGTAATTTATCAATAGCATCTTTTCTTGAAAATATAGCGGATGTACATGAAGAATGTAATTTGTATATTGATTTTCACTATATGAGTCGTGCGGCAATTGTTGTTGAAAAATGGCTTGAAAACAGCGGTGTAAACATGGGGTATTTTTGTAATGCGCTGCTTACATATGAATTAGACGGCAAAGAACCGCGACGTGATAAAGCTAATAATGTTAGGTTTATTTGGTATGAATCTTTAGATGAGAATCCAATAAAGGTTTTCACTCGTTTGAATATTGGCCAAATCCCGTTGACTAATGCGGAACTTATTAAAGCTTTGTTTTTGAATAGTTCAAATTTTGATAAGTGCAAAGAAGAACACTTGAAATTAAGACAACAGGAAATGGCGAGTGAGTGGGATAATATTGAATATACACTACAGAATGACGAATTTTGGCTTTTCTTGAATGAAAAGGGGTATAATCCGCAAACACGAATAGATTTAATCTTTAAATTGATTTGTGATCAAAATAAATTTGAGTTAGAAGAAAAACAATTGAAAGAAATAGGGGATGATGAATACAGAACGTTTCGTTATTTTTATGAATTGTTTAAGGCAAAAAAGAAAAATATTGATGAATGTTGGAAGTGTGTAAAAGATTATTTTAGGATTTTCTCTGAATGGTATAATGATTTGGAAATATACCATTACATTGGTTTCTTAATTGCGTGTAAAGATGGCTCTTTAGAAACGTTTGTAAAACAATGGGAGGATTCTCCGGATAAAGATACTTTTGAAGGTTTTTTGAAAGAAAACATACGGAGTATAATAAAAAAATGTCCTCCTTTAGATGCACAATATAATGAAGACGGAAACGATAAACGAAAGTGTAAACCAATTTTGTTGTTTCATAACATTCAAACAATCATTAATCAAAATGCAAATAATTTGAAAAACGATAAATACCAAATGGGGGTGTTTATTAAGTTCCCGTTCCATTTATTTAAACTTGAAGAATGGGATGTTGAACATATAAACTCGAATACAACAAATTTAGAGGAAGATGTTGAAACGCAAAAGGAGTGGTTGTTAAATGTATATTTAGGTGCAGATAATGAAACTCAAGAAAGTATAAAAAAATATTTTGAAGTTGATGAAGGTGAAAAAAGAAAGATATTCCAATCTGTAAAAAAAATGTTCTCTGAAAAGAATGATTGGTCAATACAAGAAAAAAATAGAATTTGGAATTATACTCTTTTAGATTCTGGGACAAATCGTGGATATGGGAATGCTATTTTTTCGGGAAAAAGACGTGTTATTATTGGTAAAGATAAAGGTAAACTGATTCCAATTCCTGAATTTGATGGCAATGGGAAAATTCAGATAGGCGAAGAAAGAAACGCAAAATCATCTTTTGTTCCTTTGTGTACTAAACATGTTTTCATGAAGTATTATTCTACAACAATGAATGATCCTAACTATTGGACGAAAAGTGATGCGAATGGTTATTTGCGCAGCCTTGAGGAATGCTTAAACGAATTGAGGAAATAATTATGGAAAATGCAATTACATTTTGGAATTTTATAAAAAATAATGAAATAGAAATCCCTATAATTCAACGAGATTATGCTCAAGGTCGAATAGGTAAAGAAAATTTGCGCAAAACGTTCTTGAATGATTTAAAGGATGCGCTGGATGATGAGCAAGGCGAGTTGAAGTTAGATTTCGTATACAGTTCGGGAGGCTTCAGATTGAATCCGCTCGATGGGCAACAACGTTTAACAACATTGTGGCTGTTACACTGGTATATTGCATTGAAGGCGGGAGTGTTAAATGATGAAAATTGTAAAATATTGAATCAATTTACTTATGAAACGAGAATATCTTCGCGAGAATTCTGTCGGAGTCTGTGCAACTCGAGTTATTTTTCTAAATATAAAGATGGAAGTATAGTTGATTTTATAGAAAAACAAACGTGGTTTTATTCTGTTTGGAAACAGGATCCCACAATACAGTCTATGTTGAGAATGCTTGGGAGAAACGCCTCCCAAAATACTGATGTTTTGGATTGTATTGAAAATATTTTTAAAGATACGGATGATGAAAAATTCTTGTTGTACTGGAAATGTTTGGCCGAACAAAAGAAAATAGTTTTCTCTCATCTACCCCTTAAGGACTTTGGTCTTTCTGATGATTTGTATATTAAAATGAATGCTAGAGGTAAACAACTAACTAATTTTGAAAATTTTAAAGCTGATTTGATTGGGTATATTGAAAATCAATCAAAAATCAGTTCTAATAAAGATAGTTGGAATCGAATGCTTGATCCTGAGCGAGGTATTCCCATAAAAATGGATACGATATGGATAAATGTTTTTTGGGATAAAAGATCAAAGAAAAATGAAGTGGATGATATTTATTTAGCCTTTATCAACAGATTCTTTTGGAACGAACTTATTCTTGCCAAATATGATGATGGAAAACCAGTTTTATTGGTTGGTAAGGGCGAGGTAGATGGTAGGGAAATTCGACAACGTGAAAATGTAAACAAATCGTACAAATACTTAAACAATGAAAATGAGTTATATTCGTTATTTGATCCGTATGAATATTATGATAAATCAATTCCAATTGAATGTTTTGAAAAACTAGAAGTTATATTGGACAAGATTGCTTTTTTGAAAAAAAATAATCAATTACAAGACTTTGAAAAAAATATTTTGTGTGGATGGGATGATAGCTTTAGGTTTATTCCTGAATATAAAAATGATGTAAAAGACGATGCTCAGTTTGTGAAAATAACTGATAAAATTACAACACTAAGCCAAATTCACCGCGTAGTTTTTTTTGCGGTTTGTAAGTATTTTATAGATGGCGATTTTGATTCTACAACCCTCCGCCGTTGGATGCGCTTTGTTTGGAATCTTGTGTCGGGCATACTAATGGACGGAGATCCTCAGATTAGAAGTACAGAAGCGATTAGGGCGGCTATAGAAACAATTCAAACTATAGATAGCCATAATGTGTATGAATCGTTGAAAAAATGTCCTAAATGCAACAATCTTTTTTCAAGAAGGTTTTATGAAGAATGTGAAAAGGCTAAGCAAATTCTAGATGAAAATGGAAATATGCGAAAATATGATGGTGCTTGTAAACGACTTGACGGTTCCGAATATCAAACTTGGGAAGATTTGATTGTAGATGCTGAAAAATACTCCTTTTTTAGAGGTTCCATAAAATTTTTGTTCATTAATGGGCGTGGCGCAGTGGATTGGACGAATTGTGATTTAAAGTGGAATCAAATCAGGATGTTCTTTGATGAAAAAGAAAATGCTGAAGTTGTTAAAAAGAATACGGATTTGTTAAAAATGTTTTTGAACAAAATTTCTGATTTTGACAATTTGAACCAAATATATTTTAATGCGTCTATACCAACATGGTTAAATAAGATTTTATTGAATGATCAAACCGTTGAAAGTGTTGATAGATTTTTGATGAGTTCAGAATGTGGTCAAGAATTTTGGGATAGCGAGCAAAAGAAAGTATTTGGCGATATAAAAGAAATTATTTCAGGTGTGAAAGATAGGTATCAATTAGACAAAGATGGCGATCACTATTTATTGAAAGTGCATGGTCGTGGAAATGGACAAGAGTGGAAAAAGTTTTACATTGGGAATAATCGAAATAAAGTTGTTGCTAAGTTCTATGGTGGAAAAATAAATTCCGATCCTCAGTGCCAAGAAAAAATATATACAGATCAAAAAATAGAAGGTTGCGAATTTTTTTGGGGCACAGACATAAAATTCAAATACAAAAATAGATTTTTTAAGTGGTTGCTAAATGACGATGTGTGTGTGTTGGAAAATGATGAAAGTATAGGGAAAAAATTTCATTATTTGGATGGGCTAGACTTTTTTAAGGAACTTGATAATATCATAGTTTAATAAAAATTAAGCCGATTTTTAAATAACTTTAGAACTAGAATTTTTTTTTGAAATAATCACTCGCACGACATCAATTGTCGTGCGTTTCTTTTATATTGCATGGTGTAAAATTGAGGTTAAAACCATGCAGTTACATTACGAAAATACAATCGAAAATTACTTGAAAAATAAGCGCGAAATGCTTGGCAAAGAAAACGTCTCCGAAAAGTCTCAGAGCGGTCAGCCGACTTTTATGGACTTGAAAATCATGGAATTTTGGAGCCGCTTTATGCGGTATTATCCAGATGGGAATTGTCGAGTCTTTTGCGAAAAGTATATGACAGATGACAGTATAGTGAATCTTATGGATAGGGTGTATGAAGTTCGCGATAGCATTGATCTTTCTATTAGAATTACGACGGAGATTGAGAACAAGTCGTACAAGGCGAAGGATCTTCTAGAGGAATTTCATAGAAGTAGAAGAATGATTTTTGCTAGGCAATTTCTGAACATTCTCGCTCATTGGGGCGATGGCGATACTTATACGCGCCAGTTGCTCTCTCGGTCGATTACAGAGTGTTCCGCAAATTGGCTTGCCAAGGGATGCGATGAAGGCGATGTGTCGATGCAAAGGGCGTTTGAATTGAAGCGTCTTTTCCATCTTTCGGATGAGGCCTTGGAACTTGTGTTGTACTTGTGGCTTCGCGATCATCATAATTTGTTTTTTAAGGTTGAAAAAATTTCGGAAATGTTCGATTTTTTTGATTCGTATGATCGGGGCTCGTTTAGGCGGATTTCTTTGATTGCGGGGCTTGATTCGACTGTGCTGCATAATCTTTGTTCTAAGGAGAGTGCTCTTATCAAGTTCCAGTTGGTGTGTATGGAGGAATCGTTCCGAAATTCGGATTTAAGAATCAAGCGGCGTGAACTGTATTTGGCGAACGAGGTTAGCGATTTTCTGTATGGCTTTTCGGATATGTCGAGGATTATGGATTTGAAAACGGCGCCAAAGCCTTGTGTCGATTATGCTCAGATTTCCAAGACGAATCCGCAGGCATCCTTTGTTTTGCAGATGCTGAAAACTCATCAGAAGGGCGCTCCTCTCAATATTCTTTTTTACGGTCGTGAGGGGACTGGTAAAACGGAACTTGCGAAAGCGCTTGCTCAGGAATTGAATGTGCCTTTGCTTGCTGTCGGCATGGGTGACGAATCTATGGATAAGGAATCCCTTTTGCAGACTCGTTTGCGTTCCATGTTGCTTGCCGATTGGGAGTGTGAGCGGAGCGGTGGCGTAATCTTGATGGACGAGGCGGATTTGGTCTTGAATAAGGCCGAAAAGGGTTTGCTGAATATCATTTTTGAGAATCTGAAAACGCCTGTCATTTGGATAACGAATAATATTGATTCTATTGAAAACAGTACTCGTCGCCGGTTTGACTATTCGCTGGAATTTTTCACGTTCAGCAATAAGGAGCGTGTTGCGATTTGGCAGTCTGTTCTTAAAGCGCAGCAGGCGGAATCGATTTTGTGCGACGATGAAATAGAGAGCGTTGCCAAGGAAATTCCCGTGATGGCGGGGAGCATTACTTTGGCGGTTCGTCAAGCGCAGCGGATGCAGACGGCGGATTTTTCCCCGTTGAATGTGGTTCGTGAGATTGCTTCGTCTCATGCCAAACTTTTGGGTATCTCAATGGGTTCACAAAATTCAAATGGAAACGAATACAATGTGGACTGTGTTCGGATTTCATGCGGTGATGTTAAGAATACCGATTATGTTGTTCCTATGCTCAAAAATTTTGACATGCAATGGCGTGCCTCGAAATTGAATGGTCGCAAAGAAAACTTGAATATCTTTTTGTATGGTCCTCCAGGAACGGGAAAGTCGGCTTATGCAAAACATATTGCTCAAGATATTCTTGGTCGTGATTTGCTTGTGAAGCGTGCAAGTGATATCCTTGGTGGAATTGTGGGTGACACGGAACGCAACATTCGTGAAATGTTTAGGGAGGCCGAGCAGGGCGATGCCATTCTTTTCATTGATGAGGCTGATAGCTTCTTTGAAAATCGTAGCAATGCGAAAAATCACTGGGAAGTAACTTTGGTAAATGAGTTTATTTGTCAAATGGATGCGTTCAATGGAATGCTTATCGCGGCGACGAATTACGAGAATGTTCTGGATTGGGCTATCCGTCGGCGTTTTCAGCTAAAACTGGCGTTTGACTACATGGAATCTAAGCAAGTTTCGAAAACGTGGGCTACGTTCTTTGGGGATAAATGCCCAAGGGAAGTTCTTGCTTATGATAATATTTCTATTAGCGATTTCCAAAATGTTCGCCGTAAATTGGCGTATGTTCCTAATGAGTTGAGGACGCGAGAATTGATTTTGCAGAACATGCTCGAAGAACTCGCGAATAAGGATGAACATCAGGGGCGAAAGTTGGGATTGTAGGGGTGTTGCTGTGCATGCAAAAAAGGGTAGTCCTTAGACTACCTTTTTGCATATTTTTGACGGCGAAATGTTAATGTTCAAGGCTTGCCTTGATGGCGAGAACTTCGGTTTCGGTCAGCTTGGAAATGCGCACGACTTTCTCGACAGAATCGCCTTCTGCGAGCATGGCTGTTGCAATTTCACGACGCTCTTCGGTACGGCCTTCGGCACGACCTTCAGAACGGGCGTGCTTTTTCTCGACGTAAAGTTCGTATTCGCGGTCGCTCATCTTCATTGCCTCGCTTACAAGAAAGTCTTTTGTAAAGTTACATAATTTTGCTTTTTCTTGCAATAGGGCGAATTGAGACCCTTCCGACACGGGTATAGGCTTTTCCTTGTTCAACCCGTCGAATACGCGCAGCCACTGAGCGAGCATACTATTATCTGCTCCATATTGTCCTTTCAAAAATTTGGGGATTTCTACTAGAGTGATGGTTTGCTTCTTATAAAATTCCTCGTTGTCCTGATTCTTGAGACGGATCATATGCAAGTAATTGAGCGATTCCGGGAATCCGACGAACATCTGGAGACTGATTAGGTTCAGGTTTTTCAGGTTGTAAAACTGGCCTTTGACTTGGCTTGCGATCGTATGTTTCGCGGCGTAATACACTAGACGACCGTTGAAACTTTTGTCTTCGACATGTTGGACTTCCAGTACGATACGGTCTAAACCTTGGTCTTCGGCGACGATATCCGAAGTAGTGTTTTTGTTGAATGCTCCGGGGAGTTCAGGATTCACAAAGGAAAGGTGTTCGATGCAGTTGCTCCCATAAAGATGAAGAGCGGCGTTAAGAAAGTCTACCGTAATCGATTCGTTTTCGGGAGTTCCGAAAAGCAACTTGAAAATAGAGTCGTTGTAGATATAGACATACTTGAAGCGTTCATTGTATTTGGCTATGCAAGCGGACACGTCGCCCCCTTGCTTGTGGGTATCGCATATATCCTTGAGCATGCCTGCGTATTGTTCCTTGTTCATAAAGGATCCTTTGCTACTTGAATAGCTTGTTTTTGCGTACGTACAAAACGTACACAACGGGTGTGTATTTGAATATCGATTATATGGAAGCCGATCGCTATGCGATTCGGTATATGTATCGCAGCGTATTCCGCATGGGTATTCCAAGGCCAAGGCTTGTGCCAAGTCAAAACCGGACCTACAACTGCGAGAGGGAACGAACCTGCTCGTGGATGCCTACGCCTCAGTCAGCAGGACGGTCGAATCACGTTATTAGATATACAAATATTCTGCAGCGTATGCAAGAGGGTGAAGTGCTTGTGGAACAACAGGTGATTTTCTGAATTTGGGGATGACTTAAAACGAATGGGATTGTGTCGATTCTTATAGTCCTTTCAAATACTCTTCTACATTCAGGTAATTGATATTTCCAAAGAGGTCTTTTGCCCCGCGATAGATAACGTTCTTGCTTAGGATTCTTCCGTAGCGGAATTCCGTCTTGGCGCATTTCTTAGGGTCGAGTAGATGGCGACATTGCTCTTCAGCTATCTTGTCGCTGTGCTTTATTTCGTAAATTTCGGAACAGGCGTTTTGCGGGTCGAATACCACCATGTCGAATTCGCCAACGGCGAATTGCAACTGGAAAACTTGCTTTGTAGGGTTTGCAATTTTGGTTTCCAGGAGTACGATTTCTTCCATCATGCGTCCACGGATTTCATCGAGAATTCGTTTCTCGATTGCCATACGCTCAGTAATCGGAACTTGTTTGAAAGTCTCGTCTAGCAAAAGGCTCTTGATGAGAGCAGACGCTTGGGCGTAACGGAGTCCTGGTTGCGAAAGAACTGTACGTGTGCGGTGTTCATTCAAGTTGGACATGTTGACAATGTCAATGTCGCAGGTCAGGTCGAGTAAATCGAGATATTCCTTGATTTCTATGCGGTGTGGCTCGCTGATTTCTACAGATTGTTCAGTTTTGTCTTTAATGAGCAAAAGATGTTTTAATCGCTTGGTGACGGAATTGATGTCAATGCGATCGAGAATGTCTGTGGGCTTATTTCTGTCGCAACGCAAATTCGATGCTGAAATTCTCAAATCGCTTGACTTGAATTTTTTAGTCAGTACGTCTATGGTAAATCTGTGGTTGACGTCTTCGACGATGCGATTGATGGCGCTCGTTAATTCGCCAGCATTGTATAGATCTTGCAATGCGCGGAAATGCCCTTCGTGCTGGTAGCATTTGAGGGAATGTTGGATGTTGCGTGCAATGGCGGAGTCTACATAATCGTTTGCGCTTTTGGGTGTGGCGAAAGTAAACTTGTCTGTATTGTAGTTGCTCCCGCCCATGCTCATCGTTCCACCGAACTCGATAAATTTATCGATGCCAGCAATTCCAAGAACGTTTTCAAATTCGCGATAGGGGATGAATGTCGTGTGTAACAAAATGCAACGGTCGTAAAGTTGCTCGTCTTCAGAGAAAACGAATCCCAAAGAATCGGTTCCTGACAGAACCACTTTCATGCCACCGGCGGCGAAAATATCGGAGAATAATGCGGCGCCTTCGATGAAATCGTTGAGCAAGGTCACTTCGTCAATGAATACGTAACGGAAGCCGAGCGATTCTAACAGTTTGAGGTCGTGGTTGACGTCGGCGAGTGAATGCCTAGAACTCAGCTGGATGAATGCCGTTTTCTGCTGCATGTCGGTAGGCATTTCTCCAATGAGTTGGCGGATGAGCGTGGTTTTGCCTGTGCGGCGCAGTCCGTAAAGGATGAGGACTCGGTCGTTGTTTTCTCCGTAAATGTAATCGTGGAGCGTGTTGAAGCATTCACGCTTTTTCCATTTCATGACGGGTTCAAAAAAACGAGTGAGCTGTACTCCAATTTTTATGTCGGTCTTGAATTCGGGTTTGGCGGAATATGGGGCGATGTTTTCAGCGACCATCAGTTGCTGAATGTTTTTTGACGAATTTTTTTTCGCTTTCTCGGCAGCTATTTTTGTAGCGAGCTCCGCAAATTCGTCGTCTTTGACACGGCGACTGTGTTGTTTGCCGTTTTCGGTCCATTGATAGTAAGCGTAACGCTTGCCGTTGATGGTCTTGAATGTAATTCCGCCGATGCTCATGCTCTCTCCTTTTAACTTTAATTTAACTTATTAAGTTAAAAAAGTCAAGAGCTATAATAAAAAGGTAGCCCCTCGGCTACCTTTTCAAATTATTGAGCATTCAGCGCGTTTCTCGAAGGAATTACCCGAACAGCCTTATCACGCGCTTGATGCCTGCGATAAAGCGGTCGATGTCGCGTTCGAGCGTATAAACGCCAAAGCTGAGGCGGAGCGTGGCATCGACGCCGAAGCGGTCCATCACGGGTTGCGCACAATGGTGCCCACTGCGAACGGCGACGTTTTCTTCGTCGAGAATCATGGCGGCGTCACCGACGGCGATTCCGTCCAACGTAATGCTGATGAGCGCACCGCGTTCTTTCGGGTTGCCGAGGACTTTTACTTGTGGAATTTCAGCGAGTTGCTTCAGTGCATATTGCGTAATTTGTTCTTCGTGCTCGCGGATGTTGTCGAGGCCGACGTTGTTCAGCCATTCGATGGCTTTCCCGAGGCCGATGACTTCGGCAATGGCGGGCGTGCCTGCTTCAAAGCGTGCCGGGACGTCGGCATAGGTTGTCTTTTCGAACGTGACGTTCTTGATCATTTCGCCACCGCCGTGCCAAGGCGGCATGCTGTCGAGTACGTCGTACTTGCCGTAAAGAACGCCGATTCCGGTCGGACCGTACATTTTGTGGCCGCTGAATGCGAGAAAATCGCAGTCGAGCTTTTGTACGTCAATTTTGATGTGGCTTGAGCTCTGGGCGGCGTCAATCAAAATTTTTGCTTGCGGGGCGAGACTCCGGACGGTCGCGATGATTTCTGCTATGGGGTTCACGGTTCCGACGGAGTTGCTCACGTGGGCGACTGCGACCATCTTGGTGCGCGGCGTGAGGAGTCCGGGGAGTTTGTTCAAGTCCAAATCGCCGCTGTCCAAAACGGGGATGACCTTGATTTTGGCGCCTTTCATTTCGGCAACGAGTTGCCAGCTCACGATGTTAGCGTGGTGTTCGAGGCCGCTAATTAAAATTTCATCGTCCGCTTCAAAAAACTTGCGTCCGTAGCTCCAGGCGACGAGATTGATGCTCTCGGTGGTGCCACGCGTAAAGACGATTTCGTCTTCGGTTTTGGCGTTGATGAACTGCGCAATGCTCTTGCGCGTTTTTTCGAACGCTTCTGTGGTGCGTGCGCTCAGACGGTACACCCCGCGTTTTACGGAGCTGTAGTGCTCACGGTAAAAGTCGTCCATCACGTCGATGACGCAGGCGGGCTTTTGGGTCGTGGCGGTGCTGTCCAAAAAGGCGAGGGGCTTTTGCTCCTTGTCGCCAGCGACCAGCATCGGAAATTCATTGCGTGTGAGTTCTGCATTAAACATGGTGCCAAAGATAGAAAACCTACCTAACTGGTGGCTAGCAATAGTAAAATATTATTAGGGTTCAAGATTTTTTTTGATTATTCATTAGGGATTGGTTATAATTCGTTATATATTAAAACTATTCGTGTCGTCATCCCGACTCAGGATTTGTCATCCTGACCCTGAAGGGGGATATATGAAACTTGGCACTTCAGTGCCTTAGTTGAATTAGGTTCGTAGGAGCAGAATCCAGTAAAGTTTTAGAAGAGGATTAAATGAAAAAGTTTTTTGTGGCAAGTTTGATTTGTTCCGCTATTTTGGCGCAGGGCGGTTTTGCCCAGGAGGCGCTCCGCAAGGCTGTTGATTCCAATAACTGGAAAAAGGTGAAAAAAATGGTCAAGGCGGGAGAAATCGAAGAAATTTATTGCGGCAAGATGTCGGCGAAAAACGCAACGGATATTTATGGCAAGCATTTCAAACAGATGCCGGACGAAGCGTTTGCCGCATGCCCGTCCCAGTTTGCGTACGGTTTTGGCCCGAAGGTATGCTCGATGGCGAATGCCGCGAATGCCTGCTCGGGTGTCATCAAGTATTTGCTCGCCGATGGCGAAAAGGGGAGTGCTAAGGCTCTCAAGACGCTTGACGAGGTGACGAAGGCTGCGGTCAAGACGAAGGCTTTTGCCAAGCAGTCGCTCGTGAGTGTGGATACGACGGTTTGGAAACCGTGCCCCAAGAAGGGGGCTGCACGAACAAAGTGCATTGCCCAGTGTAAGGTGGATGCAAATTCCCTGATGGCTATTGACCACGATGTAAACTGCAAGACGAAACCTGAACAGATGGTGGACAAGACGATTAAGGTTTATAAGCCGTCGCCAGTTTTTGCGAGCCTGCGCGAAGGATTTTCCGAAGGTTTCTGGAAAGCTCCTATGTCTGTCGCCGGGACGTACGCCGCCCTTGCTGGCAAGTACGCCAAGGTGCTCTCGATTCCCGATACCGCTGTGACGGGCCTTCATTACGTGAAGACTTGGGCCGCCAAGCATAAGGGTTCTTCGCTCCCGGGCGGTCAGTTGTTCCGCTTCTGCACGGCTTGGAAGGGCAAAGTGGATCCGATTCTCTCTGCCGAGGGATTCAGCACTCGTTGTCCGGTGTTCAAGAATTTTGTTGACAAGCGTGACAAACAAGTTTACAAGGTTAAGGAAATTGGTGGCGTAGATTGGTTCGTCGAAAACTTGAATTTCAACGACCCGGATGGTTCGATGTGTTACGACCGCGACGATGCAAACTGCAAGGCGTTCGGTCGCCTCTACACGCAAGAGGCTGCGAAAAAAGCTTGCCCGGACGGCTACCATCTTGCGACCGATGCGGACTGGAAAAAGCTTGAAGAATACGCCGGTGGTGCCCGCGAGGCTGCTCTCAAGCTCAAGAGCAATGGCAGCGACGATTACGCGTTTACCGCGATGTTCGGCGGCTATGCGAACAAGAGCGGCGTTTGCACAACGATGGGTTCGGGTGCCTATTTCTGGACGGCCGATGTCGAAGAGGATTCCCGTGGCAAGGCCCGCACGATGTTCAGTATCGATAAGGATGTCGGCTCCATCTCTGTGGATCCGAGTTTCTATCTTGCGGTCCGTTGTGTAGCCGGAGCTAATTAGTAATGGAAAATCTCAAATCGGGTGCGTTTGCGCCCACCTGCTCGCGTGAAACTTGGGTCAAGCGTCAAGCGCTGATGGCCAAAGTCCGTGATTTCTTTGTTCGTCGTAATGCGCTCGAAGTCGAGACGCCTGTGCTTTCGGCTTATGGTGGTACGGATCCGCAGCTCGATTACTTTGAGATTGAAGACCCGAAGCGGTTCATGATGACGAGCCCGGAATTTCACATGAAGCGTTTGCTTGCTGCAAAGTTCGGCGACATTTTCCAGATTACAAAGTCGTTCCGCAAGGATGAATTTGGCGGTCACCACAATAACGAATTTTCGATGGTGGAATGGTACCGCGTGGGCATGCCTCAAGACAAACTCATGGACGAAGTCGAAGACCTCGTGAGCGAGATTATTGGGACTAAATTAAACGCACGCCGCACCCGCTGGATTGACGCGTTCAAGAACTACGCCGGTGTGAATCCGTTCTGCGAAAAGCTTTCGGATTTTGCGGATGCCTGCCGCACTCGCGAGATTCCTGTGCCCGAAAAGAGCGAGACTCTCACGCGTGAAGACTGGTGGGACTACCTCATGGTGTTCTTGGTGGAACCCGCGCTCGCTAGTAACGGTCCCGAGTTCATCTTGGATTATCCGCCATCGCAGGCGGCACTGGCACAGACATACGTCGATGCGGATGGCTACACGTGGGCTCGCCGTTTCGAGCTCTTCGTGAACCAGGTGGAACTTTGCAACGGTTATACGGAATTGACCGATGCGGTGGAACAGCGTCGCCGCTTCAATGCTGATTTGGAAATCCGCAAGGGGATGAATAAGCCTCTACCGCCTATTGACGAACGGTTCCTTGCGGCGCTTGAATCGGGAATGCCAGCTTGTTCCGGTGTGGCACTTGGGCTCGACCGCCTGTTCATGCTCGCTCTTGGGAAAGAAGAAATCAAGGACGTGATACTGTTCCCCAGCCCGATAGCGTGAATAGACGAAAGAACGGACCTTTGGGTCCTATAGACGAGAGACGAAAGAGTGGAAATCGCGGCTAAGCCGCCCTATAATGACGCACGAAGTGCCATTATTTTTCTCTCGTCTTTCGTCTATCAGCTATACAAAACTTGGCAACTTGTTGCCTTAGTTGTTGTTATCCACCTTGTGGAGAAGCGATCTTTCGTCTAAATTACTTCCCCAGCAGTCTTTTGAGTTCTTGCCGGACTTTCAGTTCGTTTATCGTCCCTACGTCGATGTGCTGCACCTTGTCGTCTTTATCGACGACGAAACTAACGGGTATCACGCCCGGATTGCCGAGTGCCATTAGCGCGTCGTAGTTCCAGTGCATCATCGTCCACGGGATGCCCATGCTCTTTTTGAACTTGCGGGCGACCTTCTTGGAATCGTCCTCGTCAATCATTAAAATCTTGAGACCCTTGGGGCCAAACTCTTTGTGGAATTGCATGAGCGAGGGGAGTTCCGCCCTGCAGGACGGGCACCATGACGCAGTGAGGACGATCAGTGTCGCAGTCCCTTTTTCGCTTGCGTAGTCCGTTTTGCCTCCCATCACATTGTCGGCCTTGAAGTTCACGACCGTCTCCGGGAAGTTCTTGCTATAGCGGGACTGGGCCTCGATTGCGTAAAAAGCGAATCCGAGGCAAACGATAACCCCTACCCATGCGAGAATTTTATAAGTGGATGAACGCATTGTGTAAAGAATTTATGAAATTTTCGAGCTTTTTAAATTATATTCTAAAGCATGGCATATAACATTCAAGATCTTTTAGCAGAAATGGTTAAACGAGGAGCCTCCGACTTGCATATTACGGCAGGTGCTCCCCCCCTTATTCGTCTTTCTGGTAAGTTGACCCCCATTGGGGAGAACAAGCTCAAGCCCGACGAAACCATGCGTATGACCTACAGCTTGATGAATGAAGTTCAGAAAAAGACTTTCGAGCAGCAGAAGGAATGCGACTTTTCGTTCGGTATTGCGAACCTTGCACGTTTCCGTGCGAACGCCTATTTGCAGCGCGGTTGCGTGGCGCTAGCTCTCCGTATCATTCCGCTCGACATCAAGACTTTTAAGGATCTCGGCCTTCCGAAGATTATGGCCGAATTTACGACCCGACCCTCTGGACTAGTCCTTGTGACGGGTGCTACCGGTTCCGGTAAATCGACGACCTTGGCCGCAATGATTGACAAAATCAACAAGGAACGTCACGACCACATTTTGACTGTTGAAGACCCGATCGAATTTTTGCACAAACACCAGGGCTGTATGATTAACCAGCGTGAAGTTGGTAGCGATACGCATAGCTTTGCCCAGGCCCTCAAGATGGCGCTCCGTCAGGACCCTGACGTGGTGCTCATCGGCGAAATGCGTGACCTTGAGACGATTCGTTCTGCACTTACGATTGCAGAAACGGGTCACTTGACATTTGCAACGTTGCATACGAACTCTTGCGTGCAGACGATTAACCGTGTGGTCGATGCGTTCCCGAAGGGCGAACAGCAGACCGTGCGTACGCAGCTTTCGTTCGTACTTCAGGGCGTCATCTGCCAGACCCTCTTGCCGAAGATTGGCGGTGGCCGCGTGATGGCGTACGAAGTGATGAACGTGACTCCGGGTATCCGTGCGCTGATTCGTGACGACAAGGTTCACCAGATTGAATCCATGATTGAAATTGGCCAGAAGTTCGGCATGAATACGATGAACATGTGTTTGTGCGAACTAGTCAAGAACCATAAGGTTGACCGTTTCGACGCTCTTGCCCGTTCGTCCAGTCCGGACCAGTTGGAACAGTTGTTCGTAAAGGAAGGGGTATAACCGATGCCAGAATTCTTGTACAAAGCCCAAAACTCGCAGGGCAACAACTTCGAAGGTACGCTTGAAGCAAAGGACAAGGCAGAAGCCGAAGCCCTCTTGCTCCGTCGTCGTCTCGTTATTACGAGCCTCAAAAAGAAACCGACCGAAATCAAACTCAAAATTGGTTCCGGTATCAAGACCGAAGACATTACCCGCTTTACACGTATGTTCTCGTCTATGTGCTCGGCAGGTCTTCCGATGTTGCAGTGCTTGAACATTCTCGAAGCGCAGTGCGAAAATCCGGAACTGAAAAATGTTGTCCATAAGTTGACACAGTCGATTAACGGCGGTTCTTCTTTGGCCGATGCGCTTTCGCAGCATCCGAAAGTTTTTGATTCCTTGTACTGCAACATGGTGGCGGCTGGTGAAGCGGGCGGTATTCTTGAAGGAATTTTGGCACGTTTGGCCGAAACACTCGAAAACAACCAGCGCCTCAAACGTAAAGTGAAAAAGGCGTTGACTTACCCGGTCATGGTTATCATCGTCGGTATTTTCGTGGTGATTGCCCTTATGACGTTCGTGGTGCCGACATTCGCTGAACAGTTCGCTGCCCTTGATGCAGAGCTCCCTGCACCGACGCAAGTGGTGATGAACATGTCTGACTTTATACGTAATAATGGTGCGTTCTTGTTTATTGGTTTGATTGTCATTATATTTGCGTATAAGATGATTATGCGAATACCTGCGGCGCAATTTGCGATGGATAAGTTTACGTTAAAAATTCCGAAGCTAGGCGATTTGCAGATTAAGTCCGCAACGGCGGGTTTTTCGAGAACGCTTGGAACGCTTTTGAATGCTGGTGTGTCTGTGATGGACGCCTTGAAGGTCGTCGCGTCAACAGCCGGTAATAAAGTTGTTGAAAAGGCAATTTACAAGATATCGATTGGTATTGCCGGTGGTAAGTCTATTGCCGAGCCGATGGAAGAAGTAGGTATTTTCCCGCCCATGGTGATTCAGATGACCGGCGTCGGTGAAAAGACCGGTAACTTGGGCGGCATGCTTTTGAAACTCGCCGACTTCTACGACGAAGAAGTCGATGCCGCAGTTGATGCCGTCGTGAGTATGATCGAACCGATTATCATTGTGTTCTTGGGCGGCGCTGTCGGTGGCCTCTTGATTGCAATGTATATGCCGATGTTCTCGATGGGCGACGCAATTAAAGGTTAAAAGGCTTCGCATTACGGCGTTGCGGGGCTCCTCACGTACGGATATGTACGCTACGTCGCCCTGCGCCTTGTCCTACTCGCCTTTAAACCTTTACTTAAAGACGGGGGTTCGATGCCTCGTCTTACTTGTTTCTTATCCCTTGCTGGAGTGTGTGGGTACGCTACGCGAAGTTGATTCCTGCTCTCGCTAGGCTTTAGACGAAATCTCATTTAAAATTAAACTTTTTACTGAAACAATCATGTCATGCCCGTCTTCGAGCGGGCATCTCCTTTTTTATAGAGCGAAATTTGGAAAGGCTAAATAGCTTCGGGGTTCGACGCCTTGTCCTGCTCGTCTTTAAACCTTTACTTGACAAGCAAAATCTCGATTTAAATGTTAAAGACGAAGTTTATGCTTCGTCTTCTTTGTTTTTGTCATGCCCGACTTGTTCGGGCATCACCTTCTCGTATAACAATCCCTTCCGACTTCCTACAGTCTACTGTCTACTGCTTTGCCAGCCTGTGTATTTTGCGGTTTCGAGAATCTCGTTGGCGTTCTTGACGCGGTCAGCGGTGGGCGTTTGCGTGTCCTTGAGGGCGTAATCGATGCCGAGTTCCTGGTACTTGCTGAGGGCGAATGCGTGGTAGGGCAATACTTCGACGCGCTTGACGTTGTGAAGTGTGCGGATGAAGTCTCGCGTGCGTGTGAGCGCTTCGTCGTTGTCACTCCCGCCGGGCACGAGCACGTGGCGGATCCAGATGGGCTTTTGGATGCTGTCGAGGTAGCGGAAAAAGTCAATGATGTTCTCGTTGCTGTGGCCGGTGAGTTCCTTGTGTGCGTCACGGTCGATGTGCTTGATATCAACGAGTAAAAGGTCGGTCGCTTTCATCAGGCGCTCGATTTTCGCGAACGGTTCGCCGGTACGTCGGAATGTAACTCCGCTTGTATCAACGCAGGTGTGGACTCCAGCCGCTTTTGCTGCTTCGAAAAATTCAATCATGAAGTCGATTTGCGCTAGGGGCTCGCCACCGCTCACGGTGATGCCGCCGTCCGCTCCCCAGTAGGGTTTGTAGCGGATGGCTTTTTTCAGCAAGTCTTCTGCGGAAATCTCAAAAGAACCGTTCGGGGTGCCGTTTGCGCTCTTGTCGCCAAAATCCCAAGTTTCTGGGTTGTGGCAGAACTTGCATCGCATGGGGCAACCCTGCGTAAAAACGACAAAGCGGATTCCCGGTCCATCGACCGAGCCGAATGTTTCGAGTTTGTTGATTCTTCCGAGAGTCATGATGTAAAAATAAAAAAGTCTTGCTCTGCATTAAAGTGCTATTTCGTATTACAGAATAAAGTCTGTGATTTTATGCATAGGTCTAAACGATGCGAGATAAACAGTCAAATAATTTGAAGAAAATGATTGTTCGTCGTGAGAATGGAGGCGTTGGCCAAGGATGGGGAGGGTGCAGGGAGGGGCCCGTGCGGCCTTCGCAACTCCGAGCTGGGGCCCCGCCCGCATGATGTGCTTTTTGCATAAAAAAAGGAATCCTAGCGGTGAGCCGTTTTCTCTATATAATACAAACTCCGAAAAAAAAAGCGGTCGCAGCGGATTAATGTGCGATATTGTTTGAAAATATGCGTCGCTTTGATGGCTGTTTCATCTATATTTAAAAGAGTGATGAGGAGGAAGTCTTTATGAAAAAATCATTATTTGTCTCGATTGTGACCGTTGCTGCTTTTGTAATGCTTACCGCTTGTTCAGATGATTCTGGCGTGGATAATGGCGCAGGCGGTTCTGCAAGCCTAAACACGGAATCACAAAAATCCTCTGATTATGAGGTGGGGAAAGGTTCTTGTGGCGGCGGACATTTGGCAAAAAGAGCTGAATGGGGTGATGAATCCGTTGATTTCGTGATGAACGAAGACGGTTCAGCGACCTTTACGATTAATACAACTTCGATTTGTGGAGAATTTGGGCATGTAACAGATGTCAAGCTGGAACGCAAGGAAGATACATTGTTTGTTCATGACTTTTTCGAATATTATCCAGAAGATCCGCAAGTGCCTGAGCATAATTGCCTTTGTTTTGCCGATTATAGGATAAAAGTTCCTGTAGAGTATATTGGTGTGAAATATCTAAATTTCAAGGGTGTTTACGATATTGTTTATAAAGAACAGGAATAAGGAAAATTTTCTATCTTTGGCGCCGTGCCAAGAATCATAAAGCTTACCGATAGAATCCAGTATTTGCAAGTGTCATACGACCCGCTGAGTGCGGATGTCGTTGCTGTTCGTGGCGATAGCGCCTGGTGGATTTTTGACGTGGGCGCCTGTGACGAGGCGGTGAATTTTATAAATGCGTTGCCGCGCAATCCCGTGGGCTCGGAGCCTCTCGAAAAAGATTCTCGCGGCTCTCACGAAAACAGCGAAAGCGCTGCATCAGTTGCAATTTCGCTCAAAAAGAACATCGTCATTTCGCATTTCCATCGCGATCATCTGCTGAATCTTGTGCGCTTTGTGCAGGGCGAAGTTTCGCTCGATTTCGATGCTGTTTATCTTGGTTCCTATGCGTCGAAAGTTGTGGGGGAGGTCGCGGGTTGCGAAAAGATTGCTGTGACGTCGCCGATTTCGTTTGACGATGGCGTGAAAATCCAGATTTTGCCGATGCCGAACAGCCATGCCAAAGGCTCGTTGGCGCTTATCGTTGATGATTACGTGTTTTTGGGCGATGCGACTTACCCGATGGTGGGGCATGGAACGCCTGACGTGTATAACGTACAGATTCTTGGCGAGCAGATTGCGCTTTTGAAGTCGCTTGCGGCAACGCGTTTTTGCCTGAGCCATAAACGTGGGCTTGTTCGCGACAGGGATTCTGTCATCCAGTTCTTAGAATCTGTTTATGCTCGCCGCCAAAAGAACGAAAATTACATCGTGGCGTGATACTATTACATACTAAAATCGTATTTGGCGTATTTTAGTATGTAATCGCGGTTTATAGAGTTTGTATGTGTACATACTAAATTTCATTTTAGAAGTTTTAGTATGTAATTTTGGGGCTTTAAAGGGGCGTTTTGAAGCCAATTGGGGCGACGAAAGGTTGATTAAGGTCTTATTTCGTTGATTTTATGGTCTTTTGAGGGCTTTTTTACATACTAAGATGTTCGATTTTCTTTTTTAGTATGTAATGCCCCTGTGGGGATACTTGTTTCAAACAAAAAAGGCTCCCTTTGGGGAACCTTTTTAAACGTATCTCGCTTTGCTTGCAGATTCCGGCTCAAGGCCGGAATGACGAGATTGTTTCGTCATTTCCGCGGAGCGGGTGAATTACAGTACGCCGTGTGCCTGGCGGGCAATCACGTCGAGTTGCTGTTCGCGAGTGAGCTTGATGAAACGCACGGCGTAGCCGGAAACGCGGATAGTAAAGTTCTGATATTCTTCCTTCTCCGGGTGTTCCATGGCGTCCTTCAGCTTTTCGACACCGAACACGTTCACGTTCAGGTGGTGGCTGCTCTGTCCAAAGTAACCGTCGAGCACCTGCACGAGCTTGTTGGAACGTTCTTCGTCGTTGTGGCCGAGTGCATCCGGGTTGATGGTCTGCGTATTGCTGATGCCGTCCAAAGCGTATTCGTACGGAATCTTTGCAACGGAGTTGAGCGAGGCCAAGAGACCGTGCTTTTCGGCGCCGTAGCTGGGGCTTGCGCCCGGAGAGAACGGCTCGCCAGCCTTACGGCCGTCCGGAAGGGCGCCCGTAGCCTTGCCATAGACGACGTTACTTGTAATCGTGAGAATGCTTGTCGTCGGTTCAGAATCGCGATAAGTCGGGGTCTGCTTGATTTTGGCCATGAACGTCTTGAGGAGCCAAACGGCGATATCGTCGGCGCGGTCGTCGTCGTTTCCGTAGCGCGGGAAGTCGCCTTCGATTTGGAAGTCTTGCGCGAGGCCCGTAGCCGGATCGCGGATGACTTTCACCTTGGCGTACTTGATGGCAGAAAGGCTATCGACAACGTGGCTGAAGCCTGCGATACCCGTCGCGAACGTGCGGCGGACATTGGTGTCGATGAGTGCCATTTCGGCAGCTTCGTAGTAGTACTTGTCGTGCATGTAATGAATCAAGTTCAACGTATTCACGTACAAGTGCGTAATCCAGTCCATGTAAAGTTCGAACTTGTGGACAACTTCGTCGTAGTTGAGGTATTCGCTGGTAATCGGCGGATATTCCGGACCGACCTGCTCTCCCTTCACGAGACATTCGTCCTTTCCGCCGTTGATAGCGTAAAGGAGCGTCTTGGCGAGGTTCGCACGTGCGCCGAAGAACTGCATTTCCTTGCCGGTCTGCGTGGCGGAAACACAGCAGCAAATGCTGTAGTCGTCGCCCCAAATTGGACGCATCGTATCGTCGTTTTCGTACTGGATGGCGCTGGTTTTCACAGAAATTTCGGCGGCGAATTTCTTGAAGTTGTGCGGAAGACGCGGGCTGTAGAGAATCGTGAGGTTCGGTTCCGGCGACGGACCCATGTTCACGAGTGTGTGCAAGAAGCGATAGTCGGTCTTAGTCACTTGATGGCGGCCGTCTTGGCCGATGCCGGCGACTTCGAGCGTGGCCCACACCGGGTCGCCGCTGAAGAGTTCGTTGTAGCTAGTGATGCGAGCGAACTTGACCATGCGAAGCTTCATGACAAAGTGGTCGATGATTTCTTGGGCGTCGGTTTCGGTGATGACGCCGTTTTGCAAATCGCGAGTTATGTAAATATCGATGAATGTGGAGACGCGGCCCACGCTCATAGCGGCGCCATTCTGCGTCTTGATGGCGGCGAGGTAGCCGAAATACAGCCACTGCACGGCTTCGCGGGCGTTCGTTGCCGGCTTCGAAATGTCGTAACCGTAAATCTTTGCCATCACCTTCATGCCTTCGAGGGCCTTAATCTGTTCGGCAAGTTCTTCGCGTTCGCGAATAACGTGTTCGCGCATGTCGGTGGAGTCGGTCAATGCCTTGTCGGCTTTCTTTTGGGCGATAAGGTAATCGATGCCGTAAAGGGCGACACGGCGGTAGTCACCGACAATGCGGCCGCGGCCGTATGTATCCGGAAGACCAGTGATGATGTGTGCCTTGCGGGCCAAACGCATGGCCGGCGTGTAAGCGTCGAAAACACCCTGGTTGTGCGTTTTGTGGAATTCCGTGAAGATGCGGTGGAGTTCTTCACTCGGAGTGTAGCCGTAGTTCTTGCAAGATTCTTCGGCCATCTTGATGCCGCCAAATGGCATGAATGCACGCTTGAGCGGCTTGTCGGTCTGGAGGCCTACAATTTTTTCGAGATCCTTGGTCTCGTTGGAAATGTAGCCTGCGGGGTGGCTCGTGAGAGTGGAGACAACATCTGTGTCCATGTCGAGGACGCCACCCTTTGCAATTTCCCTCTTCTGGAGATCTTGTAATTGTCCCCAAAGTTTGTTCGTAGCCTCTGTCGGGCCTTGTAAAAACGATTTGTCGCCGTCGTAAGCGGTGTAGTTCTTTTGGATAAAATCACGGACGTTTATTTCTTCTTGCCAGCGTCCGCCTCTAAAGCCTTTCCATGCTTCCTGCATATAACCTCTTTTTTCCCGAGCTTACTGTTAATACAACTATAAAAGTAACCAAACTTTCCTATTGTAAAAAAAGAACGAACTCGATTTATCCTTGTTTTTATTGCGATTATCTATAGAGCGCAATATACATATTAAATAGGGGGTGGGCAAGGTGCAAAATGTGGCGAAGGGATGGCTTGGAGTGGGGTAGCGTTGCTTTTAATTTTCTTACGGGAGACCTTGGTGACAGGATAGGTTTTGAACAAAGTGTAAAATGTGCTGAAAATCACGTAAAATGCGTTTTTTGGCTAATTTTGTAATACAGTTGATACAGATGATTTTGAAAATCCTGTCATCTGGGGTGCATGCGGAAAATTCAAAAACTATTTTTTTTGAAAAGAGGTCATTATGAAAAAGATTATTCTTCCCTTGGTTACTGTGGCGTTCTTGGCTGCATGCTCTGATTCGAATGATGATGCTAATTTTGTCGCCCCTTCGGGACAGATTGGTGCCGTTTCTTCTAGCTCTGTCGCTGTTGTTCCTCCGGCTAGTTCTGCAACTGTTGTTGCTCCGACCAGCTCCGATGCCGTTCTCCCGGCAAGTTCCGCTGCCGTCGTTCCGACCAGTTCCGAAGCTGCTGCCCCGACAAGTTCTGCTGCAACTACACAGAATCCGCAGTTCACTTATAGCGTTCCGACATTGACTGAAATTAATCCGAACTTGTCCTATACTTTCTACGGTGCTGAACTCACTGGCGTAGAGCAGTTCAAGTATGGCCGTTTCGAAGCTCGCATGAAGATGGCTTCTATTTCTGGTTCCGTGAGCTCCATGTTCCTCAATTATGATAATTCCTGGATGAAGGAAAATGAACCTTGGAACGAAATCGACATTGAAATTCTTGGCAAGGATCCAAGCAAGTGGCAGTCCAATATCATCACTCGCGAAGCGGAGCCGTCCATCAAGAAGAACACTTCTTCTGAGGTCATCCATCCGTTCGCATTCGATGCCTCCAAGGAATTCCATTTGTACGCAATTATCTGGACGCCGGAATACGTGGCCTGGGAAATCGACAGCGTCGAAGTGCGCCGCGATACGCTTGGCATGAGCCGCGGTACTCACGCTGATGCTGACCAGGTGAAATTCCTCACCGAAAAGGAAAGTCTCCGCTTCAACTTGTGGGCGTCTAAAACACCGTCTTGGACGGGTAAATTCACGGGTGTAGGACTTCCGATTGAACAGCAGATTGACTATGTCCGCGTTTACTCTTACGATGAAGCCACAAAGGGCTTCAAGATGCTCTGGCAGGATGATTTCGATGGGGAAGATATTGACCCGCAGCGTTGGACAGTGGGTGACTGGGAAATGGAGAATGTGATGTACCGTAGCCAAAATATCAAAGTCCAGAATGGCGTTTGCAGAATTATTATGGACTACGAAGCTTTGTAAAAAGTTTGGTGTATAGAAGCAAGCCTCCTGGAGAAATCCGGGAGGCTTTTTTTATGTTAGGTATTGTTTACTTTTTCTTGAAAATGAATAATTGTATATTGGTCGATGGTCGCTAGTCATTAGCCATTGGTTTGTTGTTGGGAATGTAATAAGAATGTTCTTTTAACAACTCTGTTTACTAACCACTGTTTACTGCCTACTTCCTACTACTAAAGAGGAATATCATGAAAAAACTCGCCCTATTGCTCCTTGCCACGATTTCGCTTGCGCTTATCGCTTGCGGTCCTTCCAAAATCAAGATGCAGGAAACGTCGTCAATGTGCGATGTGCTGATTGAAGTGCGTCAGGTGCTGAACGATTCGATTAGCTTGTATGTAGGCAACGTACTTTATCTCAATTCTAAGCAGATTGTTGCCGACGATATCTACCCGTTGCACGTCAGTACGCGCGATCCGGCGGAGTTTGAAAAGCTCACGGCCACAGACGAAATCAATAGCGACGAAGAACTTTTGAACTATCTGCGTCGCAAGGCTCCGGACATGATGAATTTTGGACTTGTCATCGGTGAAACGGCCTATAACGAAGCTGGATTTGACGAAGCCGCCGCTATTGCGAAACTCACCAAGATTTTCCAGCAAATCCAAGGCGGTTCGCTTACGTTGTTCCACGAGAAAAACGGCGAACTCACCGACATGAAGAAGATTTATTAGCTTTTGAGTTACTAGTTCTTAGTTACTAGTTACTAGAATCGTCATGCTTCGCCCGTAGGGCGAAGGATCCAGTAACATTTTCTATTACACTGTCACCCCGGCCTATTCTTTTACTGTCATCCCGGACTCCGTTCTCTTTGACTACTTGCAGCTTTGCTGCTTAGTAGTCATGATCCGCGAATGGGGACGGGATTAGCTTTTTATATTGCAGTGCCGGGGCGTTACCCCGGAACAAGTCCGGGGCAGGCTTGGCCGCGACGCTCGACTTGAGAATTTGTCGTCTAATTTCTATCTTTACGCCCGAAAAAATAAAAGGGACACAATATGCCTACAATGACTTCTGCGCAGGTGCGCGAATCTTTCATCAAGTTCTTTGAATCCAAGGGCCACCTCTTTGTGCGTTCTTCGCCGGTGGTTCCGCATGACGACCCGACGCTCATGTTCACGAACGCGGGCATGAACCAGTTCAAGGCTATCTTCCTGGGCGACAATCCGAAGGGCTGGAAGCGCGCATGCAACAGCCAGAAGTGCCTCCGCGTGTCCGGTAAGCACAACGACCTCGACGTGGTGGGCCGCGACA
Source organism: uncultured Fibrobacter sp. (assembly GCA_946413655.1). GTDB lineage: Bacteria > Fibrobacterota > Fibrobacteria > Fibrobacterales > Fibrobacteraceae > Fibrobacter. Next base: position 1,605 of record CAMKLO010000029.1, on the reverse strand, counting down.
ACTACCACCACACCTTCTTCGAAATGCTCGGCAACTGGAGTTTCGGCGACTACTACAAGAAGGAAGCCATCTCTTGGGCCTGGGAACTCCTGACCGAAGTTTGGAAGCTCCCGAAGGAACGCCTGTTCGCGACCGTGTACCAGGACGACGACGAAGCCTGGCAGATTTGGAAGGACGTGTCCGGCCTCCCGGATGACCGCATCATGCGCTTTGACGCTCACTCCAACTTCTGGGAAATGGGCGACACCGGTCCGTGCGGCCCCTGCTCCGAAATCCACTACGACCGCGGCGACCTCGCTACGCAGGCCGAAACGTTCAAGGACCCGATCAAGGGCGTGAACGGCGAAAACGACCGCTATATTGAAATTTGGAATAACGTGTTCATGCAGTACGAACGCGTGAGCGACGGCTCCTTGATTCCGCTGAAGGCAAAGAACGTCGATACCGGTATGGGCTTCGAACGTATCTGCGCCATTCTCCAGGGCAAGACCAGCAACTATGATACCGACGTGTTCACCCCGATCATCGCAAAGATTGCTGAACTCAGTGGCGTTCCGTACAACGATGGCGAAGCCGGTACTCCGCACCGCGTGATTGCCGACCACATCCGCGCTATTTCTTTCGCTATTGCCGATGGCGCTCTCCCGAGCAACGAAGGCCGTGGCTACGTGCTCCGCCGCATTTTGCGCCGTGCTAGCCGCTTTGCCCGCCTGCTCGGCCAGAAGAAGCCGTTCATTTGCCAGCTCGTGCAGGTGCTTGCCGACACGATGGGCGATGCCTTCCCGGAAATCCGCGAACGCAAGGAATTCGTGGCAAGCGTGATCAAGAGCGAAGAAGAAAGCTTTATCCGCACGCTGGACGCCGGCCTCGAACGCTTCGCCGCCATCTCCGCCGATCTCAAGAAGGGCGACAAGATTCCGGGCGACAAGGTGTTCCTCCTTTACGATACCTACGGATTCCCGCCGGACCTCACTGGCATTCTCGCCGAAGAAAAGGGCCTCCTCATCGATGAAGAAGGCTACGAGAAGTGCATGGAAGAACAGAAGGCCCGCGCCCGCGCCAACATGAAGCAGGGCATCAACACGATGGGTACCGAAGGCTGGACGCAGTACAGCGAAGAAAGCACCAAGTTCGTGGGCTACGAACTCTCCGCTTGCGAAACGAAGGTCGTCCGCTGGCGTGAAGACAAGGGCGTGCTCAGCATCGTGCTTGAAACCTCTCCGTTCTATGCCGAAATGGGTGGCCAGGTCGGCGACAAGGGAACGCTCGTTTCTGGCGACCTCGAAATTGACGTGTTCGACACCGTGAAGGTGAACGACACCGCCCTCTGCCGCGGTAAGGTGAAGAAGGGTACGGCCAACGAAGAGACGATGGGCGCCGTGTTCATGGCGACCGTCGACAACGACCGCCGTAACGATATTCGCAAGAACCACTCCGCGACCCACTTGCTGCAGGCCGCTCTCCGTCAGGTGCTCGGCACTCACGTGCAGCAGCAGGGTAGCTTCGTTTCGAACGAACTTCTCCGCTTCGACTTCAGCCACTTCAACGCGATGACCGCCGAAGAAATCCAGAAGGTGGAAGACATCGTGAACGCGAAGGTCATGG
>CAMKLO010000028.1 GCA_946413655.1 uncultured Fibrobacter sp. | reverse complement strand
CTCAAGGAACCGTGGGTCGAAGCGTTCAAGGTCGGCAAGGTCACTGACATGGCTGGCAAGGAACACAACTTCAGCGAAGCGGACCTCGAAGATTTGAACGAAGGTATTCACGAACAGCTCAAGGCCGGTTACCAGCCGCCGCTCGTCAAGGGGCACCCGAAAGTCGATGATCCGCGTGTCGGCTCAATTGTCGATTCCAAGGTGGAAGACAACGTGCTCAAGGTGAAGCTCGACGACGTGAATAACGACTTTGCCGAAGAGGTAAAGAAGGGCGGCTTCAAGTACCTTTCAGCGTCCGTTTACAGCAACTTGAAAAAGGGTTTAAGACACCTCGGAGCACTTGGCGCTCACGCCCCTGCAATGAAGGGTATGGCCCCGCTTTGCTTTGGCGAAGGAATGTTTGCCGAAGCGGACAAGGGCGTAACCGAACAGGATGTGTGCATGTTCGCGGAATCGTTTGCTTGGGATAGGCTTGTCCCGGCATCGGTCTTTGAACGACTTATCTGGAAGCTTGAATCTATCGGTTCGCTTTTCCGCTCGCAGCGCGAACAGCTGATTGAAAAGGACGGTATCGATGCCGCTAACAAATTTTACCCGGAATACATAGTGAAGGATCTCGAATCAGTCCGTGACGTAATCAAGGATTCGAACAAATTCCCTAAACAGACGACTGTAAAAGACGCAACCGCTGACACCGCCTCCTCCTTCGGGGAACCGGGGGAGGTTGGCGGCGGTGCGGACAACCAAAATACTGACGAAGGAGAAAACGGCTCTGTTCCGCCGGAGAACGGGGAGCAGAACCCTCAGCCTGAAACGCCCCCTCGCAACGAACCGACCGCATCTATCCCGGAAGGTAATTCTAGCGAAGCGGCGCGGCTGAGCGAAGAGAACGCGGCACTCCGTGCCGAAAATGACGCCCTCAAGGCTGACAAGCTTGCAGCGGAGCGTCTGCGTGCCGGGGCTGCGTTCTCCGAGACTTTGGACAAGGCTATTGCCGATGGCCGCTGTAATCAGGTGCTCAAGGACAACCTGATGAAGGTCTTTGGCGTGTGCCAGGAAGTGCCTGTCGATGGCGAAGGCTGCTTTGGCGAAGGCGATGACCGTGTGAATGTCGCGGATGTGCTTGCCAAGACGGTTGCCGCGCTCCCGAAGATCGTGGAGTTCGGCGAAACTCCGGGGATGCATGACGCTCCTAAGGTTTCGTCCGGTGAAACTCTTGCCAAGTACAAGGCTGAACAGGAAGCGAAGGGGCGAGTGATGACGTTCGCCGAAGCTGCGGAAGAATGTTTCCGCGATAACGTTTAAACAATAAAAAGGAAAATCCAATGAAAGGTAATGTCCTCAATTTCACGGCGTCTGTCGCCGTTCCCGCCTTCAGATTTGTCGCTCTTGGCGCAACCGAAGGTTCTATTGCACTCGCTTCCGCTGGCGGTGATGCTGTCGGCGTGAGCTATGAACTGGATGCAGCGCAGGGCGCACGCCAGGACGTACAGCTTGACGGTATCGCCGAAGTTACCGCCGGAGGCGCTTTCGCCGTCGGCGCAAAGCTCAAGGTCGGCAGCGACGGCAAGGCTGTCGCCGCTTCTGCCGGTGATGCGTTCGTTGCTATCGCGCTCGAATCTGCCGGTGCAGACGGCGACCGTGTGCGTATCAAGCTCGAAAAGGGTGCGGCAACCAACGAAACCACTTTCAAGGCCGAAGAAGCCATCGGCAAGAACCTTTTCGTGAAGGCCGGAACCGACACGGACAAGGTCAAGAAGGGCACCGCAGGTGCCGCCGTGCTCGGTGTAAGCGGTGACGAAGACACTGCCAGCGGCGCAAATATCGTCGTGCAGACGAGCGGCAATGTGAAGGTGACCGCTGGCGGCTCTGTCGCAGTCGGTGCACGTGTCGCTTGCGATGCGAACGGCAAGGCTGTTACGGCTGGCGCATCGACCGAAACTTATGGAGTTGCCCTCACTGCGGGTGCATCGGGCGACCTTATCACGGTTGCTTTTGGCTACGCAGGCAAGACCGCTGCGGGTTAAACTTTAACAAGGACAAAAACATGAAGCTGAACAAATACATTCTCATGCTCGTTACCCTCGTGTGTGTTCTGTGCTCCGTTGCTGGTGCCGACACGCTTACTGCCTGCGGCATCCCGCAGATTGTCGCCGACATTTTCGGCTCTGACGGCGGCTATCTTGCAGCCGGCTTGATTCTCCCGATTGGAGAACAGCAGACCGGGATTGTGGCCGCCTACCAGAACAAGAAGCTCATTGCCGATCAGGTGATGCCTATCAAGGTGCTTGACGGCCCGGAACTCGCGTTCAAGTATTACGAACGCACCAAGGGCGACGCCTTTACTGCTACTGATACCCATGTCGGACGTACTTCCGCACCGAATATCATCCACCTTTCCGGCGAAGAAAAGACCGGTGCTTGCGTGCCCCACGGCTTGCAGGATATCGTGCCGAAGGAAGATATCGACCAGATCAAGAACAAGGAACGCTTTGTCAATACCCACCTTGAATACTTGATGAACCAGGTGCTTCTCGGTCGTGAAATGCGTGTTGCTGGCATTGTGCAGAACACTTCGAACTATGGCGACAGCTTGACCCATACCTACGAAGCTGCTGAAGGTATCGGTGCTTCTGGTTTCGATATCGTGGAAGTGCTCCTCGAATACCTCGAAAAGCCGCTGGCACGTCCGAACATCCTTGGCATGAACGCCTTTGTGTGGGCGAAGCTCCGTACCGACCCGAACATTCTCAAGGCCATCTACCCGAACAACAACGGCGGCGGTGTCGCTACCCGCGAACAGATCAAGGCGTTGTTCGAAGTCGATGAAATTCTCGTTGGCGAAGCCCGCGTGAACACGACCAAGAACGCCAAGAATCCGACTCTCGCACGTTGCTGGGGCAATAACATTTGGGCGCACTACTCCGAACCGCTTTCCAACCTCAAGGAAGGCATTGCATGGGGTATGACCGCACAGGTGGGTGAACGCTATGCCGCAATCGTCGAAGACGAAAAGATCGGTCTCAAGGGTGCCGAAGTCATCAAGGCCGGTTTCTACCAGACGGAAGTCGTGGTCGGCAAGGATGCGGGCTTCCTCTTGAAGGACGTGGTGAAGACCACCTAAGGTTGAATGATGAACTACTGCACGCTCGAAGATATACGGGGCCATATTTCCGAAGCCCGCCTTGTCGAAATCACCGACGACACGCACCCGAATGCCTCGGGCAGTGTCCAGGCGACGGTCGTGGAAAAGGCTATCAACGAAAGCAGCGACATAATCGATGCCTATATTGGCAAGCGGTTCAAGCTGCCTTTGCCCGGAATCCCGAGCGTGCTGCGTACCATCTGCGTTGACCTTTCGATTTACAACTTGTATGAACGCGTAACGGAGATGGATATCTCCGAAGGTATGAAACTCCGTTACAACAACGCAATAAAAATGCTGGAACGCATTGCCGATGGCGAAATGTCTATCGGTGTCGCTCCAGAAGAACCTATCGCAGAAACGGGATTTGCGGTCGCCTCGAACGGTCGCGAACCCATGTTCTCGATGGAATCCATGAGGTTCTGATGCCTGTAGCTATAACGAATTGCTACGTCATTGAAAAGGCTATCAAGGACCTTTTACGCGACGACAACACGCCTATGAACTTCAAGGCGATTGACGTGCAGAGCAATATTTCAGCGCTTTCCCGTCCGGGGCTTGCTTGTGCGGTGATGTCCGGTGACTTTACCGAGGCCGATTTCAGCGGAAGGATCGAGGAAAATGCAAAGATTGTCGTCTCGCTTGTTTTGAAGAATGTTGCAAGCGAAGAGGAACGCCGCAAGATTGCGCACCCGGCGGTAAGCTACGTGATAGGCAAGCTCCACAATAACGATTTGGGGCTTGATATGGAACCTTTGACTGTAGGCAATTGGCGTGAAGTGACCACCGCAGAGCACGTGGCTGTGGCCTGCATGGTGATCGAGATTGATTTTACAACGCAGTTCACGGTCGTGCCCGAAGCCGCCGAAGAAAACTACAGGGAACTGCTTTCCATCTGCTCTACGTTCAAGAGTGAAACGCCTGATAACGAGACTCTTGCCGAGGGCACAGTGATTTTCAAAGAGGTAAACAATGAACCTGAGCAATAACATTTCGGAAACCAAACGTCCTGGTTCCTATACGAAATTCAACTACTATGCGGGCCCGAACGGGCTCCCTGCCAACATTCAGAAGGTGTTGCTTATCGGTGACAAGTCGTCTGCCGGTAGCCTCGCCGTAAACAAGCCCACGGCTGTTTCCAGCGAACAGGAAGCGATTTCTCTCGCTGGTGCGGGTTCCGTACTTATGCAGATGTACAAGGCTGCTAAGAAGGCTTGGAAGTATGCACAGATTACGCTGCTTCGCCATGCCGAAGTGACTGGCTCTGCGGCAACTTGGGCGTTTACCTTTGCGGGTACAGCGACCAAGCCGGGTAAGGTGTCTGTCATTTGCAACGGCGTTGAATATGCTGTTGGCGTAAAAACAGACAATTTGGACACGGTTGCAGTTGATCCTGATGATTGCGGGAAGGTTGCAGTCAATCTTGCGGAAGTCATCAACAACACCCCGGATGCTCCGTTTACCGCAGTCGCTACCACGGAAGAAGTCACGGACCAAACCACCCATGAAACATCGAATGTGGCAACCGGCGAGGTGGTGCTTACCGCAAAGTGCAAGGGTGCTTATGTATCCGCTGTGGCGGGTGGCTTGAATGTGTCAGTCAGTTCAGAAGCTGACGGAATTACGGTCGGTTCTGTCACAACCACGCCGGGCGTGGGTACCGTGAATTTGCAGACGGCCCTTGCCGCCGCATTCCCGGAACGCTATCACATTATCGTTTCTCCGGTAAACGATGCCTCTAACCTCGGCTACCTCAGGGAACATCTTGATTCCGCTGCCGCACCGCTCGAACAGCGTGGTCAGCGTGCAATCTGTGCAATGGTCTCTGCAACGGCAAGTTCAGCCGCTTCTGTCGCAATCGCCAAGAACTACGAACGCTTGCACATTGCGGCTGTCAAGAACAAGATCAATGCGACCGTGTGGGAAATTGCGGCGGGTCTCGGTGCAATTTTTGCCAGCAATTCTAAGCCGAATATTCCGATGAACGGTGTCGCCATTCCGGGGCTTGCTATCCCTGATGTTGAAGACAAGTGGAGCGGCGATGAACAGGATATGCTTCTTAACGGTGGTGTAATTCCGCTGGTGGAAGAAGATAGCATGCTCTGCATCGTGCGTGCCGTTACCACGCGCACCAAGAATAGCGGTGCTGAATGGAACAAGCTCAACGATACCGGGGTCATCGCTTCGCTTGACTACTTCCGCGACTGCATCCTTGCGATGCATAAATCCAAGTACAAAAACAAGGTCGTTCACGCATTCCTTGCGGATGCTTTGAACGAAGATAACAAGGCAGTCGCTTCCGACCTCGAAGATGAACAGATTCTGCGTTACATCGACGATTACGCAGACCAGTTCATCACGCAGGAATCTAAGAATGTTCCGGGTCGTATGCTTTGCCAAATCCCTGCTCCTGTTGTGCCTGGACTCAACCAGATCTACAGCACCATTGACCTTTATCTTTAAGGAGTGAAACATGAGAATTTCGTCTCTTTCCCTCATCCTTGACGGTGAACAGATCACTGACTTTTCGAAATTCAAGGAAAATGAAGTTGAAGTCGCCCAGACTGTTGACCATTTCTATGGTCAAGATACGGTCGATGTTCCCCCGGCCTATGGCTTTGAGCTTGCATACCTCCCGAAGTCGGGTGCTGAACGCGACTGGCTCAAGGAAAAGGGCAAGGTAATGACGCTTGTCGTCAACTATGTAGGTGGCAACAAGGTGACTTACACTGGCGTTAAACTTCTCAAGTTCACTCCGAATGAACTTGATGGCAAGACGGCCAAGGAATCCCAGCTAGTCTTTTCCGCAGCTGACAGGAAATAGCTATGAGCGGACTTTCTGATAAAATTCAAGCCGCCCACGAAGCAGCTGAAAAGGCCGATGCCGCTGAATCTGCGATTATCGACCAAATCAAGGCTTCGCACGATGTATTCAAGGATATCGAATGGCCCGGTGTCCCGGGCGTGACGGTCCGCATGAGACTCTTGACGGTTTCCGAAGCCCGCAAGGCGAAAGTCGATAACCAGCAAGAGTTCAAGCGTGACGGCATTGAAATCGGGATGCAGAACTTGGCGGATTACCGCGAACAGGAAGCTGTACACGGTATGTGGCGGGCGTTCTCTGACCCTGAAACGGGTAAGCCGATTTTCAGCAGTGCCGAGCACATGCGAACCTTGTGCACCAATGATGAACTGAAAGCCTTGTGCGACGCCTACAATGCTTTTTCCGACGAGAACGACCCGAACCTGGAAAAGCTCACGGACGAAGAATTTGAACAGCTCAAGGAAACTCTCAAAAAAAAACCGGACCAGATTCGCTCGAAAGTCTTAAGCTTGCCTGTAGCCTGGAAGCTTCTGCGTATTTTGGTTGCCCCGCAAGAGAACTAAACGACGCCCAATGGCTCCTCGTCTTTGCGATGAAGGGCTATTTGGTCGATAACGATAAAGGATGGCAGAGCATTGGCTGACAATAGCGTTACATTGCGGATTGGCGCAGACCCGACTAAGCTTCAGAACGGCTTGAAACAATCTTCTGCCGCCATTGACAGCTTTGGCTCTCGTGCCCGTGCTAGCATTGCCCGTGTCGGAAGTTCCCTCAAGGGGCTTGCTGACCGCATGGTTACGCCATTCAATTCGTTGGTTCTTGGCGGTGGTCTTGGTATGGCCATCAAGAACGTGGGCGATCTCTCCGAATCGCTCATGTATTACGGCTTTGCCGCAAAGAAAAGCGACGCGGACACGAAGGTGTTCCGCGATTCGCTGCATAAAATGGCGGTCGAGACCGGGGTGGATGCAGATACCATTTTGGCAGGCATTTCCCGCATTGGCGAAGTTACAGGCGACTTTGACTTTTCTGAACAGATGGGAGAAACGCTTGCTAAGGCCGCTAAGGCTTCCGGGGCCAGCGTCGATGAACTTGCCGCCGTCGCGGCTTCGATGAAAACGTCAATGGGTTGGGGTGCGGAACAAATTGCAAGTTCGTTCAACTCCCTCATCATTCAGGGCGACCAAGGCTCATACACTCTGCAAAAGTTCGCTGCCGAAGGCAAAGCTTTGCTTGCGGCGGCTTCGTCGTTTGGCATCAAGTCGCAAGACCAGTTCGCGAATTTCGGGGCTTACTTGCAGGTGATGAACACTTCCATCAAAAGCGAAGCTGAACTCACTACATCTGTTTCGTCTTTGTTCAATGAACTTATCGGCAAGGCGAAAGACCTTAAAAAGATTGGAGTGCGTGTATTCGATAAAGACGGGAATCTAAACGATTTCGACGACATCATGCGCCAGTTGATGGAGAAGACTGACGGCAACATCAAGAAGATATCGCCGATGTTCGGAGCATCGGCTTTGAAGGCTCTCACCCCTGTAATGGCTGAATACAAGAATGGTTGGCAAACGCTCGATGCCATTACCAAGAGCGGTCAAGACGGCATGAACAACACCGAGGAACTCGACAAGCGTTTTCAAAAAACATCTGACGATTTCAACACGAACGTGAACAAGATGAAGGCCGTCGCTTTAAAGTTTGCAGACACGAACCTTGCAGGGCCTGTAAATCAGCTTTCAGACGCTCTTAAATACCTTGGAGAACATCAAGGTCTTGTTACGGCTGGATTTAAGGCTATGACGGTAGCCGCTGGTGCTCTAGTGGCTGTCAAAGTTGGCGAGTTTGTCAAGTCTTTTGGCGGCCTTGTCGGAGACTTGAAGGGCTTCTGGTCCAGGAAAAACGGCAACGCGACCGCTGATGCTATTGAAGCGGCTGCGGGCGGTGTCCAGAAAGTATTCGTCGTCAACATGGGTGGAGGCATGGGTAACGCCAACTACATGGACGATGATTTCCCGATTACCACCCAGAAAACTGCAACCGCGATGGAAACGACTACCAAGGAAGTGGGGCGATTCCGTCAAGGTCTTTCAAATGCCCGTGCAGGGCTGAATCGTTTGGGGAACTCGCCTCTAGCGATGTCTGTAATGGGGGCCGCTACATCATGGGCTATGGGTCAAATTTACAACTTCGGTCAAGCCTTCATTGAATGGCGACAAGTTGTCGCTAATTCTCGCGAAATCGCAGCCAATACTATCGACTCGAACGCCAAAAGTTTTGAAGAACGGTATGGCAAGAACGTCCACGCTAAACGCTATGACGAAACGATGAAAGCCATCAACGAAGAAGAAACGAGCTTTTTGCCGTCACAGAAGAAGCTCGACAAACTCTATGCTCAGCTGAACGTTTCTCGCGAACTGATGAAACGCGACATTGCAAGCGGTGCACAACGTGTGTCCGCTCAAGAATACATGAAAAATTTGACTGTGGCTCCGAACATAGTCATCAATCTCGATGCGTCTAACAACCGCTTTACCGCACAAAGCGACGGCGGCAAGCCTGCAAACATCAGGGTGAAGAATACACCAGGGATGGGTAGATAAATGGCCGAAGAAGCTAGAGAATGCACGCTGGGCCCATGGAACTTGAAGCTGACGAACATCAGCGACGAGATCAGCCACGCCATGGCCGAAACAACCTATCCGTACAAGAATGGCGCGGAGCTTGAAGACATGGGCGTAAATCCCGAAGGTTTCAGGTTTTCGTGCATCATCACTAACGAAGACTACGATAAAAACTACAGTGCGCTCCGAAACTGGTTCCGTTCGTATTTCCCGGAACCTGTAGAGCTGTATCACCCCGACCACGATACGATTCTTTATGGATATCCGAAAAATGTTTCCTTTGCCTCTGACAAGCGCAGGAAATATGCGGAGTTTCAGTTCGACTTCGAAATAGCGAATCTCCAGGAAGAAACGCAGGCTTTTGCCGACCCGACGGATGTGACCTACGAAGAGGCGAAGGAAGTAAACGCCGATGTGCAAACGGCCATAGCCGATGAAATGCAGAAGGCGGGAGTCCCTGATGTCGAGGGTTCTGACTGGTCCTTGCTCGATGTGTGGGGCTCCCTTGGCGATGCCGCGCGTGCATTTGCATCGGGCGTCCAGTCTGCGATGGCGAAAATCCAGGGCGTTATCACTACTGTAAAGGCCCCTATCGATGCGATAAATACGACGATAGACTACATGGGCACACTTTCGGGCAAGTTGACCGAGAGTTTGCAGGGATGCTGCGACTCGTTCTCGGGTCTTGCTCGCCGGGCGACGAAATCTAAGAGTTCCACGGCGGTTCTTGCAGCGAATATGTCCGATATGCTTGTAAGTCTTGCCGGCTCTCCTGTATATGCGGCATACGCGACTCTTGCTGCATCTACGCTTGCAAACGAGACTGCGAAGCAGATCAGCGATGATGAAAGAAAGATGGGAGAATCCATCGCTGCCGAAAGCGTTGTTTCCGACGATGCTGAAGGAAGGGAAATTGCCGAGACGAAGCCTGCATATATAGTCACACCTGCCGAACTCGAAGATAGCGTGGCCACGGTCCGCGAGTTCATCAATACGGTTCTCCCTGTTGCCATTTGCCCGGAACGGCTCAAGAAACAGGCGGCAACCCTTAGCGAAGCCGTTCTGCGAATCAAGATGGAATACATGACCACGAAGAAGGTCGTGTTGCAGCATGAAACGCCTCTCCATCGTGTATGCCTGGACAACGGCCTGGGCTACAAGGCGGCGGAGCGTCTTTGCGCATTGAACGCGGTCAAGAATCCCACTTTTATGAACGGCGAGGTGCTAGTCTATGATAAATGACAAGGATGAAGTTATCGTTGCCGTGAACGGCTCCCGGATGGACAAGTTCGTGAACTACAGCATCACGCAGGACCTGTTCGCGCCCGAAGGCTCCTTCTCATTCGAGGCGGACTCCAAGTATAACATTTCAGCAGGTGACGCATGCACCATATTCGTTAACAGAAATGTCGTGATGGCGGGAATCATCGATACCGTCAAGCGGGAACTCTCTAGAAGCGGCCCCAAGCTTTCCTTTGAAGGTCGTTCTGTGGCGTCCGTTATGGTCGATTCCTGCGTAACAAAGTTTTCGACGCTTCCTACGAAGCTCGACGCGCTTGCCGAAAAGCTGGTGCGTGGGCTCCCATTCATCGGAAAGAAGGATTTCGAGTATTATTCCGGGGCGAAAAAGGCCAATGTCAGCAGAAAATTCGTTCAACTGTCCCCGGGAGATACTGTTTTCGAGGTCATCAAGCGTGCCGCCAACTCGCAAGGATACTTGTTTTGGGCTACTCCAGACGGCAAGTTCTGTTTCGACAAACCGCTTGTTCGAGGCAAACCGCTGTTTACTATCCATGCCAAGGGCGACGGATCCGAAATGGACTACATCGAGGGTTCCGTGACAAAGACTATCGAAGGCGTCCATAGCGAAGTCCGCGTGATGGGCGAAAGTCAGGACGACAACGACATCAAGTATGTGATGGCGACCGTCAAGAACGACCAGATGCCGTTTGCAAAGCCTCTTGTCGTGAACTGGAACGAAAACGAGGGCCCTGCAAAGAAGACCGCTGAACTTCAGATGGCTGTAGAAAAGGCCAGTTCAATCCGCCTTGAATATACAGTCAAGGGTCATTCTCAGAACTCCAACAATTGGGAAATCAATCGCTTTGTCGATGTGCGAGATGAATACAATGGGGCTAAAGACTCTTACCTCATCAAGTCGGTGACATTCACTCTTGACAGGCTGAACGGTAAGCGCACGCGTCTTGAGCTCCAGCCGGGAGGTGCTTTATGATGAAATTCTTTACGAGCATTATTTCGAGCTGCAAGGATATCGCAGGCAAGCTCCGCAGCGTGTCGGCTAAGGCGAACGGTCGCGACGTGGAAGGTCGTCAGCTGATGCAGCAGTATGGCTTTATATCCATTCCGCCGAGCGGGTCGCGCATTCTCTTCCTGGAGTTCGGAAACGTCATCGTCGGCGTGGCAAGCGACGGTAAGGACCGCCCCGCCGTAGAAGAAGGGGAAACAGCCGTATATCGTGATGACAAGCAGTATATCATTTTCAAGAAGAACGGAACCATTGAAATTAAGGCTCCGAAAGGTGTGGATATCGATGGCGACCTTCGCGTGAGCAAGGACATCTGGGATAATACCGACAACCCTGCAGAAGTCGGATCCATTAGAAATTTGCGTGCAATCCTCAAGCCCCAGGTACACGGCACCGCTGTCGGCCCGTCTTCTCCTGGAACGCCGCCCATTGTTCCTGACCCTCCTCCTCCGGTGGAATAGTATGACTTTTGAGAATGTCAAAGAAGAAATTGAAATGTCGCTTACTGTTGCCAAGGGCAGCTTTTTCAAACGCCCGGAATTTGGCCACCGGTTCCGCGAGCTTCGCAATGCTCCTGCATCCGAAAAGACTCGCCGCAAGACCGAACAGTTCGCTATCGAAGCGTTGCAGTGGCTTATTGACTACAAGCACGTGCGCAGCGTGACCGCGACGGCCACATACCAGCGCGACGACCGGCTCCTTCTCCATGTCGAAGCAATCCTTTATGTGGGCGAAACCGTAACCTTTGAAAGATTTGTGGAGGTCTCCGATGGCCATTAGTATTGATACCATTCTCCAACGCATGATTGTCGATGCGGAGAACATGAATCCTGCCCTGATCGGGACTATTACGCAGGGAACAGAGACTTATATCCGCTTTTCGGTGGCGGCATCTGCCATTTGGGGTGTTTACAAGCAGCTCGACTGGACTGTGGACCAAATTTTCCCTTCCACGATGTCGAAGGAATCTCTCGAAAAGTTCGCCACGGAACGCGGAAAGGATGTCGAGGGACTTACTGGTGCAGAACTGCTTTCGTTTGTACTTTCTTATCTACGCAGGCCTCCTTCCGGTGGCAAGATTACCGACTACGAAAGATGGGCTCTTGAAGCTGTAAGCTCAGGCTCTGTAGTTGAGCTTCTTCCGTCGATGGTTTCTTCCGATCAGATTGCAATCGATGCCGATGCGTTTTGTGATCCGAAAAACAAGGACTCTATAGCCTTTTCGGTAAGTTCTTATAACGTTGGGGAATCTGTAATTGTCGATTTCGGCACAGACAAAGAGATTTCGGGTGTGGGAATCGGCTTCACGACTATTCGTGGTGGCGAATTTAGGGTGTATTCTTCCGAAGATTCTACGACATGGGCTCTCCGGTCGATTCTTGGCGCTTCCGGGTGGGCAATGGACTCTTTCGATGCCGTTTCCGCCAGATACTGGAAGATTGCTCTCACTTCTATCGATGCACTTGAAAACTGGATGACTCCATCCTTGCACGATATCAAGTGTCATGGAGTGGAGTTTTACACCGATGACGGTACGCAGGAAAAGGCTACTTTCGCCAAATGTACCAAGAACCCCTATGGCAAAGGAACAGTCGGGATTCTCCTTGCACCCGTCACTCTATCGATGAAGATGATTGATACGGTACGCGACCACTGCGAAGAAGAAGGGCCCGTCGCTCCGAAGGAAATCTTTGTGGCGGTTCAACGCGAAACAGCCGTGGACGTTAAGGTTCACTTGGATAGTTCCAGCTCGTTCGATGATTCCGGTTTCCGTTCCGATGTGCAGAAGTATTTCGCCGAGCTCAAGGCGGGCGACATGATTGTAACGGCTCAGATTACCGTATTCGCCATTAAGCATGGGGCGTTGCCTGACAGCGTTACTACCCGGAAGAACGGTGGCGCGTGGAGTAGCGCCGCGACGGTCGTGGCTAGTACCGACGAAAAATTCATCCTTGGAACATTGAGCGTGGAGTAACATGAGCGAAGAAACCGTCAATCCGTTCGAATCCAGGCATTTCAGGGCGCTTTCGCTCCTGAAGCCGCTCCCTATGGACGCGGAAGATTATGCAGTATCCATGGAACTCGACAGACTTGTCGAGGCGGCTGACGACGCACATAAGGAATCGTTTGCAAGTACATGTACACTTGCAGGCACTCTCGCACGTTGGGAAGACGCCTACAGTCTCCCGGGAACCGGAACCGAGGAAGAACGTCTCCAAACGCTACTGGTGGCTATAAACAGGCAGTGGGGCATTGCGGCTAAACATTACAGGTTTATCGCGGAACAGATGGGCTTCACCGTAACCATCGACAAACCGCATAAACTTTTCAGGGCGGGACTTTCGAGAGTTGGCGAACCTGTCTATGACCTCGAAGAACAGTATATCTGGACGATTCATGTGGATGCGAACAGAGAGGACTGCGCCACGCTTGTGAAGGAACTTGAAAATCAGACAATCCCGTTTACCGAGATAAGGTGGGAGTTCAATGACTAGATACGAACAGCTTAAAAAAGACCTATTGCAGAACTTCAAGGACTTTCAGGATATCGAGCATCCTGGCGGTTCGGACGCTGCTAACGAAATTGTCGCCGAAGGTCTCGCAAAATCAATCGACAGGGCTATCGATGCTGGTTTTGAGATTGATTTCCGTGGAGAAATGACTTGTGCCGCCATAAATGCAGACGATCGTAAACCGGGCTACATCTATACGGCGAAAGATTCCGGTACTCTTGCGGGTGACCCTGTGTTGACTGTTACAGCGAACACTGTAGTCATGTGGGATGGAGTCAGGTTCAAGACCGTCCTGAAACTTACTCCTGCCGATTACAGCCGCTTTATCGCGTATGTCGAATACATGATGAACAACTTCCGGGTTGACGCCTACTTGTCCTCCGTGTCGCAAAATCCGGTGCAGAACAAGGTTGTCACCGCCGCGCTTGCCAACGAAACAGCGGCAAGGGAGCAGGCTGACGAAGCTCTCCAGGAGCAAATCGACGCTATTGACGACACTTACGAGACCAAGGCCGATGCAAAGGCCAAGGTCAACAACTATGGTGTCGGGATGCGTTACCAGAACTATCAAACCCTCAAATTTTACAGGCCAAACATTTAAGGAGGATTCCAATGGAATTTGAAGTAAGCAGACTAGAAGATGTGAATGGCGATACCGCCAATTTGCTTGCCAAGAAACTTGCCCAGCAGATTCAGCTTGCTCTTTCGGGCGATGTTTCTGGGGAAATTGCTACAGACTTCGGCAGCAATGTCAATATCGTTCTGTCTATTGGCTTGAAAAAAGTCAAGAGTACGCATATCGACGATGACGCAGTGCGTGCCGAACATGTTAAGGATGGCGAAACACTCCCAGTTGATATTTCAGGAAATGCCGAAACCGCAACGAAGGCGACTAAGGATAGCGACGGCAATATCATAAAGAACCATTATGCGACCAAGGATGAACTTACACAAGGTTACGTCCCGCTTTCGCAGAAAGGGGTGGCAAATGGGGTTGCAACGCTCGGCGGTGATGGCAAGGTCCCTGCAACACAGCTTCCGTCGTTTGTTGACGATACGCTTGAAGGCTACCTCTACAACGGCAATTTCTACAGCGATGAAAACCATACCATCCTTATTGCGGCTGAATCAGGCAAGATTTATATTGACCTTCCCTCGAACCGCTGCTATCGCTGGAGTGGCTCTCAATACACCGAAATATCGCAGTCGCTTGCGCTTGGTGAAACATCCTCAACTGCATATAGAGGCGATCGTGGAAAAACGGCGTATGACCATTCTCAGCAGACTGGAAATCCTCATAATACCAGTCTTAACGACCTTGGCGTAACGGCGACAGCCTCTGAATTAAACATTCTTGACGGAGCATTTGTTTCAACTTCGGAACTCAATAATCTTGACGGTTCAACGGGCAATATTCAGGGCCAGCTGAATAGTAAAGCTGTTCCGTCCGATATAGCGACGGCTATCGCCACGGAAGTCGCTAATCGTAATGATGCAATTACGGCTGCAATCCAAGCCCTGGATTCCGAAAAGACCTCTACCAACGGCACGAACGTTCAAGTCAAAGTGACGTTAGTTGATGGCAAAGTGACAGGAGTCAGCATCGTTACCGACAATACGGCAAGTGCCGCAGCGCTGCAAAGCGAAGCTAGCACACGTTCTGCGGCAGACCAGGAACTGAGTTCCAGGCTCACGGCTGTTGAATCCGGTAAGGAAAATGTATCCAATAAAGTTACATCCTGGCAGGAAACGCCAGACAATACACATTATCCCAGCGAAAAGCTTGTCAAGGAAAGTCTTGATGCCATAAGCACAGGATCATCGCAGAGTATTGACGAGCATAAGCTGGACAACGACAATCCTCATGCGGTAAGCCGCGTGCAGATGAATATACCGTACCTCGGCAACTGCATTTATGACGGTACTACAAAGACTCTTAAATTACTGGATACGAAGTTCACGTCCAAGGGAACGCCGATTGTCACTGATGACCCGCAGATAGGTGATGCGCTCTATATTGACGGTTCCGGTAACAAGGTATATTACAAGGGAGGCGACCTGCTAAACGGAACTACAATTCCAACAGGCATGGTGCCCGTTGGCGTAGTCATCAAACGAAATGGCGATGACGTGTTAATCCACTATTACAGCTGTGATACAACTAAAAAGTTTGCGTCTGCCTGGATATGGGAAATAACGGGCATGGTCCTTGACGGCAACTCTCATGATATTGTATTCGTTCAAAAAAACTCAAGTAACGCGAATGTAACGATTGGAACGTTTACCTACTCCGCAGACAATATCAGCGATTTCTGTGAAGCTTTGAATACATGGCTTACGGAGCATCCTGGAGGAACCGCAGCTGGTGCCGGTTGGAATTATAACTGGCATTGCCAATATGGGTACAATAATCAGGGAGAACTTGCTTGTCTCGTAATTGCAGACAATATGGTTGATTATAGACAGGCTGGAAGTATTATTTCGTCTGGAGCAACCTCAAGCATGAATATGGCAAATAATTTGCCTGCGGTAAACCAGTCCGTCGGTTATGCTAGAAGAGGCGGTTCTCATGGGATAAGAGCCGGTGCTAATGCAGAACGTCTGATTGAACAATACAGTAACAATCCAGGATCTACGGCTGTACTAACTAGCGATATAACGCCAGAAACACCAAATGAGATTGTCTCGAAAACGCAATTTGAAGAAGATACTCACTGTGCTTCGTTAAGAGCTGCCTATAAGACTTTTGAAGAGTATATCAAAAAGTGCGTCATGATGAAATGGCCTTGCCTTGATTATGGAATGAAAACTTCTTATGGTAAGGCAAAAGAATGGACTGCTGCGTTAGCAGGAAGACAACATCTGGATATAAACGGTACAACCAAAGACACTTTCCCTGCGGCCAAATATGCAGCATCCATAAACTTCGATTCTCCGGGGCTACATGAAGGAGATTGGCGCATGATGGGCATCGAGGATACCTTCGAGATGATCAGCAAAATGAAAGCAGGATTGTCCGGGCATACGTCCTATAACGGCTATGACATAGTCAACAAGACTCTTGCTGCTATGGGAGGATCTATTGTAAGATTGACAGATTCGCGCTGGCTCGCGGTTCGCAATAGCAATAATGGCGCGTGGTTTTTCAGTTCCAATGGTTATTTCAACAACTCCAACTTCTATTCCGCCTTCCGGGTGTCGGCGGTTGCGCTCTTAACCTTATAATTTATAACTTTGTGGCGGCTCTTTGTAGCCGCCACTTGGAGGTAAACATGAAAGGAAGGTCTTATAAAAGATGGGAAGATACTGGGCTTTACGTCGATACTTATGAGCTTATAAAAGCAGTTCATAGCGTAATATACGACTTTCCAAAAAAAGATCGTGTTGTTCTTGGAGACAAAATTCACGACAAGGCTACTTCTATGCTTGCTCATGCGGGAATGGCTTACAAATTGTCAGATCGTCGAAAGGAAGAAATCGATCTGTTCATTTGCGACTTTGAAGTTCTAAAAGCGTATTTGCGCCTTGCTATAGACTTCAAATACCTCCTACCTGCGAAGCAGGTAAAAATTTTTTCGTATATTCAGAGAATCGACGAAGGCATAATGAAATGGCGTAAAAGCGTCATGTCGAAGAACCAGGCGTCCAAGGTGTCAAACTACGACCTCGGACCTGACAAACAAGAATCAAGAGGAGGCGACGGATTCATTTAATCCATCTTCAGTAGTCGCCTTGTTGACGTTGTTTTGCCGTGCTATTGTTGTTTTCGCGCTGGCTCGCGGTTCGCAATAACAATAATAACGCGTGGAATTTCAGTAACAATGGAAATTTCAACAACAACAACTTCAATAACGCCTTCCGGGTGTCGGCGGTTGCGAACTTGAAAAATGTTTGTCGGTTAGATCTATGGTAGAATTGAAGGATCTGATAGAAGTGTATTACAGGGCAAGGAAGAACAAACGTCGTTCTTCCGATACGTTGAAATTCGAAGTGGATTTCGAAGCAAACCTTGTAAACCTACAGAGAAAAATCAATTCTCGCGAGCTTACCGCAGATTCTAACTATGCCTTCGTCGTTTTCTCTCCCAAACCTCGTGAAATATTTGCTACATCCATGGAAACGAGGATTGTCCACCATTATTTAGACTGGAGACTTCGCCCGATATACGAAAGAGTCCTTTCGCCCATATCGTTTAACAACCGCAAGGGAATGGGTCAGCACGCTGCCGTAGAAATGTTCAGGCGCTTTGTTCGGGAAGAATCCGCAAACTATACCCGTGACGCCTGGATTATACACCTGGACTTCAAGGGCTATTTTCCGAATGCCGATGTTGAGGTGGCTTTCAAACAGCAAAAAAGCCTAATTGAACGCTATTATAACGGCCCCGACAAGGAAGACCTCATCTATATGATGGACGTGGCCCTTCATGCCGATCCTGCCAGGAATTGCAATGTGTTCGTCCCCCGGGAAAACTGGGCTGCAATAGCACCCGAAAAGTCGCTTTTTAACAAGCCTATAGGGGTGGGTGGAGCCATTGGATTCCTGGTGTGGCAGAACTCTATGGGCCTCTATATCAATGACATTACACGGTGGCTGAACGAGGAACTTGGCTTCAAGATGGTCGTATTTGTCGATGACATTTTTGTCGTTACGACACGAAAAAACGAGTTTTTGAGCCTTATGCCCGAAATTCGCAGGCGTCTTGCCGCCATCAATGTCAAGTTCAATGAACGAAAATTCTACTGCCAGCACTACAGCAAGGGGGCTATGGTGCTGGGTGCCATGTGCAAGTTCGACCGCTGCTATTTGAACAGGAATACCTGCAAGAAGGGGGTGGCGACCATCAAAAAGATGAAATCGTTGCATATCAATGAACACAACGTGAACCGTGTGCTAGCCAGTATCAACTGCTACACTGGCATGGCCAAGAAAAAGAACAATTACAAGCAGCTGATGGAATACAAGGAATTAGGATTGAAGCTCTTCGGCAAGTACATGGAGTGGAACGAAAAGAAGCAATGTTTCAACCTGCTCCCCAAATATTCCTTCAAGAATGTTTTAAAACGGCAATACAAGCTGACCATATAGATTTAACAGAAGGAGAAAAACCATGCAAAAGCAACAAATTACTACAGGAATCCCGCTTCCTCCCGAATGGTACAATGCCATGCAAAACCCTACCTATGAAGGAACGGACGAAGATGTTGGCCATCTTCCTTTACCGCCTGGTTATTCAGAAAAGCAACAATGTAAGACAATCCATGTCTTCGGCGAATCCACATCAGTTGATTTGGAGGATTGGCCTTACAATGCCGTTATTCTTGTTCATAAGGCCATGCGTGGCGAAACGCCTGTTTACCCAAGAGAACTGATTGTCCGTTGTACCAATACAACCGGAGCGATAACTGTAATACCAGAACTAGACACAGATGGTACAATTACAGTTAAAGCGACGGGAACATCGATTGAAGATTCTTATGTCACGCAAACAGCCGTTGACGGAGATATTGTTGTCATTAACGCGAATAATATTGGAAGCGAGCTTGGCGAGGTTGATATCAAAACCAGAAAGATTCGAGCAGGTAAAGATGCCGATTATAGACGGGTCTCCGCACAAATTTTTAGCATAGGAACTTCTGAAAATAAAATTTCAGCCCAATTTGATCGTAATGGTAATTTAGTTGTTGCAATTGAACATGGGAACAATGTCGGTTCAATCGTTTATCAAATTCCTTTGAAATCGACTTCATTTAGTTGTGGAACAGAAAATTCTAATAGTGAAGGATATGCAGAAATGGGGGCCTCTAACGGACACGCGTCGTTTAAAGCCAATTCGGCTGGGGGTCAGAAATCTATCGGTTATTCTACAGAAAACGGCGTAATGACTTTAAACGAAAAAACGGTGGGTGGCGCCGATTATCTTAAAACTTATTATGGATCTGGGTATATTCAGAATGAAAAACATTTAGCAGGCGGCAGAAAAGAAGTGATTTTGATTGGAAAAAATGTCGATGCTTCTTTTAATATCATTGACGATAATGTCGGTGTTATTACTATTTTGCATATTCCTTCAGATTCGGAAGTGTCCTTATACGGCCATAAACCAAAAAAAACATGTTTAACCGCTTCTGGTATTTCCTTTTTTGAGTTGCAGAATGGTAGCTGGGTGAATCCAAGTGCCTAGTCAAAAAAAGGAACGTTTTGACGCTCCTTTTTTTTGTCTCACGATAAGTGACAAATTGTCTCATTAAAACCGCCGCGTTATAAAGCGTCGGCCACAACCTTAAAAGGCGAATGCTGCGAGACTGCTCGCAGGCTCATTTCTGAGCCGTAAGGTTGGCGCTTGTGCAGCGATGGGGAGGGTGCAGGGAGGGGCCCGTGCGGCCTTCGCAAAAGTGTGCAATGACCGAATGCAGCCACGGACGCGTAAGCGTCAACTCTGAGCTGGGGCCCCGCCCGCATGAAGTACTATTTTGATTTATTGTTGGGAATCTTTTATTGCCAACTGTTAGCAAACCCCATCCCAATGGAGAACTTGATTCTCGTCGGACGTAGGCTCTTGGGCAAAAACGATAGACCAATCGGATTCAGCTTGTAGCCTCCGCGTAAATCCTCGTCTTCGTCAATGCGGCTGAGTGCGCGGGCGAACGTGAGCGAAATATCGAACGGAATACTTCCCCAAATCTTGTTGCTCATGCGGAAACTTAGGCCCACAGATCGATCCCAAAATTCGTGTTTTGTAAGTTTGTTTGTAAAGAATTTGCCGTTCCATGCAGCGCCCATCTGTGCGAATAAATCTACGTACAAACTGCGTGTAGAGAATATCCAGAGGTTATGCCTCCAATCGTCGTAAATGGGGTAGAGGTAATGGAGCTCTGCCATGGCTGTTTTTGTGCCTGCACGGGTGTAGTCTTCGGAGCTGCGCAAGTAAGGGTAACCGTCGAGGAATATCGGCGTGTAGTAGTAGGAGTCCAACGTGTCTTCGGGAGCGTCCGTATTCCAGTTGAATATACTGGAGATTTTTCCGCCTGCGGCCAGCCTTGCTCCGAGAAGAGGTGTTTGCACGCTTCCGTAAAGGTTCAGGCCGAATTCGTGCAGCGTAAAGTTGCGGTATTTGGGCTTGATGGAACCGCTTTCGGTGACGTAGAAACTTTCGGCGAATGTGCCTGGACGGTAGAGATCACTATTGGCGTATTGGTAATAAAGGAACATCCCGTTCCCTTGCCCGGAGATTCCTGAACCGCCTTCGCCTTCGTTGTCGCCGTAAAGTCCGAATGCAGCCGTTGCGCTAAACTTCTTTTGGTAAGTCCATGAGAATTTGTCTTCATAGAGGTTGAAATCGGCCCAGTCATAACTGATGGCTGCCTGCAAAGTGTCAATCGTTTTGAAAATGCTGTAGCCTGCGGTTCCTGTGATAGCCTGCATTGAAATGGCATAATGATTCATACCAAGACTGTCGCCGCCGTGGGCATTGACATCCTCGTAGCGGACGGTATCCTTGCTGGTGTAATTCGCGTAGCTGTATGAAAGTCCAAGGTCAAGAGGTGTGCTGTGGTTATCCCATGCGATAAAGAATTCTTTTTCTTGTTCGGGGTTAAGACCGTCGCTATTGATGTAATCGATTCCTTTGCCGAGTTCAAGTAGAAGCCCGATTTGAACGTTGTTCTTCTTGAGCGCGTCGCTGATAACGACTGCAAGGCCGAGTTTCGCCTTGACTTCGCCTTCGCCAAAGACGGTCAAGTTCGGGGCGTTTTCGGTAAAACTTAAAATCGGGACGAACAGGGGTACGTTCGGTATAGGTTTGTAGTTGCGTTCTGCGCCTGCAAATTCACGATCGACGAGCTCGATTTCCTTATGTACTTTAGGCGGAATCGTTCCGTAGAGTTTGATTTCGCGTTGCGTCGAGTCGGTAACGGCGACTTTGATGGTGTCGCGTACTTCGACTTTGATAACGTCCTTGCGTAAGATGACTTGTGGAACCGTGCAATTGGCGGAATCGGTGGAGCTTGTCGTGGTCGAGGCGTTTTCCGTTTTGACATTCGTCGTGTCATCTGCTGCCTTTGCGGTATCTGCACAGGCAACTTGAATCGTGTCGGCAATTTGTAAAACGCTGTCGCGAGTCGAAACGACTATGCTGTCGCGGAATACTGGCTCGGCTTCTTTCTTGTACGGAAGTTTGTAGAGCGAGAACCCGTCCTTGTCGTATTGCGTAAAGTACAGCGTGTCGCCCGCGAGAACTGGAGTGAACGCACCGCCGACAACGTTTGTGAGTACTCGTTCTTTACCTGTATTCAAGTCCTTTTCGATAAGGTTGAAAATATTGTTCCTGTTGCTGGCAAAGATAATTTTGTTGTCGTCAATCCATTCGACATCGCGCTCGTCGTAGCCCGTAGTGCTTACAACTTTAAAGTTTGCACCGTTCGTGTCAACCACGGCAATGCCGCGTTGGACATCGTCAAAGAAACTGAACGCGATACGCTTGCCGTCCGGGCTGAATTTGGGGCTGTAGATGTTGTAATAAAGTAAGGTGGAGTCGGGTTTGAAAATGTCGATGGGGTCTTCGGCAGTTGTGTTTTTCAAGTCGCTTGTAAAGGGTACCTTGCTCAATACGAAACGCGTGCTGAACGGTTCTCGTCTTGCAAAAACGATTTCGGTTCCCTGCTTGTTGAACGACGGATAGACGGCATCAGTGAGGTACGTGATGGCAACTTCGTTCTTGTTTGTGTCGCTCAATGCCACGTCAAAGTGGGCGTGCCCGTCCTTGTCGCGATTTTGGTAGCTGATGTAAGCGAGAATAGGGCCGTGCAAACTGTCATCGTAGATGTCGATGCCCTTGTCAAACCATGGCTTTTTCGCCCTGAAACCGGATTTCGCAAAATCCGTGATGTCGAGCAGGCTGTCTGCGGTTTCGGTCTCGATTTCTATATCTCCAATTTCCACTCCGTCGATGATATTGCTGGAATCAGCTTTACTGGAGTCCGCTGATGCTGTACTATCTTTCGTCTCTCGTCTCTCGTCTTTCGTCTGTATTGTATCTTTCAGCGGAATCTTGAAAACACTTCCGTCAAACCAGAGCCCGCCAAAGTTGGAAATTCCATAGAGGTGGTTTCCGCTCACGACAGGGAAATCCTGCCAGAAAGCGTCCTTGGTCATCTTGATGCCTTCGACCAGCGTGCCGAGGGAATCCTTTTGCGCCTTATAGTATTCCGTGATTTCTTTTTTCCATGCATCGTAGAGTTCATCTTCGCTGATGCCTAGAACTTTTTGAATGGCTCCGTTGAGTGTGGCGCGGTAGGGGCGTCCGAGTTCTTTCCAAATGTTTGGAATTGCTTCGTCACCGTAATGCTTTACGATGTAGAGTACCAAGGAAAAACCTTGTGTGTAAGGCCCGAGTTCCCCTAGCAGCGAATTGTCTGAAAAGTCGTGCATATAGGTGAGGGGCATAAGACTGTCGTTGAGCGCCGCTGTACGGAGTAGCATATCGCGGTGCGTGTCCCAGGAGTCAAATCCCATTCGTGCGGATTCGTATTGGGCGGTTCCTTCTGCAAACCAAAGCGGTTGCAGCGTGAACGGAATCATTGTGACAAAGTCTGTTCTCGTGCGTTCGTTGTAGTAATCGGAATAGCTGAACTGAAAACCGTAAAGGTTCGGGAAAGTCTTGCTTCCGCTTTCGATGCTCACAAGGTGGCTGAATTCGTGTGTCACGACATCCGAAATCCAACCGTGGCTGCTGCGGATTTTGAAATCCCAGTTGGTGAGCCAAAGATTTAGGGCGTTTTCGCTGGGGATGGCGCTTCCGTTACTGTAAAGGGCGTTGTTCAAGACGGCGCTGACGCGACCTGGGAGCGCTTTGTGGTAACGGCTTGTGACAGAATCATAGACGGCTTCTGCGTAGGCGGAAACTTTTGCGGCATGTGTTGAATATTCGGCGGGATAAATGAACTGGAAATGTTCCGTGCCAGCGGTTTTCCACTTGATATCGCTTTGATTACCGTAAAATCCGGCTGCGCTTGCTGCTTCCGCTAAAAGTAATGCGGAGCAGACTGCAATAATGCTCTTAATCGTTAGTTTCATAATAGTAATTTAGAAATTTGGGAGCGCACAGAAAAAGGTGTACATGCAGAAAAACCGCACGATTGCTCATGCGGCTATTTGGAGGAGATGAGGAATATAATTCCTGCTTTAAAAAATAAGAAATTGTTTCTTCTAAAAGTAACTTCAAAGGATTGGTTTTTTACAATCTGTATCGACTGTGCCTTTTGCCCAACTAAACAATAAAAAGCCACGCATTTCTGCGTGGCCTTTAGGGGTTTTAAGGTGTGATTTTTACTTGCCGACGCCGAGCGCTTTGTCCAAGCCCTCAATCAGCTTGCCGTCCTCGATGACGGAGAAGTTGCCGGTGTAGCCCCAATGCGTCCACGGAATCTGAAGCGTATCGCATATTTCACGCATGGCAGTCAAGTAGTTGAGGCGGGATTCTGCGGTGGAACGCAGGTTGAGTGCGCCAAATTCATTCAGGATCACAGGAACGTTGTTCGTGGCGGCCCACTTCTTGGCCTTCAACATTTCAACCATGATGGCTTCCTTGTTGCCGGCTTTGTAGTAGTCCTTGATGGCTGTCTTCACATAAGCCTTCGTGCTTGCTGTTACGCCAAAATCGCCTGAAACGGTGGACCACTTGGCCGGGTCATAAGGGAACGGAAGCCCCTTGATTGTCGCGTAATCCGTCCAGGAACCGCCTTGATGCGTGAAGGCGAACGGTTCGTAAGTGTGGATAACATAGACTATGTTGTCGTCAGTGAACGGAGTGCGTTTGGCTAGTTCGGTGATGGAGTACCACTTGACATCGCCAAAGAGTAGCGTCTGTTTGGTGTTGACCGAACGGATGGCGTCAATTATAGCCTGTGCGGCGGTTGTCCAAAGGGCTGCCGTGACCTTTCCGTCGGACATGTCGGGTTCGTTCAACAGTTCGAAGAATACGTCTTCGCGAGTGTTTTCGGCATAGTGCGCGGCGACATGCTTCCACACTTCCGCCATCATCTTGACGTAGTTCGAATCCTTTGCGCTTGTCAAGTTGTAGCTGTTGTCGTATTCGTGGTAGTCAATCACAAAGGACATGTTGTGCTTGCCGGTCCATTCGACGAAGGAATCGAGAACCATGAACAACGTATCGTCATCGAACTTGAGTTCTGCATCGGTGCCTTTGACAAATGCATCGCGGTTCGTGGCGTACAAATCAAGGTCAATCGGCAAACGGATGCTCTTGAATCCGTTTTCGGCGAGAATCTGGATATCCTTTTCTCCAAATTCGAACTTCTTGAATTTGCCATTGGCATCTTCAAGCCAGTTGGTGAAGCTTACGCCCTTGTTCAGGTACTTCATCGCTTTTTCTTGCAACGGGTTCGTTACCGTGATTTCGGCTTCGGTGAATGTCACTTCCGGAATCACGGGATCCTTGATTTCCATATCGGGTTTGTCTTTTTCGACTTCCGTGGAATCTTGCAGATAAATGTTGTCTATAAAGAGAGAATCGGAGACGACTTTAGTTCTGTTGCCCTTGGCTTGGAAACTGATAGCCATGATGTTCTTGGCTTCAAAGGGAACTTCAGCGCCCCAACCGCCTTGGACTAAGTCTTTGAAGCGTACAACAGCCTGCTTCCAAGTGCGGGATGCTGGCATTTTTGCCAGATGAACGTCGTAGTCCAACACGTCGGATGTTTCGATGTGCACTTCGTGTGCGCCACCCTTGTACCAGTAGGTAATGCCGCCAAAACGAGCGTTGGCATCGTCAGGAGCAATCTGTAATCCCCAACCCACATACGGGTCGTATTCGTACTCGCCCTTGTCAAGCGTATAGTTCACCTGCAACGCGTAATTGGAACCGTTGTTGACGCGTCCCGGAATGATGTTTTCTTCGTCGTTTAGCGGAGTCGTGATAACGGAGGCGCCGTTGTTGCCTTTGTCATCATAGGTGTACCAGTAATCGCCAATTTTGCTTTCGTTGTCGCCGTCTTCAAAATCATCGACCAAAACACCGAGACCCTGTGGCAATGTGATAGGGCCTTCGGCAGGGAGCGTGCCCGGTGTTTGTGTCGTTCCAGAATCGGCAGGAGGTGTCGCTGTGGAGTCCCGCGATGGAATAGAATCTTTCCCCGCTTGGGTATCGCTGGGATTCGTACCCGGTTGTGCAATTTCAGGATTGCCTGTGTACGGAGGTAAAGTGGAATTGTCGTCGCCACAGGCGGCAAGAGCCAACAGCGCGGCGGCTCCTAAAATGCTCATTTTTGGATAAAAATTCTTGAGTTGCATAAAGCCCTCTTGTTGTTTTTCTTAAAAAGTATAATTATCGACCTTGTGTAAACAGGGTGAAAAAATAGAAATCGGTTACTAGTGTAACCACTGTTTTGGTCTAAAAGTCCTTTTTGCTGAAAAAAATTGCACAAAAATGTTTTATTTAGGCTCACTTTTGGATTGCTTTAATCGTTAAACTTTTTAAATTTTTTTTAGATGCGCTATTTCTCGGAAGTTTATCATGAATCGACCCAGTACATACCCCATGGTAGCGGGGATCCTGTCATTATGCACTGGGAAAAACAACCTTATGCTGACAAGCGTTATACGGGGTGCCAAAGATTCCCGTTTACATCAGGATTTACGCCGCTTCTTGCGCCTGTTTCTGCAGATTATTTGAATCCAGTTTGTGTTTATGCGGTGGTGCATGGTATTGATGTTCCCGATGGCGTTTATTTCGTTGATTGTGAAACGTCTAAGCTTGTGAAACTGGGCGGGGCAGACGCTCGCAAGGCGATTCTTTCTGCATTTCCGGAGCCGGAGTTTATAACAGAAGCTCAGACTATTTTCCTTTATACGGGGCTTCTCGAAAGGGCGGTCTGGCGGTTCCGCGAGGCATCGTATCGCCAAGTGCAGATGGACGTAGGCTCGGCTTGCGCGAATACGATTCTCCTTGCGAAGTCGAGAGGACAAAAGGTTTTTCCCCTTGGAGGATTTGTTGATGATGCCGTTGCTGTAGCGCTTAAACTTGGCACGACAGAAATGCCGATGGCAGCCATCGCGGTTTTCCCTGAAAAGAGCATGGTTGCGTTCAATTCCGTCGATGATGGAGTCGGTGAACTGGCCTATTCCAATCATGCGGAAATGAATGCCTATGTGGGGGATGACGAACAAACTTTCGATATCTCCCGTTATCCGTCGCGCTTCATGTTGCAGAACCATTTGGAAAATATTGATGACTTGAATCTGTGTATGAAGGTGCGCCGCTTGAATGCGCAGGCGTTGCCTGGCGATGAATTCCCGCTGACGCCATCAAAATTTACGAACGAATATTATTTGCGCGAATTTTGGTATTTGCCCCCCGACCGTAGAAGACTGACGCCGTTTTCTCATGGAACGCTTGATTTAGACGATTTTTCGTCGATGTTACGTTGGCTGGAACTAGCCCAGTTGAATGCCTTTGGAGCAGGATTGATTAAAATTTGGGTTGTCGTCTTTGATGTGATGTTTGTGTATTCTGGCGTGTATCGCTATATTCCTCTACGCAAGTCCATCTACATGCAAGGCGGCTCGGCCAACGTGAAAAAGTTCTGCAAGTGCTTTGCCGTTCCAGAACAAATTCAGAATACGATGTTTGCGGTCGTGCTGACATCGGATTTGAATGAATCTTGTAATGTACTTGGCAATCGCGGTTATCGCTATATGAACTTGAATGCAGGCGTTCTCACGGAATCGCTTTATGTCTCGGCGCGATTGCTGAACAAGGTTGCTCGCGAAGAACATTTCTTCTACCACGATGAACTCAAAAAGCTTCTTGAAATCCCCGAATCCGAAAGCATTCTATCCACGATTGTTGTCGGGAAAAGCGGTCGGTGATAATACCCCTTATGCGAGGACTTTTCGTCATTCTGAGGGAGTGAAATGACCGAAGAATCCAGTTACATTTATGCAAATACTTTCAAGAGTACCGGCGTTATAAATACGGTAATCACGCCTGCCACACCGATGGACAGGCTGCTCATGGCGCCTTGCACTTCGCCTATTTCCATCGCTTTCGTTGTGCCGAGTGCATGGCTGGATGTGCCGATAGCAACACCTTGTGCCACAGTATTCTTGATGCGGAAATATCGACAAACGAGCGGAGCCGTTACCGCGCCTGTGATTCCCGTGATGACAATAGATACGATTGTAATTGAAGGTATGCCGCCAATCTGTTCAGAAACAACAGAACCCATCGGAATGGTGATGGACTTTGGAATGAGCGAAAGCATGAGCGTTTTGCTCAAACCGAAAATTTTTGCACAAGCAATTACGCAAAAAACGCTAGTCGTGCTGCCGACGCAAATTCCCGCAAGAATCGGGAACCAGTTCTGTTTGAGAGCCTGAATGTGCCTGTATAGCGGGACCGCGAGCAGAACCGTTACAGGGCCAAGGAAAAACGAAATGTAGTCGCCACCGACTTTGTATGTATCGTAACTGATTCCTGTGACTGTCAAAAATCCGATGATGAGAATGGTGGCGATGAGAATCGGGTTCAGGAGCGGGTTGCGCCACTTGTTGCGGATGGTAACGCCGATTTCAAAAGCGATAATGGTAAGAATAATTCCGAACATGGTGCGTTACTTGCCCTTCGATTTCTTGCTGAAAAGTTGAACTGTCCAACCCGTAGCCGCCATCGTCACGATTGTGAGGACGATACAAAGAATCAGTAGTAGAGGCCATTGGCTCTTGACATCGTCACCGACAAGCATAAGCCCAATCGCAGGCGGTAAGAAAAAGAATGCAAGCCGCTTCAAGAAAAAATCGCTCACTTCTCGAATCTGCTCCAACTTGATGACCTTGAGGCAAAGTAACAAAAGCAGAATGAGCATTCCGAGAATGTTGCCGGGGATGGGGATGCCGGTGTAATCGTGTATGAGTTCACCTACATAGCAAATCCCTAATATCAGGGCCAGTTGTAAAAGAATTCGCATGCGGCCAAAGATAGAATAATGCTTAAGGCGTGCAAAGACTATGTTTTCCTTATTTGTCATCCCCGCCTCCGTGCGGGGATCACCATTTCAATAACTATATTTCCCAGCATGAAAATTGTATTTATGGGAACGCCGGATTTTGCGGCTCATTTTTTGGAACATCTTGTTGCTTCTGATAACGAAGTTTTAGCAGTTGTCACTCAGCCGGATCGTCCGGCAGGCCGTGGTCGCGTGCTTACGCCTCCGCCGGTCAAGGTGGCTGCACTTGCTCACAATCTGCCGGTATTGCAGCCGACGGATTTAAAGTCTCCCGAATTCGAAGTGGAACTTCGCAAGTATGATGCCGACTTGTATGTTGTCGTGGCGTATTCCATCTTGCCTAAAAATATTTTGGCAGTCACGAAATTTGGTGCCGTGAACGTTCATGGAAGTTTGCTCCCGAAATACCGTGGAGCTGCTCCTGTGCAGCGTGCTATTGCCGATGGCCTTAAAGAAACTGGTGTGACCGTTTTCCGCTTGGATGAAAAGATGGATCACGGTCCGATTCTTGCTCAGCGCACGGTTGTAATCGATCATCAAGATACGACCGCAAGCTTACTCGACAAGATGGTTGCCCCAGGTTGCGATGCCTTGGACGATGCTATCAATCAGCTCAAGAACGGCTGTGAAAAAGATTTGACGCAGGACCATGCCCAGGCGAGTGGCGCTCCGAAAATCAAGAAAGAAGAAGGCTTGATTGACTTTAGTCAGTCTGCGCTCACCATCCACAACCGCATTCGCGCATTCAATCCGTGGCCGGGTGGCTATGGAAAGCTGGGCGGTCGCATGGTTTATCTCCGCAAGACGGACACTCCTGAAAACGGTCCGAAACTTGTTCCGGGTGTTGTCGAATTCAAGGACAACCGCTTCTTTGTCGGTACGGGTGATGGTGCTCTCGAAGTGCTTGAAATTCAGGCCGAAGGCAAAAAGCCGATGCCTGTCGCAGACTTTATGCGTGGAATCCAAAAGCGTGAGGGACTAGAGTTTTGCTAACGGAACGTGAAGATGCTTATCGCGTCCTTCTGCTTTGGCTGAAAGACGGCGCCTTTATCAAGGAATCCGGACTTCCGCCTTTTGCGATGGAACTTGCTTTGGGCGTATGCCGCAGGCATTTGTACTTGGAGTATTTTGTCAAGTCGCTCACGAAAAAATTGCCTTCACTCGAAGCGCGCGTCATTCTTGAAATGGGACTTTTCCAGATGTTCTTCATGGACGTGCCGGATTATGCGGCAATCAATGACAGTGTGGAACTGGCGAAGTCTGCCAATCTTGGCGAAAGTATTGCGCGACTTGTAAATGCGGTTCTCCGTAGTGCTCGTCGTCAAGGAGCTCCTGCTCTTCCACCGCAGCGAGTGCGTCGCGTAAGTATCGAAAACTCTGTGCCCGAATGGCTTGTACGTCGTTGGTTTGACGTGTATGGTGGCAACCGCGCCGAAGCTTTGGCGAAAGCGACGCTTGAACGTCCGACGGAATGGATTCGCGTAAACTTGCAAAAGACGAGCGCTCCGGTGCTTGCCGAAAAGCTTGGTATCACGGGCTCTTCGATTCTTTACGATCGTTACATTGAAATCCCGCGAGACGTTGGCGTCAAGCTTTTGCTTGCAACACCGGAATTTGTGAATGGACTTTTCTCGTTCCAGAATCCGTCTGCTTACGAAGTGGTGAAACTTCTTGACTTGAAGTCTGGATTGAAAGTCTGGGATGCATGTGCGGCCCCTGGCGGTAAAACCGCGCTTATGGCCGAAATGGATAGTTCGTTAGAAATTCTCGCTAGCGATTCGTCTGCCTCGCGTCTCGAAAAAATGCAGGACTTGATGAACCGTCTCGGACTCAAGAACATCAAGACCGAAGTCCTCGACCTCGCCGCAGTACCCCAAACAGCAAAGCTAAGCGAACTCGCCGCATCTCCTACAGCGTCTGATAAGTCTCTCTCGTCTTTGACGCCTTCGGCGTCAGACAGTAAGGCTCGGTCATGCCAACAAGTAAACTTGTTGTCGCGACACTCGCCTCTTTCGTCTTTCGTCTCGGTTGGTGAGCCTGCCGAACCACGTCTCTCGTCTAAATTCGACCGCATCCTTCTCGATGTTCCTTGTAGCAATATGGGCGTTATCGCTCGCCGTCCTGAATCCATTTATCGATTGACTCCGGAATCCATTAACGAAATTGCCGAACTGCAATACAAAATTCTTGAAAACGCATCGACCGCACTAGCTCCTGGCGGACGTATCGTTTATGCGACATGCAGTCCGGATCCCGCCGAAACGACTCGCGTCATTGCGCGCTTCCTCAAGGCACATCCTGAATTTGTTAAAGTCGGCGAACCTGTGTTGCCGGGACTTAAAGATTCTCGCCTCGATGGTTTTTATGCACAAGCTTTGGAATACAAAAAATGAAAAAAATCATTACGCTTCTAGCATTAACTCTTGTATCGCTTTTGCATGCTGAAGATCCGCTTCAATTTCGAAACGACTCTGCTGCAGTAGCAAACGATATTTCATTTTCACATTTCGCCGTATTCTTGGAAGGTGGCGAAATTTACCCCATGGGCGACCTGATGGATGCTGTGGAAAATGCTTTGTATGGCGGCGTCGGTATCCGTTATACTTATTGGGACAATGTCGATGGCGTCGTGATGTTCCAATACACTTATTTTAAACCGAATGTGGATACCGATATTGACGGTGTCCATCAGTTTATGGGGCGTGTCGGTGCCGATTGGAAATGGAAACCTATTCATCCGGTGGTGCTTGGGGGCGGATTCACTTGCAGCTGGACCCATGCTGATTCCGAGGATGAAAATTGGAGTAAACCTGGTGGTACCTTGACGGATAACGAAACAGAATTCGGTTGGTATGCTAGAGTTAGTTTGCCTGTATTTAAATATAAGGAATATAGTCTAGGTTTTAATGTCATGTGGGAACATCTTTGGACGCTTCCAGAAAGTTCTAATATGTTGTCTGCGGGAATCACCTTCGAAAGGAGTATTTGGTAATGAACTCCTTGTTTAATAAAATAATTGCTACTTTGGCAATCCCAACTTCTTTTGCTTTTGCTTCTATTAATGCTGAAATGGAAGGCATGGAAGTCGCTTCACGCGACGATGGAACATTCTTGATTGGTTCCCCGACATTCTATTTTGATCGCACTTTGGGGGCGGGCGGGATTCACTCCGAAAGTGAATTGTGGACTCCCCGCAAGTTGCGTTATCGTCTTCTTTTCAATCGCATGTCGGTATTGCCAAGTTGGGATCCGATAGAGGCGCCTTCTGTTTGGATGAAAACGGGTAACGAATTGGGTGATTTAATTTATCAGGACTTTTTGACTGATACGAAAGAACGTCCTGCCAACAGAACTCCTATTTTGGAAGGTGGATTCCGTACACCGTTGTTTCATGGCTTGTGGGCCACATTCCGCTTGTTCCAGGATGATTTTAACTGCTTCAGGTCCTCTTATGGAGTTCGAGAAAGACAAGTTGATGGCTTTTTCTCTTTCTTTGGTGAAAACTGGCCCATGTTCAGTTCGGCTTATGGCGGACTTGGCTTTACGAACGATTTTATAGACGCTTCGGTGCTTGCCGGAATGGAATACATGTGGATTTTTACAGAAAGTTCTAGGTGGATCCCTGTACAGTATAAACCGCGTGTTGAAGCGCGTGCCGACTTTGGCAACTTCTCGACAACACTAGTCTATGAAAATGCTGAATATCAGAATAAACAAAAAAAGGAAACTGGCGAGCGTACGGAAGTGAACGGCTCCGTCATTTATAAATGCGGTGAAAGCTGCCGTCGTGGCATGTTGCAACTTTCTGCCGGGCTTGCATTCCGCTTTGTTGGTGACGATGGCGTTGTTTATACCAGGCTCAAAAACGATCGAGTCCTGTGGCCATTCCTCGAAATGAACGTTCGTCCGCAAGAACATTTGAAATTCGACGTGATGTTTGGTATCAACGATAGGGATTGGCTAGTCCAGGATAGCGTTGAGTACAACATTCCAGTTCTTGAAAAAATGAACGTCACTATCGGAGCTAAGAATATTTCTGGAACGCGTTTGAATCCGATTGCAGACACCCACGAGTTCTTTGACGGCGATACGCTTTCGCTTACGGCGGCTGGCCACATGGATTTGTTGCAAGGTTATGTCCGCTTTGAAGATTCTCTTACGAGTTTCCTCGGCTTTGGTCTTCGCAGTAGTTTCTGGGCAGAATATGGTGCGGAAACATTTGAAACGAAAGAATTTGTCGATGATAAGATTTACACGTTCCGCCATGGAGATGTCTCCCGCATAAACTCTTGGATTAAAGGCGTTACGGGTGAATTCTGGCTAAAGCTTTGGCTCAAGGATGTGTTTAATTTTACTGCGCTGACTGGCTTTGAACGTATTGACGGTGAAGAAAAACGCTTTGAAGTCAACCCATCGGAATTTTTCGTGCAGTTTAATGCAGAATGGCTCATTAAAAAGATGTTCCGCATATCGCATTCTATACGTTATAGAAGCGATGCACAATGGAATCTCCGCTCCAGGGATCCGTTTGTTGCCAAGGGTGACTGGTTCTGGGATGCTACTTTTGAACAACGTTTTCCGAAGTGGGGTATTTCTTTGACTGGAACTATTATTCAGGCTCTTGGCAAGGAAGAAATCGAAACTCCAAATGGTGAATTTAGTCGCTTGCGCTTCTTCTGTACTGCGAAGAAAGCTTTCTAACTTGCTCTAATCATTCCGACCTGTTATGCCTGCCTCCGAGAGCAGGCATCTCCTAAAACACTTTCTTTAACGCTTTTAAGCTGAATGAATTTGCGAAAGTCTCAAAGGCTTTCGCTTTTTCTATCCATTTTGTTGTGTATGCGCCGCTTGTTCTTGAGTTTTTTGCGTTTATGGAGAGTTGCACATGAAGCACGTTGCATTCGATTTTATGCACTGTGATGCTATGACGGAATGTTCCGCGCTGTTCAACTGTTTCGACATCGTCTGCGTTGATGTAGTCTTCTGCTTTGGCTGGGAATCCCACGGTTGCTCCGCGCATGCTTTCGAAGTGCGGGAGCGATAGCTGTCCATCTAAAAATTTTTGTCCGCCATTCACGGCAAGAATTTTTCCGTCTTTGCTTTCTACGACGAGAACAGTTCCGTGCCAGTTTTTTTCCAAACGTTTTTTTACGGGTGGAAATTCAGCTGTTTGTCCGTCTATGAATGCGCAACATTCGTTGTGGAGAGGGCAGGCTTCGCAGAGTGGCGATTTCGTTTTGCACACGGTTCTTCCGAGTTCCATCAAGGCTTCGTTATGTATGTATGCTTTCGGTGAATCCGCTATCTCCCGCGCATATCCCCAATAAATTTCAGAGGACGATTGTGTGGCTTTCTTTTCTGTCATGCCCGATCTGTCATCCCGGACCCTGTTCCGGGACGTTGGCAAAAAATCTAGCTTGTACAGCCTGCTGAAAATTCTGACGAGATTCCCGTCCAAGATCGCTTCGCGTTTGTGGTACGCAAGGCTTAAAATGGCTCCTGCGGTGTATGCTCCGATTCCAGGCAACGCTTCCAGTTCCTTCCGCGTCTCGGGCATCTTGCTAGGTCCCTGAGCCTGCCGAAGGGTTGCAACAATTTTTGCGGTCTTTAAAATATTTCTTGCACGGCTGTAATAGCCAAGTCCTTGCCAGAACTTGAAAACTTCTGCTTCGTCGGCCTTGGCTAGCGTCTCTACATCGGGGAATCGTCTCATCCATCGGATAAAGTAATCCTTGACCGTCGAAACTTGCGTCTGTTGGAGCATGGTTTCGCTAATCCATACGACATACGGATCGCGTAAAGCATCCAGATTCGCAAGCCTCCATGGAAGCTCCGCTGCATTCGCCCTGAACCAATCACGCAGTCGTTTCAAAGAATCTGGAGTCATTAGTTGTTTGTCAATAGTTTATGGTATGTAGGTATGAGCTATGGGCTCGCACCGGAGTTTACCCTGAGTTTCATCGAAGGGGTGCTTTGGGCTATGGGGAAACTTGAAAAGCTCAAACCCCAGAGCGAAGCGGCCTCAGAGTGCGAAGCACGACCCCATACCTCAAATCCCGAACGTATCTCTCTTCAGTTTCCTAAAGAATTCAAACTGCGTCTTCGTCGAACTTTCGAGCGTGTAACGTTCGCTGCGCTTGTGGCTGTCGATTCGCATCTGCTCATAGACTTCCGGTTTTTCGATTTTGATGGTGCGGCATTCTTCCAATGTCTCAAGCCATTTTGTTTCGTCAATCGGCAGAATGCGCCCGCAGCTATCGTCCTGTACGATGCTCCTCGGACCGCCGTAATTGCTCACGATGGCAGGCGTTCCCGTGGACATTGCCTCGACAACGACGTTTCCGAATGTATCCGTGGTGCTTGGGAACAAGAAAAAGTCCGCATCGGCGTAAAGGCTCGCAAGCATTTCTCCGCCTTGCTCACCGGCAAAGCAGACGCTTGGATTGTCCTTGAACTGCTTCTTGATTTCTTCGAGATACCAACCGTATCCGACGTACATCAGCTCGACATCGTTGAATTTATTCGAAAACTTTTCCCACACGGAATTCAGGAATTCCAGATTCTTTTCCTTCGAAATTCGGCCGATATAGGCAAAGCGCACTTTGTTCTTTGAACGATCGCTACCGAACTTTTCCCAAGCGCCTTTTCCGCGCAATTCCGGCGAGAACTTTTCAAGCGGGAGTCCGCGTGGGAGAATCTGCACTTGATTTGCAGGGACTTTCAAATCTTTTTCTAGAATGTTTGCGTAGTCATCGCATGGACTAATGACCGGACGGGCCATCCAGTAGAAAATACGCATGAGCCAAAGCACGTAAGTGTGCATCCATTTTGCTTTCACAAGAGTTTTGGCATAAGTGGGCACATCGGTGCGGTAATGGCTGAACACCTTGATTCCTGCAATCTTTCCGCATAGGCAGACGACCCAAGCGCCTGGGCTTGGCGTCTCCAGTTCAATCATGTCTATCGGGTAACGTTTGAGTAGGCGGAGCACAGGCGAAATTCGGGGAATTGCCAGTTCGCTGTTCGCGTATCCGAGTTGTTCCATGCTGAACAAACGTGGGAGCAAAATGCAGTAGCTGTTTTCGACAACACCGCACGGTCGCGTGTTGAACGCACTGCCTGCAAGGTAGGCCTTCATGCCGTGATCGCGCATGTACGGAATCACGTTTCTCAAGTTGTTGGCGATACCGTTTGTTTCGTCCAGGTTGTCCGAATAAAACAGAATGCGGACATCGTCCGGATCTCTCTGCTTGCGTTCCTTTTTCAAATAGAAGCGCAACTTCAATAGCTTCGGCAAGTTGATGATGGGCGTAAAAAACACCAGCGGTGGTATCCAGCAGGTGCGGATATTTCCAGGTGGCTTGTGTTTGAACGAGAAAAACTTGCGGAAGGTACTCGTCACCTTGCGGCCAAAAATAGCCGGGCGCGTATCCAGTTTGTCGCTAGCCTTGAGCTTTGTTGAATCTGACGCAGTCGTCATACTTCACTCCTTTGCCACCGAACAAGTCTAAAGCGCTCCCAATGGTGAGATCGATTTTTCCGTTGGATATTTCGTTGCAATGAATTAAATCTTCGAGCGATTTTGCTCCGCCGGCGTATGTGACCGGGATGGGGCTGTTTTCGGCGAGGAATCGAATCAAGTCGTCGTCCATGCCTTGTTGCTTGCCTTCGACGTCTGCTGCGTGAACCAAAAATTCATCGCAACTTTTGGCGAGGTATTCAAGCGTTTCCTTGGTAATCTCGATATCGATAATCGTCTGCCAGCGGTTTGTCGCAATCTTCCATTGCGGTCTGCCATCGACAATTCCTGTACGCTTGCAGCTCAGGTCCAGAACCAAATGTTCCTTGCCTACGGTCTTGACGAGTTCCGTCAACCGTTCACGGTCGAGGCGCCCTTCCGGGAAAATCCAGCTCGTTACAATCACGTGTGAAGCTCCCGCTTCAATATACTCTTGAGCGTTCTGGGCGTTGATTCCTCCGCCCACTTGAAGCCCGCCCGGATACGCTGAAAGCGCGTCCTTTGCCGCGCTTTCGTTCCCCTTGCCAAGCATAATCACGTGTCCGCCCTTGATGCCGTCTTTCTTGTAGAGTTCGGCAAACCAGGCAGACGAACGGTCTGTCTCGAAATTGGTTTGGAGCCCCGCTCCGCTATCGGAGAGTGAACTCCCGACGATCTGCTTTACTTTTCCGTCGTGCAGATCAATGCAGGGTCTAAATTTTGTCATTAATCCTTGACCCCGGTAATTGCCCAGTCGATTTTTTTGCCGAGCCCGTTCTGGCTACGACCGCGGTAGAACAGCACTTCGCCGCCCGCAGCGATTTTCATAGCCTTCTTGGCGAACCAGCCTTCGACCTTGTCCAAAAGCGAAGCCTTCTGCAGCACCTTGTTCACGGGGAACACCATCGGCGGAATCCCGTTTTTCCATTCAAAAGCTAACGTCGTCTTGGGGAACTTCTTGCCGTTGTAGTCGGTGCCACCTTCCTTGATTTTTGTCGGGATGGCGACTTTCGTACCCTGTTGGCCATTGTACAGAGCATAACCCATCAGCTGACCGTCTGTCGTGAGGGTAATGCGTCCGGCATACATGGAGGCCTTTTCGTTAGTGCTGAAGTTGATGGTGCGGCTGGCAATGTCTGTTGCCTGGGCCGTTTGCCATGTCTGGTCCATGTAGGCGTAACCCTTGACGGTCAAGGTGTCTTCGTTGTAGGCGATTTTACCAGTAACTCTGCCATACGGGATGTGGATGTACTGCGCAAACTTTTCCTTGCCGAAAGTCCAAACTCCGTTTCCGGGGACCATGCCCGGCACGGCGCTTTCGAACGTCACGTCCAAAAGGAACTTTCCGCCCTTGTCGGCGCTGAACATGACGTGGTGGCCCTTGCCCGGCTTGTTTTCGAGCAAGTACTCATCGGTCTTGATGGTGATGGTCGCCTTTTCCTTGTTGGCGACAAGGCGTTCGGGCGGATATTGACGACCGACAGAATAGGTTTTTCCCTTGAAGTTCCAGAAATTGAGGTCGCAGCCGATTTTACGGCCAGATCCTGGCACGTTGAGGACGGAATAGTTCACGAAAGCACGTGTCCCGTTGTCGAACACGAACTGGTAACTCCAGGTTTCGTTATATTCCTTGGAAATTGCCTGGTGCGGCATAAAGTCGTTCACGGTGAGCGCCCTGTCAGCACCTTGTGGAGCGGAAACTTCTGCGGCGTGTATTGCCGTAGAAAAGAAAAAGAGGGTACAAATCCCCAAAGCAAAATTTTTTATTTGTAATCTCATGCTAAAAAAATAAAAAAAAGCGGCTCCAGTGGAACAGCTTTATTGTAGAAATTCGCTGAACTGCGTTTTTTGAGGATGAATGGCTTCTAAATTGAGCGAGTTACAGGCGCAAGTCGCGACCCATGCCCATTTTGAGCTCCACGCGGCGGCGGACGACCATCTCGTTGAACAAGTCGGAGAGGCAATCTTCCATGCAAATCATGGGTTTCCAGCCGAGTGCCATAATTTTTGTGGGGTCGCCGATCAAAAGCGGGATGTCGTTGCTGCGGTCGTAACCGGGGTCGAACCTGAAATCGACGCTGACGCCGGAGATATCGACGAGCATTTCTACGAGCTCGCGGAACGTATAGGATTTTCCGCAGCAGATGTTGAACGCTTCGCCCGATTCGGCCGTATTCAAAATCTGGATGGCGGCGCGTGCAACGTCTCGCACATCGACGACGTCACGGCTTACGTCAAGGCTTCCCGAATAGATGACCGGCTCGGCTCCGTAATACTTTATCTTGACCAGCTGGTAGGCGATGGAGGGAATCACGAAGCGGCGGCTGTGATGGGGCCCCGTAAAGTGGAACGGGCGTGCGAACACGATATGGAGGCCGTTCGCGTTGCGGAACTGGTTGCCGAGAATTTCCATGCACGCTTTGGATGTGGCGTACGGCGTGAGCGGGTTGGGAGGGTCGGTTTCCTTGTGCAGGTAAGTCAGCTGCTGTTCCGTGCGGCCGTAGATTTCGCTACTGCTGAGGAGCAACACTTTTGCTTTCGGTACGACCTGGCGCACGGCTTCGAGGAGCGTCTGCGTGCCAAGCAAGTTGATGTTGAGCGTTTCGTAAGGCTTCTTGTAGCTGAGTCCCACGGAAGATTGGCTAGCCAAGTGATAGATGTGCGTCGGGGAAACTTTCTGAATCATTTCCTGGACGTTTCTGAAATCCAGCAGGTCGCCCGTCAAGTATTGGACGCCTTCGACTTTTTGCCAGGGCTGCGGAAGTTCGTCACTGAAACTGTAGAGTTCGTGATTAGTACCAGTCAAGTTTGACAATATGCTGAATCCAAGCGATCCCGTACCTCCGGTAACCAAGATGCTCATCTAAACCTCACTTGCCCGGATGGCGTTCCAGGCGTTTGCGATAATACCCTTATCAATATTACAAACTTTTTCGACCTTTCCAATCCTTGTAGGCAAAATATAAACACGAGTGCCTTTTTCAGCCTTCTTATCGACGGCCATTGCGGTCCACGCCCCTTCGACATCCACATTGAAGGTCTTTGGGAAACCGAGGGCGTCGAGGAGGGCGTTTTGTCGCTGTTCCTCTTCTTTCGTGAGCTTTCCGAGGAGGACTGCGGCGCGTGCTGCCACTCTCATGCCAAGCGATACCGCTATTCCGTGGCTGAACAGTTCGTAATGGGTCAGTTTTTCGATGGCGTGACCGAATGTGTGCCCGTAATTGAGGATGGCGCGGAGTCCGGCTTCCTTTTCGTCGATGCCGACCACTTCGGCCTTGATTTGGCAACTGCGGAAAATCATGTGCTTTAACACGTCAAAGTCGTGAGC
The DNA here is from genome assembly GCA_946413655.1 of uncultured Fibrobacter sp. Lineage (GTDB taxonomy): Bacteria > Fibrobacterota > Fibrobacteria > Fibrobacterales > Fibrobacteraceae > Fibrobacter. Next base: position 2,379 of record CAMKLO010000028.1, on the reverse strand, counting down.
CTTGATTTTCTCGACGTTGTTTTCAAGATAAGTGAAAAATTCCTCGTCGTAAATCACGCCGTACTTAACGATTTCCGCAAGCCCCGCGAGGTACTCGTTGGCCGGGAGCGTGTTCAGTACGGAAATGTCGCAGACAACCGCTTTCGGCTGGTAGAATGCGCCAATCATGTTCTTGCCTTCGGCATGGTTCACGGCGACCTTGCCGCCAACGGAACTATCGACCATCGACAGAAGCGTTGTCGGGAATTGTACGAATGGTATGCCTCGTTGGTATGTAGCCGCTCCGAAGCCTGCCATGTCACCGACAACACCGCCGCTGAACTGCAAAAGGCAGCTCTTGCGGGTATAGCCGCGATGCAGCATAAAACTGTACAGCTGGTTCAAGTTATGGAGCGTCTTGTGGCCTTCGCCAGCCTGGAACTTGAAAATCGGGCAACGGCCCGCCTGGCCGCGGAGTTCCGAAAGCTTTATGCTCTGTTCCCTCGCAATTGTCGTGTCTGTACAAATCAAGAATTCATACGTGGGCGAGAGCCGTAGTCCTTCGAGCATGATGGCCGCATCCGGCACGATGTTCTTGCCGATGAAAATCGGGTAGCGCCCACCTTCGCTCGGATAGACGTCCAGCGCATGGCTTTCCCAGAACTTGAGCATGTGCATGATGCGTTCCGAAACATGGGCTTCGGAACAGTCGTTTGAACTTTCGACGCTGAAATCCGCGTTGGCGTAATTCTTTTCGCGTTCCTTGAGCATGACCTTGATTTTCTCAAGACGTTCTTCGTCTGTGAGGTTGGCAAGCAGCGGACGCGTGTTCTTGCGTCCGATGCGTTCTGAAAGGATTTCGGGTCTTGCCCACAGGCGAATGATGGTTCCGTTTTGACGGATGACTTTCAGGTTCTCGGGTTGAGTCAGGGCGCCACCGCCAAGGGAAACAATCAACGGTTTCTCGCTCTGTGCGATTTCTGCAATCACATCGCGTTCCATCTTGCGGAATGCGGCTTCTCCATCCTGTTCAAAAATATCATTGATGGATTTTCCGGCGCGTTCGACAATGACATTGTCTGTATCGACGAACGGGCGTCCGAGACGGTCTGCGAGGGCTCGACCTGTGCGGCTTTTGCCGCTGGCCATAAATCCGGTAAAGTATAAATGCTTCTTCATCTTAGCCCTGCATTCCTTTGCGCATAATCGCGGTGAGTTCTTCGTTTGTCTTGTTCTCTGTTTCTTTAGGGAACCATTTCTTGAAACTTTCCAGCCCCTGGTGGACTAGCATGCCTTCGCCGGTCACAATCTTGCAGCCCTTGGCTTCTGCCATTTGCAAAAGCTTGGTGCGAGGTGGGGTATAAACGATATCGCAGACGACTTGACCTTCGTGGAGGCTATCTTCGGTGAGCGGTGATGCGTCAACGTTCGGAGTCATGCCGACCGAAGTGGCGTTGATGATAATGTCGAAATTGGTGGAGACACTTGCAAAGTCGGAAAACGTCGTGACTTGAGCATCCTTGAAATTCTTGTTGCCCGCTTTGCCTGACTGGAAAAACTTGTTCAATGAACTTGCGAGCGATTCGCCTTTTTCTTTGGTGCGGCAAACAATTGTAAGCTCGTTTCCTTGCTCCACAAGCGTAAACGCAATGGATTGGGCGGCGCCTCCGTTTCCGAGTAATGCAATCTTTTTGCCTGTCGGATTGACCCCATTCTCTTCGAGATTTCGCACGCAACCATACGGGTCTGTGGTCGTACCGCAGAGAGATCCGCCAACAATTCCGTCTTTCCAGTAGAGCGTGTTCACGCTGCCGGTGAACTTCGAAATTTCCGAAAGTTCATCGACAAGGCGGGGAGAACCGTCTGCGTTGAAAAATTCCGTCTTGTAGGGAATTGTGACGTTTGCGCCGCGGAACTTCATCGCCTTGAAGCCTTCTATGGCTTTGGCAAAATTTTCAGGTTCTGGAGCGTAGGGGAGATACGCCGCATTGATGCCGAGAGCGTCAAAAAGGGCGTTGTGCATGGCGGGCGATTTGCTGTGTGCAACCGGATGCCCGAAAATGCAAAGAGTTTCCGTCTTTCCGTTTATGGAAGCCAAAGTAACCTCGTATGTCCTTCCCACCTGTGGGGAAAAACTCTAAATAAATACACTACAAAGATATATTATTCTTGCGGGAAAGAATGAAAAAAGATGTTAGTTATTGGTCTTTAGTCATTGGTCAATAGTTATTGGTCATAGGTCAATAGTCATTAGTGATTCTCTCTAGTAACTAGTAACTCAGAACTAGTAACTCCAACCTCCTAATTACCATCCCCCCCTAGACACAATTTCTATATTTACATTCGATGAAATTACCTATAGTGTGCATAATTGGACGACCGAACGTCGGAAAGTCCTCC
>CAMKLO010000027.1 GCA_946413655.1 uncultured Fibrobacter sp. | reverse complement strand
CATATTTCACCTTCAGGGAGTTTTTCAAATCAATATAGTTTTTTTACATCCTCCCCATTGCCATTATTGGCAATTTTATCTACATTTATGCATGAATTTAAATATTTGCATAAATCAAAAGCGCGATATAGAATCGCACGGAGATACAATGAAGATTATCGACATCCTGAAGCAAGACAAGATGAGCCTCTCCTTCGAGGTGTTCCCGCCGAAGAAAGAAACGAGTTTTGAGAACGTAAAAGCAGCAACTGAAGCCATCGCAGCGCTCCATCCCGCATTCATGAGCGTTACATACGGTGCAGGCGGCGGCGTCAGCCAATACACGCTGGAAATCGCAAAGAACCTCAAATACAAATTCAACATTCCGATGCTCGCCCACCTGACGTGCATTTCAAGCAACAAGGATACAATCCACCAGCGCATCGAAGACATGAAGGCCGCGGGCATCAAGAACGTGATGGCGCTCCGTGGCGACCTGACGCCGGAACTTATCGCGAATGGCCGTGGCGACTGCGACTACCACCACGCCGTTGAACTCATCCGCGAACTCAAGGCGAGCGATTCAGACTTCTGCATCGGTGCAGCCTGCTACCCCGAAAAGCACCCCGAAAGCCCGAACCAAGCCGAAGACATCAAACACCTCAAAGAAAAAGTTGAAGCCGGTGCAGACTTTCTCACGACGCAGATGGTTTTCGACAACAACCTTTTCTTCAGCTTTTTGTACAAGCTCCGCGATGCCGGCGTCAACTGCCCGGTGCTCCCCGGCATCATGCCCATCACGAACGCAAACCAAGTCGAACGCGCCATCAAGCTCTCGGGCTCGTTCATGCCGCAGCGCTTCAAGTCGCTTGTCGATAAGTTCGGTAGCGACCCAGACGCCATGAAGCAGGCCGGTATCATCTATGCAACCGACCAGATTATCGACCTGTACGCCAACGGCATCACGAACGTACACGTCTATTCCATGAACAAGCCTGACGTCGCCGAGGGCATCCTGAAGAACGTCTCCGCGATACTCGGGAAGAACTTCCAGACGTAACTCAAGCGATCAATACAAAACGAAAAATATTAAAGCCTCAGAGTAATTCTGAGGCATTTTCATTAAAAGCCAAATCGTTCACGAACAACCAAACTTATAAATTCCACATTGCCTATAATATACCGGCGCCACATACGGCGAGGTTCTGCAAGCAATCGATAAAGCCATTCCAAACCCAGCTTTTGCCAAATTTCCGGCGCCCTCTTGTGGGTCCCTGCAAAAAAATCGAAGACCGCCCCCACTGTGCCGACATGGCAGTGGATATTCATTCGATCCCAGTTAGCATAAGTCCATTTTTCTTGCTTAGGTGCCGTCATACCAATCCACAACAAATCCGGGTCGGCATCGTTAATAGCCTTCACCATATTCAAATCGTCTTCAACCGTAAACTGGGGCTTGTAAGGCGGAGAATAAGTCACGACCTCTAAATTCGGATAACGGGAAGCTGCATTTTTTTGAATCAACCCAAGAACCTTTTCACTAGACCCCAAGAACATCACCTTCCCACCCTTTTTATTAAGGCGATGCATTTCGAACGTGAATAAATCCCAACCTGCAATACGTTCTTTGGGCCGAGATTTCGCTTTCAACAAATGACATGTACGAACAATGCTAATTCCATCAGGAATGAGGACATCTCCCTTCGTCAACGCTTCCTCAAACAACACGTCTTTACGAGCGTTGTTATACGAAAACGCATTAATGGTATTAATCAACAATTTGCCTTCCGGTAAATTAGCCAAATCAGCGCGGCTGCAGAGAAGATTCAAATTTTTGATACGAAGCATACAATCCCATCCCTTTATTCAACCAAATCTACTTCACCAGTCCCTTCTCTAAGTATTCAGCAAGATTAGTACGTACATGGCCAGCGACGGTATCCGCAGCGACCTTTCGCATGTCGCTATCAACCATGAGTTTCACGAGCTGTTCGAACGAAGTTCTCTGCGGATTCCAGCCGAGTTCCTTCTTGGCCTTGGTCGGGTCACCCCAGAGGTTCACCACGTCAGTCGGTCGGTAGAAATCTTCGGACACGGCCACGACAACTTTGCCGTTCGCGACGTTGATTCCCTTTTCGTTCACGCCTTCGCCTTCCCAGCGGAGTTCTATGCCTGCATGGCGGAACGCGAGGGTCGCAAATTCACGGACGGTATGCTGCACGCCGGTCGCAATCACGAAGTCTTCTGGCTTGTCGTGCTGGAGGATGAGCCACATGCATTCCACGTAATCCTTGGCATAGCCCCAGTCACGTAACGAGTCGAGGTTGCCAAGGTACAAGCAGTCTTGCTTGTTTTGGGCGATACGGGATGCAGCCAACGTAATCTTACGGGTCACGAATGTTTCGCCACGACGTTCGGATTCGTGGTTGAACAAAATGCCGGAGCAGCAGAACATGTTGTACGCTTCGCGGTATTCCTTGATAATCCAGAAACCATAAAGTTTGGCTACAGCATACGGACTGTACGGGTGGAACGGGGTGTTCTCGTTTTGCGGAACCTGTTCTACTTTGCCGTAGAGTTCGCTGGTGCTTGCCTGATAAATGCGGCAGGTCTTTTCCAAATGGTTGGTGCGCACAGCTTCCAGCACGCGGAGAACGCCTGTGGCATCCACATCGGCAGTGAATTCAGGAGAATCGAAAGAAACCTGCACGTGGCTCTGTGCGGCGAGGTTGTAGATTTCGGTCGGCTGGACCTTGCCCACGACCTTTACGAGACTCATGGAATCGCCCATGTCGGCATAGTGCAAATGGAAATTCTGTTTACCTTCGAGATGGGCAATACGTTCACGATAATCAACAGAGGAACGGCGGATAATGCCGTGGACATCATAACCTTTGGCCAAAAGGAATTCAGAAAGGTAGGAACCGTCCTGTCCAGTAACACCTGTAATCAAAGCAACATTGCGTTTTTCAGTCATATTTTTTTGATTTCGCTTGGATTCTTCACTTCGTTCAGAATGACGTTAATGAGCGAGGCTCTGTTTATACCAATCAAACAACTTCTGTACGCCCTCGTCGATTTCGACCTTGTGTGTCCAGCCGAGGCTGTGGAGCTTGCTTACGTCGATGAGCTTGCGCGGGGTGCCATCGGGCTTGCTTGCGTCGAATACGACTTCGCCTTCGAAGCCGACCGCTTTCACGACGAGTTCGCTGAGTTCGCGGATGGTGAGTTCCTTGCCTGTGCCCACGTTGATGTGGCAGTTACGAATTTCGCCAAGTTTCGGGATGGCGCCACCGCGGCCTGCGCTATGGTTGCGGTCAACGGCTCCATCGACGCTTGCCCCGTAATGCACGCTGGAGTATTTCTCGATGCCAATGATGTCGCTAAAGTTCACGTTCAAAAGCACATGCACCGACGCATCGGCCATGTCTTCGCTCCACAGAAATTCACGGAGCGGCTTGCCGGTACCCCAGAGCGTTACCTTGTTGTTTTCGATGCCGTACTTGGCGAGAACCTTCAAGATTTCCTCCTGGGAGGCATCGCCATTGATACCTTCGACAGGGCGTTTGTCCATGTCAATCTTAATGCTCTTCCAATCGCCATCGTGGATGAGCTTCGAGAGATAAATCTTGCGCATCATGGCCGGCATCACGTGACTGTTTTCCAGGTGGAAGTTGTCGTTGGGGCCGTAAAGGTTCGTGGGCATCACCGCAAGGTAGTTGGTGCCGTATTGCAGGTTGTAGCTTTCGCACATCTTGAGGCCCGCAATCTTTGCGATGGCGTATTCCTCATTCGTATATTCGAGTTCGCTCGTGAGGAGGGCGTCCTCTTTCATGGGCTGCGGAGCATTCTTCGGATAAATGCAAGTAGAGCCGAGAAACAAGAATTTCTTGACATTGTGCGCATAGGCTTCGCTGAACACGTTGCACTGAATCTTCATGTTCATCATCATGAAGTCGGCGCGGTAGAGCGAATTGGCCATAATGCCGCCGACAAATGCCGCCGCAAGCACCACGGCATCGGGCTGTTCTTCGTCGAAAAATTTCTTGACCGCATATTGGTCTGTCAAATCAAGTTCCTTGTGGGTTCGACCGACAAGGTTATTATACCCACGGGATTTCAAATTATTCCAAATGGCAGATCCAACCAATCCATGGTGGCCCGCAACATAAATCTTGCTAGACTTGCTTAACACGATATCTCTTGACATATACACCAACATTTCCAATTTTGCAGTTAAATTTAGATATTTCGCTAATTATCCTAGACAAAAAGTTTAAAATTTTCTGTTTTTTTGAAATTTTTAAAAATGAAAAGTTCCCTCCACAACGCGTTCTTGAATGTAAAAACATTTTTACATTCAAGAACTTTTCGAGATGATTCGTTTTTTGCCATAAATTGTAAAAACAGTTCTCACATTCTCCTTCGCATTATATATATTGAGGATATGGGCATCGCCGATGCTCGAGGTTTTAAAAAAAAGGTTAATAATGCTCTCTTATCAAGACGCCTACAAAATTGCGGATTCCGTCCACAAAGGCCAGCAGGACAAGGCTGGCGGACCATACATTGATTTTCTACAGAATGTCGCCGATTATCTCAAGAACAAAGGCGAACCGGAAGATGTCCAAGTTCTAGCTATTTTGCAAGATTCCATTACATCAGGCACCAAGAAAACTCCGGACGACATGATCAAGATGGGCGTTCCGGCAGACATGGTTGAACTCATCCAAAAGATGACTTATCATAAAAACCAAGCGTGGATTGACGAATATAGCTGCCACCTCATGGAAAAGGGCGTACCCGCCGAAGATGCGACCTACGACGCCCGCGAAAAAGATTTCGTCCGCTTTGTCGAAACACTTAAGGACAATCCGACAGCAGCCAAGGCCAAGAGCGCCATCTTGAACGTGCTCCTTGAAGACAAGTACATCCATCGTCAGGAACGCCGCGAACTCAAGACGAAGTTCCGTCTCAAGAAGTACAAGGCAGCGATTCAAGCGCTTGGAGTGTAGGCGAGTTACTAGTTAGTAGTTACTAGTTTTGAGAACGGGGCGACGCCCCTCTGACTTCGCTTCGAAGCAACAAATATTCCATCATTTTTCAGCGGACTTCTGTCCGCTTTTTTTACTCAACGCGACCAAAGGTCGTGACCACATACCACAAAGCCCGCCATAGCGGGTGACCTCACAACATACCCCTCATCGCCCTATTGCGATACATAGAATCTTTTTATTATTGTGGATATAGCCGGACGGAGCTGTTTTTGCTATTTTTACCCCGTAATTTTTTAGCCCTAACGGGCATAAACCCCTAAAAAGGAACACTACAATGGCAAACAAAGTCTATAACTTTAGCGCAGGACCGTCTGTCCTGCCGGAACAGGCACTCAAGGAAGCATCTGCTGCATGCATCGACTACGCAAATAGCGGCATCAGTATTCTCTCCATGAGTCACCGTTCAAAGCCGATTGAGAATATGTTTGCGGAAACCGAACAGTTCCTCCGCGACTTGATGGGCATTCCTGAAAACTACGATATCGTGTTCCTCGGTGGTGGTTGCTCACTTTTGTTCTGCATGCTCCCGATGAACTTCCTCGACCAGAACGCCACGGCTGACTACGCCCTCACCGGCGTGTGGGCAAACAAGGCCTACAAGGAAGCCAAGCAGTTCGGTAACGCACACGTTGCTTGCGACACCAAGTCCGAAATCTACAGCCGCATCGACAAGAATCTCGACTTGAGCGACAACGCCACGTACCTCCACGTGACTGCCAACAACACCATCTACGGTACGGAATGGCACAACTTCCCGAAGCCGAAGTCCGGCTTCCTCATGGCTGACGTGAGCTCCGACTTCCTCGCCCGCAAGATCAACGTCTCTGACTTCGGCGTTGTCTATGGCGGCGCCCAGAAGAACATCAGCTGCGCTGGCGTGACTGTGACCATCATCCGCAAGGACTTGCTCGGCAAGGTGAACCGCACCATTCCTACCATGCTGAACTTCCAGACCCACATCGACGCAAAGAACATGTTCAACACGCCTCCGGTATTCGCCGTGTACGTGATGAACCGTACTCTCAAGTGGCTCAAGGAATTCGGCGGTGTCGAAGCGATTGAAAAGGTGAACCGCTCCAAGGCAGCCCTCCTCTACAGCGCCCTCGACAACTCCAAGGTGTTCGTCGGTACCGCCGCCAAGGAAGACCGTTCCATCATGAACGTCCCGTTCGTGTTCAACAAGGATGTAGTCGCTGCCGACAAGGCTGACGACCTCGCCAAGGAATTCCTCGAATTCGCTAAGGACCGCGGTCTGCAGCAGCTCAAGGGTCACCGCTCCGTCGGCGGCTTCCGCGCTTCCATCTACAACGCAATGCCGGTCGAAGGCGTTCAGGCCCTCGTTGACTGCCTCGGCGACTTCGAAAAGAAGGTGCTCGGCTAATTAACCAAGAGCCCGCACCCCGCGCGAAAAAAAATTCAAGCCTCGGCAAAAATGCCGGGGCATTTTTCGTTTGAAGAAGGAGATGCCCCAGAAAGGAGAAGCCCTCCCCATACGCGGATCATGACTACTAAGCAGCTTTGCTGCAAGTAGTCAAAGACGTCGGTGCGGGGCATGAAAAAAAGGCGCACAAGTATTAAAAAAGAAGAACCTCCTCATTGTTCATGAGGAGGCCCTATTTTTTGTGTTAGGAGTACGCCATTACGGCGCCTTGGAGGAGGATTTTGTGGCACGTATGACCCCGTGCCGGGCGTTTCACAAAATGCACCAATTCACCTTGCGAAACTTGGAGAATGAATTAGAACCTTTAATGTTCTCAAAATTACTAATCCACATACACCCAAAGGCTTGTCATTCTCGTTCTTTACATATAGAAAGATACTCTTTTAAATCGCCATTGTCAATAGAAAAAAGCAATTTTTATAAAAAAAATCAAAAATTGCGATTTCCATCACAATAAAAAATGTTCTCAAAAATTTTAGCGACAAAAAGTTCCATTTTGACCAAAAAACTTCCATTTATCACCTTTTTGCCATGTTTTTTTTTCAAACGCACAAAAAAAAACTCCAAACCACAACGTCTGGAGTTTAATGGTTACAACTTTCCGGATAAGAAAAAAGCCTGTCCATAGACAGGCCCGGATTCAAGAAACGTTTTGAACGACTATTTATCGCCGTCTTTCTTGGACGTGAATTTATTCGCAATCTCAGGAACAATTTCCATGACCTTCGAGACTAGCGAGCTATCCTTGGTGATAGGCATAATGCGAACATCATCGCCCCTGATGACGAGGAATGCCACCGGATCGACCGAAGCACCACCGCCGGACGCCGAAGTATCACCCTTGTTCTGGTGACCGCCAAAGCCGAAGCCAACGGACACACGGCTTACAGGAATAACAGTAGATTCACCCGCCTGGATAGGGTCTCCAATGACGGTTTCCGCTTTCGTGATGAAGCGGAGCTTTTCTAAAAGAGTTTCAGCAAGTTTTTCAATAGCCATGTCATTAATATAGATTATAGACGAGAGACGAGAGACGAGAGACGAGAGAAATCTACACTTTTCATAACCTTATCTGTGCGAAGCACCATTATTCACCTTTCGTCTTTCGTCTGTAGGCTCAAAGAGCCGTTCTCTCGTCTAAATAGCGGCGAAGCCGCCCTGTTTACTAGCCACTGTTTACTAACCACTGCTTACCGCGGCGAAGCGTGCCCAGAGGGCAAAGCCCGGGCCCATAGCCCAAAGCGAAGCGACCCCAGAGCGAAGCGTGCCCATAGCCCAAAGCTCTAATACCTAGCGCCATAGACGCGGTCGCTTGCGGTAAAGAACTTGCGTTCGAGATCTGTCCAGTCGAGATAGCCCCAAACCGCCACCACACGACCGCCAGGAAGTCTTGTCGCCATACCGTTGACGCCCTCCCCCGCATTGAAATAGAGCGTCGAAGCTTCACGATAAACGCCCCTCGGCTGTACAATGTTCAGCTGGCGTCCCCAAGCGAGAAAGTCGTTTTCTTCGACAAGGTCCCAACTGCGGGCGACGTTCCACTGCAGGTCGGAATCCCTGTAACTCTGCGCAAGCACCGGAAAATAAGCCTTGACGCCGATAAAATACTTTGTCTGAATCGAGGTGTGTCCTGGCTCGCGATGTTCGAACGGCAGGCTCAAGAATTCTTGCGGGAACCCTCCATGACGAGCGTTCGGGAACTGACGCACGTAATTTTCAAGATCGCTGCGTTCGTAACGGCGGAAACTGTCATGCTTAAAAATAAAGATTCGGGCGCCGGAACGGATACTTTGTTCCAAGAACGAGCCGCGAAGAATCGGGACGATTCCCTGAAAGCGACCGCTGTTGATGTAGTAATCCAAAGCAAAGACGTCTCTCTTGAATTCCAGAATAGACACATCAAGCGTATCGCCAATCATCATCGGATAGCGCAAATCTATTTGCTTTTCAAGAGCTTTGATATCCGTATTCGGATGTTCATCCACACGAATATCGTCCATAGGCCAGACATCGTTATAGCAAATCAGCGAATAGTCCACATGTTCTTCTACTTTTTTCTCGCAAGCGCATAAAAGCAGGGCGACAATACACACCACAAGGCAAAACATTTTCGGAAACAAATTCGCAGCAAGTCGATTCATACACATAAAATTTAATACACATCCGGTTTGCGGTTGCGGGCCTCCGCGTAATTGCAATACTCATAAAGAGGGCACTTGGAACAGTGCGAAGTCAATTCACGACAGATAAACCCATCCGTTCCGTTTTCAAGAAAGAACTGAAGCGAATGAGCCGCAAAATAAGGGTTTTCAGGAGAAAGCGCCACAAAATAGTCGTTCGCGAGTTTCTGCTTTTTTTGTGGTTCGAGTTCCGAAAAACCACCATCTTTCGCTGGGCCAAGCATCGCCAAAAAACGACGTGCCCCCATCGTAAGCGGTAAGGGTGGAATTTTGAAATCGTCGCGATACGCAAGTCCTAGCCCGATCGGAGCAGGAGAAATCAACCGATAAACCGCAGCGCACGCCTTAGGCCGCGGATTCGAACGTCCCATGAAATAGATTTCACCCAAGTCGCGCCACATTTCTTCGGGAGTGCGTTCACGAGCCCATGTGACAAGGTCAGGATGGCGGCGGACAAAAAGCCCAACACTCCAAAATATCCCAGCAACATTTTCGAAGACGGACCAGTTACGGCTGTTGAAAGTTTGTTCGACAACCTCTTCAATTTCGGATGCTTTCGGCACCGGAAGAGTCCAGAGCTTATCGTCCGGGAATTTTTCGTAAAGCTTTGTAAGAAGCCGCAAAATATCAGGATAGGAACGATCCTGAAATAAGGTTGTTCCTAACAAAGTCCATGCAATCTGCACATTTGGATTAGACATTTTGCGAGCAACATAGACAATGGGATCAGCGCACTTGCTAAAGAACGCCACAAAAGCTTTTGAAGCCTTGAAAAGCGAAGGCTCGTCGTGAATGAACTTTTTTACCGAGACCACCGCGACAGCCCCTTACAAAGCGCAACTAAAGCGCCTCGCCCACCTTTACCGCCTGTCCAAGACGAGACTTGAACAGGTCCGGATGACGTTCGCGAATCTTCTTATCGACCACGAGAATCACGGTGCTGCCCATTTCAAAACGACCGAGTTCACCGCCCTTTTCAAACGAGAACTGCTGATTCGGAATCCAGTCCATGCGCTTGTTGTCACGCGGCAACTTGCCCGCATTCGTTATGATGGAATCGCTATAAACGACGCCAATGCGACCGACATTCGTCGCGCCCACCTTGACCACGAGAATCTCGGAACCGTCCTGCAAGCGGATTTGGCTCGTCAAACGCTCATTGATGCAGAAAAGGCCTTCCACGCGTTCGACACTCCCGACATTCACCGGCCACAGCGTTCCCGGGCAATAGCTCGAAAGCACAAGGTCACCACTGACAGGGCTGTGGATGCGGTGGTAATTGAACGGTGCCAGATAAATCGTTGCGAAAGCGCCGCCCTTGAACCGTTCTGCCAATTCATCATTACGCAAAAGGCTCTTGAGCGTATAAGTTTTGCCCTTCGCCTGAATCAAAGTTTGGCTATCGCCATCGAACGTGCCTGTCTGCGAAAGCACTCCATCGACAGGGCTCACGACTTCGGCATCAGCAACGGGACGCATGCCCGGCTTGAGCCTGCGGATAAAAAGTTCACCGATGTTCCTGTAATGGCTCAGCGGATATTCGGCTTCGGACATATCCAGCTTATAATAATTTGCAAAAGCGTTACGGGCAATTTTGCTCAAGAACGGGATGCGCAAACGCGTAAACGCACCAAAGATGCGGCTCACGGCATTCTTCGGCAAAAGCTTCATAAAGACGTAAAATGGAGTGTTCATGAGGGAGAATATAGTAATTAGTTACTAGCTACTAGTTACTAGTTACTAGTGGACTTAAGAGAAAATGCTTCTTGATTTAAGCAATCTAGTAACTAGTAACTTAAAACTCAGAACTGCGACGTAGTCGCTCTAGTGATTCTCGAAATGCGCGACGTCGGTGCTGAACATTTTCCAGAGTCTTGAAGCAAACGGTTCGGCCCATTCTTTTTCGGGCGCTACGCGGGTCGTCGTTGCGGCGGTAAATTCAGAATAAGTGAGGCAGAGCAGTTCACCGTAGCGGGCATCCCACATGCTCCATACGATTTTCCAGGTGTAGCCCCCTTTTTTACCGAGGTCGGGATCCATCGTCACTTCAAGCAGCAGAGGGATGGTCAGGTAACGGAGTTCATAGCGGCTTGCAATCCCATTCAGCTGATTCGAAAATTCGAACGGGAGTTGGCGAGCGAGAGTCTGTTCCACACCATCGCGCTCTTTCCACGGAGTCACGTCATCGAGGCGTTTATTTTCGACAAACTTTTCGGCAAGCAATTTTAAAGACAACGTATCCAAATAAGCGGAATCCGCTTCGGGGACACGCATTCCCGGAAGCATGAGTTCACGAGTCATTTTGGGGAACGCTTTTGCGAAGAGGGAATCTTCCACCCGCGCAAGGTCAAAATCGAGTGCATCGGCACTAAAGCTATGGCACATCTTGCATTCTTCGGGACGGTTTGCAGTCACCTTGAGCGACGGGAATACACCCACGACGGCGTTGGAATCAATACGGCCAAAGGCTTCGGGGTTCCATTCGCGATAGAATTTCTCGTCCGTGATTTTCAATTCAATTTCACCTTGCGTACCGCATTCTGTGCAAGGGGTATCGGCCATGCCGTTATCGCCTTCGGGAGCGGCGTCACGCGAACCAGCGCATGCGATAAACAAGGTTGAAGCAAACAACAAAGCCGTGAACGATAGACAATCTTTTTTCATAAAAACTCCAAGTAAAGGAGATTCCCGGTTAAACCGGGAATGACAAGAATAAGCAATTCCGTGCTACTCTAACATTATAGTAAATGGGCCGTCGTTCACGAGGCTCACTTGCATATCGGCACCGAATTTTCCCGTTTCAACGACGGCAACTTCTTTTTTGCACTGCGCAATAATGTATTCGTAAAGTTCATTTGCAAGCGCCGGGTTGCCGGCTCCGTTGAATGTGGGGCGGTTGCCCTTATTGCAATTGGCATAAAGCGTAAATTGCGAAACGAGCAATAGCGAACCGCCGACATCTTTGATAGAGAGGTTTGTCTTTCCATTTTCGTCGGCAAAGATGCGGAGTGCAAGCATTTTCTTGATAAAACGGTCCGCAATTTCGCGGGTATCGCCCTCGCCTACTCCAATCAAAACGAGGAATCCTTTGCCGTCAATTTTTCCGACGGTTTCACCTTCGATATCGACTTGAGCTTTTGTAACGCGTTGAATAAGAAATTTCATAACAATAGTTTTCCTAGATAATGGTCAGGTTGACATATGCGATAGGGAAAAAAACATATCCTGAATGGTGGCAGAATCATTCGTGACGGTCAACGCCAAGCGCAACAATACGGCGGCTTTAGCAGGCGGCAAGCCGTAAGAAGCGATGGTTCCCGACACAAGCAATTGCTCTGGCACAATGGAGCCGCAATTGATTCTCGTGGAAATGACCACAGGAATATTCTTTTTTGCAACAATCTCAGTAATTGCAGCCACCCACGCTTGCGAGAATTCGCCGGCACCGGCCCCCGCAATGACGAGACCCGCGGAGCGTTCCGCTGCAAAGCGCACCAGTTCTGCATCGGCATCAGCGTTGAAGTAAAGGATGGAGACGCGCGGCAATTCGCGCAAAGACGAGACGTTGAATGAGTTTTTCGCTTTTAAGAGAGGGTGGTGCCCGCTCTGAGGCGGGCATGACAGTTCAGAGGAAATTTCTTCAAAAGCGTCCAAATCGTTTGCGTGAACTTTTTGCACCGTGCGGGCGTCCATAAGCTTGCCTGCGAATGCAACAAATACGGGCACGTTGTTCGCAAACGATAAATGGTGATCCCGGCACTGAGGCCGGGATGACAATCCGGAATGACTAGCACTGGATTCCGTTGAATCAACGAAAGGGAGATGCCCGCCTTCGCGGGCATGACAAGTCGCAAGCGAAGACGATAAACGAACAGCGCTTTGAACGGCGAAGAGAAGATTCGCGGGGCCGTCGGGTTCGGCAGCGGTTGCTGGGCGCATCGAGCCAGTCAAAATCACGGGTTTCGCGACATTTCCCGTTGCATTCTCTGAAGCATCACAAACAACATTTCCGGTGACATTTTTCCTGGCTCCTTCGACTTCGCTCAGGATGACACTTCTGGCGGCGTTTTCCGCGACATTCTCGGCGGCATTCGGAGCAAAACCATCAAGCGTCAAACTCAAGAAGAACGCGGTCTCTTCCATCGTATCGGTTCCGTGCATAATCACGAAACCATCGACATTCTCGTGCGATGTTCCAAACCCGTCCGACGCCAATTCCTTAATTCTCCGAGCAAGCGAAATCCAAATTTCAGAAGTGATATCGTCCGAATTGATATTGCAAACTTGTTCCACAAGAATGTTCGCCACATTTTTCAACTCCGGCACTGCATCGATTAACGTCTGCGCTTCAAGCGCCCCCGACTTGTACCCGACATCTTTACCTTGTTCACCAGCGCCAGCAATGGTCCCACCCGTCGCCAAGATTACAATATTTTTCATTGCAGTATCCATCGTACAATCCACCACGACACTCATTAAATCGATTCCAACAAATCTTTAGCAGTTATTCCGTAATACTTTTGCAACGCTCCGTCCATCTTGAGTTCACTTAAATCCTGCAAACATTTTGCAAAATTGCGGAAAGCCTCCAAACCGCCACCATCACGCTTCAAAAGTTCCTCGACCATTCGTCTAGAGTACCAATAAAGTTTCGTTGCCTTTTCTGTATTCGTTTCTTTCACAAAAGATTTTCTCAGCGATTCAATACTCGGCTTTGCTCCCGCCGGACGTTCTTTGTTATTATGCGAGCCATCAACTACCTGCGCAATTCCTTCGTTCATCCAACAAGGCACATGCGCATGTGTCATCGCACGAACAAACGCATGAGTCAATTCATGGAACAACACGGGGCGATAAATTTCTCGATACGCCATCATGTTCACTGGCACACGCAGCTTTCCGTCAAACACGGCGCCCACCCAATCCGGGCGTGGCCCCACCCCTTGAAATTCCTTATCTTGGTACAGCACCAAGCACATTTTATTTTCGGGCAAAAAGTCGAACAAATTACTAATCGAATCGTAGGCAACTTCCAAAACGGCAAGCGCTTCCATCACGTCTTTTTTCGAAGGGCCGCCGTCAAATTCCAGGCGGAAATGCATGGACTTTTCAACGCCGAGATTTTTTAATTCCTGTTCCAAAGCATTTGACTTTTCAACAAGGTAATCTAAATCCTTGTGTTTAAAGTTCAACGATTCAATGTAGCTGATACATTCCTGATAACGTTCCTGTTCAAATAGAATGCCTGCCATGTGCATCTGCAAATTCGTATCGTTCGGTTCCGACTTTAAAAGTTCCCGGACATAATACTCGGCACACTTCCAGTCGCCAACTCGAATGCACTTATTTGTCATCGCAATCATGTCTTCATATCGAATGCGTTCTCCGACTTTTTTTTCGTAATACAGGTACCCCGCAAGCATCAAAACATACACCGGCAAAAGGCAAACCGTTCGCCTAATCCAATTACTTTTTTTCTGAGCCATATTCATTCCACGAAAGATTCCCATACAATTCTAGTAATTATATCCGATTTCACTGCTTACGATTCACTCACCGTTCACTTTCAGCCTTAATTTAAAGTATATTTCCTAAGGAAGGTTTGGTTATGGCAGAAATCTTTGATTACGACGACTACCGAGATATGATCAAGGATTACTACTTGGAGCACAAAAAACACAACTCCTTGTATTCCTTTAGCACTCTCGGCAAAACACTTGGCTTGGACTCAAGCCATGCGTATTATATTGTTCAGAAAAAACGCAATCTCCCCGTACATGCAGTTCCCGCCGCTAAAAAGATGCTCGGACTCGATGGACGCGGGGCCGCTTATTTCGATTTGCTTATTGTCGCCTCGCGCACCAAGTCCGAAAAAACGAAAGCGGAAATTTTACAAAAAGCCTTCCAGCTAAGGGACGTCAAGCGTCACCTGCTCAAGGACAACGAGCTCAAGTACCTCAGCGCCTGGTGGACCATCGTGGTTCGTGCACTTATCGAAGTCAAGCACGGCAACGTGGACATCCCGGAAATCGCAAACAGCGTCATTCCGCCCATCACCGAAGAACAGGCGCAAGAGAGTATCGAAATTTTAAAATCGCTGGGATTTATCCAACCGATAAACAACAACAGCAAAGTCCGCCTTTCCGATCCGCACATCACGGTCCAAGGCGCCGAAAAAGCTCAAGCCATCCGCAGTTTCCATTCAAAGGTCATGCAATTCGGCATCCGCTCGCTCAGCGAAATTCCTCCAGAAAACAGAGACATTTCAACAATTACCATGGCTGTCGATTCCAAGGGCTTCGACGATCTCAAAAAAATGCTCAAGGAATTCCGCAAGGAAATCCAGATACGAGTCGATAAATGCATTGTCCCCGATCGAGTCATGCAGCTCAATCTAGCCCTGTTCCCCGTTGCCCTCAACAAGAAGAAGGATAAATAAATGAAATACTTTTACACACTCCTTTGTTTTGTCACTCTTGGACTCATCGCCTCGTGTGGTATTGGCAACGATTCGGCAGGGAATACGACGGAAATCGAAAACGCCATCGCCATTCGCGTTTACGACGGCAAGAAGCCTGCAGCCAACGTGCGCTACCAGGTGCTTCCGTCATGGTACGTGGCAGACACCACAGAAGAAAGTTCAGTCCGTTACACCTACGAAGGCAAAACGGATACAAACGGCTGGGTGCGCATCGGCAACCACCAAGACGGTTCCTACACAATCAGCTTTACCAAGGGCGAAGCCTCCATCGTTTTGCAATACACGCTGAACAATCTCAACCACGAATATACGCTTGACAGTGCAGCGCTCAAGACCGCAGGTACAGTAAAGGGACTTGTCGATTTGCCGGATAGCGCCGATTACGCATGGGTCGCCGTCCAGGGTACAAACGAAATTGTCAAGACGGATACCCTCGGGCAGTTCATCATCCGCAGGGCACCGTGCGGAAACTTCACCGTAAGCGCTTGGGATTCCGAAGACCTCAATGCCATCGGCGAAACCTCCGCAAGCGTCACATCGAAGGACACAGTTGACCTCGGCCTCATCGAGAATCCAAACAAGGTCATTCCGGAGAACGCCATCCGCTTCATGCCGTCCGAGCTCATTTCGGACTGGATGCGCCCGCTCAGTTTCCCGACCGTACTAGTGATGCGCCTGACTGACGAAAACTTCGACTTCAAAAAGGCCGCCAAGGATGGAAGCGACATCCGCCTCTACGACGGTAGCGGCAACCTCCTCCCGTTCGAAATTGACGGCTGGGATACGACCCTCAATAGCGCAACGCTTAACATCCGCGTCGAAAGCGCAGCCGACACCGTGAGGCCGTGGCTACTCACGTGGGGCGACAAGAAGGCCGCCAAACTCAAAGACGTGAACGTTTGGAAGGATCTGAGCGATTCACTTGTGGCCGCCCTCAATAGCGTCGAAATTTTGAACTTCGAAAGCGGCACCAAGTACAACGCACTCCCGGCACCGCTGAACAACAAATTCGACTGGTACATCCAGCCGCACGATAGCGCAACCGTCAAGAACAACCTTGACTCAAAACCGACGAACGGCATCGAAAAAGCCGACCGCGCGACCTTCGGCAAGAACGTTCTCCACGTGCAGTACCAGGCAAACAAGCTTGGGCGCTATGTCGTCATTGGCACCCGCATTGCAGAACACGCACACGACCTGAGCAGACTCGATTCCGTCGAAGTTTGGCTCAAGGGCGATGGCGACTACGAAATCATTCTCGAAACGATTGTCGAATCCGACACGAACTACAAAACTACATACAAAGGAAGTTTGAACGAAAAATGGGCCCGCGTTGCCGTCACACCAAAAGACTTTACGAATGCCGATGGAAAGAGCTACCACGGATGGAACGTAACCCGCAACAAAATTACCCGTTTCACGATATTCGTTTATAACGGTTCCGACATTTGGATAGACAACGTCAGGATGTACGGAATCAACCTCGACGATTTGCTTTAACTAGTTACTAGTTAATAGTTACTAGTTAATAGTTACTAGTTAATAGTTACTAGTTACTAGTGGATGTAACAAGAACATCTCTAGTAACTAGTAACTTCAAACTTAGAACTGTCGCGAAGCGACCTCAGTAACTATTAACTCATAATACAAAAATGGCCGTTTGGGATTAGATCCTCTGGTCGGCAACGCTCGTGGCAATTAGCAGAGGCCCGAGTCGAAGCTCCATCCGATAACAGAAGCACCAATTCTCCAACTCTAACTGGCACCTTTGAATCTAATCCCAAATCGGCAGTTTGACCAACTTGGTCGGTTGTAAATTATGTTTATTTGACGCTTTGTTATCAAAATGGCCAAATCCGTTCATTGACAAAATGTCAAGTAATTGACAATACCGCCCAAACAAGCAATTACGATAACAAACATTTACATTCAAGAAAGCCTGTAAAAACAGCATTTTAACTACTGCCCGACACTCCAATAATTACTAACTTTACCGCCGAAAACAGAAGGCGCGTCTAGAACTGCGCCGCAACCGGAGATTATCATGGGTTTTAAATGTGGCATCGTGGGCCTCCCGAATGTAGGCAAGAGCACCATCTTCAACGCAATCACAAACGCTGGCGCGGAATCTGCAAACTATCCGTTCTGCACCATCGACCCGAACGTCGGCATGGTCAGCGTCCCGGATGCACGCCTCGACGAACTCGTGAAGGTCTATAACCCGAAATCCATCGTCCCCGCCGTTACGGAATTTGTCGATATCGCAGGTCTTGTAAAGGGTGCTTCCAAGGGCGAAGGTCTCGGTAACCAGTTCCTCACTCACATCCGCGAATGCGAAGCCATCATGGAAGTAGTGCGTTGCTTTGACGACGAAAACATCATCCACGTGAACGGTTCCGTTGATCCAATCCGCGATGTGGAAGTCATCGAAACAGAACTTATCCTCAAGGACTTGGACACTGTCGAAAAGCGCCTCGCCACCGAAGCAAAGTCTGCACGTACTGGCAACGCCGAAGCGAAAGCACGCCTCGCCGCCTGCGAACTTTTGAAGAAGACCATGGAAGAAGGTAGCGCCGCACGCACTGTGATGCACGACAGCGACGAAATGGAACTCATCGTAAAAGACCTCGGCCTCCTTACCGCAAAGCCGCTCTTCTACTGCGCAAACGTCAAGGAAGACGACATCCTCACGGGTAACGCCTACGTCGATCAGTTGAAGGAATACGCCGCGAAGCACGGCCACGACGTGATTGTCATCAGCGGCAAGATTGAAGAAGAACTCTCCGCGATGGAACCCGCCGACAAGGCCGATTTTCTCAAGGAACTCGGCATGACCGAATCCGGACTTGATTCCGTTGTTCGCAAGGGTTACGAAATCCTCGGGCTGCGCACGTTCTTTACCGCAGGCGAAAAGGAATGCCGCGCCTGGACGTTCCACGCAGGCTTCAAGGCACCGCAATGCGCTGGCGTCATCCACACGGACTTCGAACGCGGTTTTATTCGCGCCGAAACGCTCAGCTACAGCGACTTTTTGAAGCACGGCAGCTGGAACGCCGCGAAGGAAGCAGGGCTTGTCCGTACCGAAGGCAAGGAATACCTCGTGCAGGATGGCGACATCATGTACTTCTTGTTTAACGTGTAATTAGACGAAAGAACGCCCGCCAAAGCGGGCTATAGACGACAAATGCGTAAGGCGAATGTTGCAGGGCTGCTTGCAGACCTATAACTGAGCCTAGCATTTGATACATGTATAAAGACGAGAGAACGCGACAAAGCCGTTGTTATCAGAATTGTCACCCCGGATTAAGGTCGCTGAGCTTGCCGAAGCGCCGGGGTCTTTTTTATGTACAAAAAATCCCGGCACTGAGGCCGGGACAATGTTAAAAGCGGATCAACAGATTAGTTGAATTCACCATTCCATTCATCAGCATCAAGACCTTCTATTACCACTTCGGAACCGGTGAGAAGATTGATATTCTGTTCCATGCTCATGATTTCCATAGCAGGAGCAACATAAGCCTTCTTTTCTGTTTTGTTTTCAAGTTCGATATTCATTTTTTCCCCCTCTTACTTGATAATAACTTTTTTCTTGTTGTTGTAGTAAGTGCCCTTGGCAGTCGGCTTGTGATCAAGCACGCGACCCTTCATATCGAACCAATGGTTGTCTTCCTTGACAAATTCACCCGTGCGAGTATTCAGCGTTCCAATGGCGGTCGTGCCCTTATTGCCGTTATCATCAACAACGAATACCTTGATTGATTCAGGCAATTCGGCTTCATCAGCAGACTTGTTCAAGTTCTTCGGAACGCACTTGAGGTATGCTCTGAACGGTCTAATCGAAGCACACTTGCCGTCTTTGCAAGCGGCTTTTACAAAGTCACCAAGTTTAGTCGTTCCACTAGCACTAGCTGCAAACCCATAGATGTTCTTAGGATTCTTGAATTCGATATTTTCATAGGTGCCTGTCATATCCCAGTGGTAATCACCTTCTGTATGACGGACGACATGATTTCCAGCAGTCGGTTTCAAAGTAATTTTAGGCTGGTCAGTATATTGTACGTTAAAAGCAATCTGTTGGTTTTTTTTACGAGCAAGGGCGATATAAGGCGTATGAGCCTTCAGGTGTCCTGCGTTGACGTTTTTTACATGAATTTCATAATTATTATGATTACTTTCTTTGGCAACTTTAACAAATTCGAACAAATCGAGATCCAATTTCCATGAAGCAGACTGTTCAACGTCAAAAGGAAGCATCAATGTGGAAGCGCGAGATTCCTGATCATTTCCGACTTCGAATACGCGCGTAAAAAAGACCGAGTCCACGTCGATATTTTCGGTAATCGTCGTAGCGGCCTTTAAATTGTCGTCAATTTCAGCGACAGTTCTTTCAACACCAGCGCTGTTTTTCACTTTTTTAATGGTGATGGCACCGTATTTAGCAATGATTTCTTCATTAGCAGCATAAGAAGATGCTGCAAACAAAGAAGCAATGGCTATGGTAGCCAGAATTTTTGAACTTTTCATGAATTACCCTCCAATTTGAATTCATTTGTTTTTGTTAAAAAAATCATTGAACTAACCCAGCTATAGCAACATACGATTGCAATAGTCCGAGCGACAGAAACAGCTCGAGCCGAGAAAGAGCGACTGGAGAGCTTCGCAAGTCTCGATAATATTAGCGTATTTACGAAACGGAGTTTCACGCGTCTATAATCCCTTATTACAAACAACACAACACCAAACTCCAACAACGTTTTTCAAGCAAACTAACCTTTTAGTTTCCCCAAAAAGCGCGAACCAAAGATATATTATTTTCAAGGAAAAAGCGAGGGCTTTAAACTTATTTTTACACTAACAAACATGTTACAAAAAGATTATTTTTGTTTTTAAGTTTATTTCGCAATTTTGTTATAAAAATATTACAATAAAAAATTCACCCGCATAACGGCGGGTGAATAAAGAAATCAGACAAACGCGGTTTACTTTGTAACCATAACGAATGCAGCACCGAGCTTCGTCAAAGCTTCGTCACATTCGGCGGCGGAGACGTTGAGCGGCGGGAGCAAACGGAGCACGTTGCCCTTGGCACTCAAGACCATCATGCCTTCGTCGCGGGCGGCTGCAATCACGTTACCGACCGGGAGCGATTCGTCGAGAGCGAGGCCGAGAATAAGGCCTTCACCACGCACGCCCTTCACAGCAGGGAACTTCGCCGCAATAGCTTCGAGGCCCGCCTTAAGTTGTGCGGAACGAGCTTCCACATTGGCGAGGAATTCCGGCTTTGCAATCTGGTTCACGACAGCGAGACCGACAGCGCAAGCGACCGGGTTGCCGCCAAACGTAGTGCCATGATCGCCGGCCTTGAGCTGGTCTGCAACCTTTTGGCGCAGGAGCACAGCACCCAGCGGGAGACCGCCGCCAAGCGCCTTGGCAAGGGACACGAGGTCTGCGTCAATACCATGCTTCTGGAGGCCAAGGAATGTTCCGAGACGGCCCATGCCCGCCTGCACTTCATCCACAATCACGAGGCAGCCGAATTCTTTCTTGAGGCTGTTGATAGCAGCGACCATTTCATCGGAAACGGTCATCACGCCACCTTCGGCAGCGAGCGATTCGAGCATGATGGCGCAAGTGTCGTTGTTGACTTCTGCCTTGAGGGCAGCCACGTCATTCCAAGGAACGTGAACAAAGTCACCCGGCATGGAGCCAAAGCCTTCGCGGATAGCCGGCTGACCCGTTGCAGAAAGAGCTGCAAACGTACGACCGTGGAAGCTGTTCACGAACGTGATAATCTTCTGGCGATTCTTTTCGCCCTTGCGATCGAAATACTTACGTGCAAACTTGATGCAGCCTTCGTTCGCTTCGGTACCGGAGTTGCAGAAGAACGCCTTATCGAAACCAGTCGCAGCAAGGAGTGCCTTAGCGAGATTCACCTGCGGGTAGTTCGGATAAAGGTTCGAAATGTGAAAGAAGCTGTCCATCTGTTCTTCGACAGCCTTCTTGATAGCCGCATTCTGGTGGCCGAGGGCGTTTACCGCAATGCCAGCGACAAAGTCAAGATACTTCTTGCCGTTCTTATCGAACAAGTAAGAACCTTCGCCACGGACAAATTCAATATTGGCTTTGCCATAAAGCGGTGCGATAAACTGCTTGTCTTCTTCAAAAATCGAATTAGCCAAGGATTGTGCCATAGTTCAGTTCTCCATTAATTTGTTTTACAAAGTGTTCGGCGTCCTTCCAGCCGACAATGTGAATGCTCTTGAGACCGCGTTCAATACTCTTGAAGCTTTCGCGGACCTTCGGAATCATGCCGCCACTGATGACGCCAGACTCGATGAGTTTTTCGGCAGCCGCTTCGCTCAATTCAGGAATGACGGTCTTCGTATCGTCCATCACGCCCGGGACATCGCTCACCAGCACGAACTGGTCAGCATGGAGTGCCACAGCCAGTTCGCTTGCTGCCGTATCGGCATTCACGTTCCAGCTCACAGCCTTACCGTTTTCGTCAGGACCGATAGAAATCGGGCTCACCACGGGCACAAAGCCAGCAGACCAGAGGGCTTCTACAATCTGCGGATTGACTTTCTTGACTTCGCCCACGAGGCCAAGATCCACCTTGCCCTGCTTTTTCACAACTTCGAACAACTTGGCATCTACGCCACTGAGGCCGACAGCGTTGCAATTGTTTTCGAGGAGCATTCGCACGAGCTTCTTGTTGACGTGACCCGAGAGCGTCATTTCGACCATCTTCATGATAGAAGGCGTCGTGACTCGGAGACCGTCGATAAAGGTTGGTTGTTCTCGGAGCAAGGATATATTCTCGTTGATGTCCTTGCCACCACCGTGCACCACGGCCACTTGGCAGCCCATAGCCGGAAGCTTGCTGACTGCCGCCACAAAATCGGCCAACTTGGCTTCGTCGATTGCCAAGCTGCCACCAATTTTTACAACCACTTTTTTCATCGTTTACGATGTCCTCTTCATTTTCAGGCGAAAGGCGAGCACCATTGCCCGGATTAGCCCGAAAAATTTAACGCAAATTTAGAAATAGTCGGAAGTAGGCAGTAGGTAGTGAGCATCGTTTTTTTTGCATTTTACAACAATTCTGATTTCCCGCTTCTTTTTTTTGTTATATTGTGCTTATAACTCAACCAATATAAGAGGTATTTTATGGCAATTACGAAAGTTTGGCTCGATGAATCTAGCGACGAATGCGTCTCCTGCGGCGCTTGCGAAGCTACTTGCGATGCAGTCTTCTCCGTTCCGGAAAAGATGCAGGTGAAGGAAGGCGTTGATTTCTCTGCTTACGAAAGCGAAATCAAGGACGCTGCTGACAGCTGCCCGGCCGGCGTGATCAAGTACGAATAATGCGTAAGGCGAGCGATGCAGCCAAATGCTTGCATTTGGCTATATCCGAGCCGAGGCATAGACGCCGAAGGCGTCAATAATGCGTAAGGCGAGCGATGCAGCCAAATGCTTGCATTTGGCTATATCCGAGCCGAGGCATAGACGCCGAAGGCGTCAATAATCGAGCTTTTAGGCAAAGTTATCGCGGTTACGCGATGGTACGAAGCTTTGCTTATCTTGTAAGATTGAACAAAAAACAGCACTCATTCGAGTGCTGTTTTTGTTTGAAATGGAGTGACGAGACCAACAGCCTTTATCGTCATTCTGAGCCATTTATGGCGAAGAATCCAGTAAAGTCTTGATTTAACTGGATGGGGCAAGCCCCAACTCTTCGGCTAGAAACCTTTTGGCGCTACTTACGTAGCGCAAAAAGTACGCCTCGGTCATGGCAAATTGTGCAAGCACATTTGCCGCGACACTCGGCTAGAAGCCTTTTTTCATGGACTTCAGCAGGGAGTTGAGTTTTTGCGGTTGGGCTGGATTCGGCTTTTTCTGCGGCTGCATGCCGGGGCGTTCCTTCCCTGCAATCTTGTTCTTAAGGTCGGCAATGGTTGCGTGACCCTGGATACCGCCCTGCGGACGACCACCACGGTCATCACGACGACCACCAAAGTTACCACGCGGACCACCCACGCGCTGACCGCGAGGACCATTAGCACCAGCACCGGCGACACCGTCGGTCTGTTCCTGCTTCATGGAAAGGCTGATGCGCTTCTGGTTTGCATCGACAGCAACCACGCGGACCTTCACCACGTCACCGACCGTAAGCACGTCCTTGGCGTCCGTCACGTACTTGTCGCTGATTTCAGAAATGTGAACGAGACCGTCCTGATGCACACCAATATCGACGAACGCACCGAAGTTAGCGACGTTGGTCACAACGCCTTCCATCCAGCTGCCCGTCACGAGGTCATTGATGGTCTTGATGCGGTCATCGAATTTCGCATAACGGAATTCCTTACGCGGGTCGCGGCTCGGCTTCTGGAGTTCCTTGAGGATGTCTTCCAAAGTAGCACGGCCGACTTCGTCAGAGAGGAATTCGTCAAGCTTGATGCCCTTCACAGCTTCGGCATTACCGACCATTTCCTTGACCGGAACGCCGACCTTTTCGGCCATCTTTTCGACAAGGGCGTAGTTTTCAGGATGCACGGCGGAATCATCGAGCGGGTTTTCGGCACCCGGAATACGCATAAAGCCAGCCGACTGTTCGAAAGCCTTCGGACCGAAGCCCTTGACCTTCTTCAAATCTTCACGGCTTGCATAAGCGCCGTTTTCTTCGCGGTACTTCACAATCGCTTCGGAGAGCGTGTTGCTGAGGCCCGCCACATGAGAGAGGAGCGGAGCGGAAGCGCTGTTCACGTCGACACCGACCATGTTCACGCAACTTTCCACCACTTCGTCCAAGCGCTTCTTGAGTTCGCGCTGGTTCACGTCGTGCTGGTACTGGCCCACGCCAATAGACTGCGGATCGACCTTCACAAGTTCTGCAAGCGGGTCCTGCAAGCGGCGGCCAATGGAAATGGCGCCACGGGTCGTCACGTCTTCCTTCGGGAATTCGGCAATAGCAATCATGCTTGCGCTATAGACAGATGCACCGGCTTCGGAGACGATGACGCGCGGCGGCACCTTGCCCTTGAACTTGAGAGCCATTTCGCCACAGAAAGCGTCCGTTTCGCGGCTAGCCGTACCGTTACCGATAGCGATGAGGTCAATCTGATACTTGTCGATGAGGCTCATCAGATAAACTGCTGCACCAGCCTTGTCGTTCCACGGTTCATGCGGCTTGATGATGCCGTGGTCGAGGAACTTGCCGTTCTTGTCGAGCACTGCGACCTTGCAACCCGTACGGAAGCCCGGGTCGAGCGCGAGCACAGCCTTGTGGCCTGCCGGAGCAGCAAGCAAAACGTCCTGGAGGTTCTTGGAGAACACCTTGAAAGCTTCTTCTTCGGCGGCATCCTTGAGGAGGAGGCGCACTTCGCTTTCCATGCTCGGCTGGAGCAAACGTTCCCAAGCGTCCTTGCACATGTCTTCAAGATACGGCTTCCAGACAGATTCACCCTTGATGACCTGATTTTGCAGATAACCAATCATTTCTTCGTTCGGAACTTCGATGGAGAGGCGGAGCACCTTTTCCTTTTCGCCACGGCGGAGAGCGAGCATACGGTGGCTCGGAATCTTGCCAACCGGTTCGCTAAAGTCGTAGTAATCCTTGAACTTCGTTTCTTGCTTTTCGAAATCCTTCTTGACCTTGGAAACCATGACGCCAGTCTTTTCGACCTTGTTGCGGAGGTACTGGCGGAATTCTGCGTTGTCTGCAACTTCTTCGGCGAGGATGTCTGCGGCACCCTTGAGGGCTGCACGCGGATCGGCGAGTCCCTTTTCTTCGGACAAATAAATGCGGGCGATTTCTTCTGCCGTGTTTCCGGTATTTTCCTGAGCCCACATCAGGCGGGCGAGCGGTTCCAGACCAAGTTCCTTTGCAATCGTTGCGCGAGTACGCTTCTTCGGCTTGAACGGAGCGTAAATATCTTCGAGAAGAGTCTTGTCCTTGCAAGCTTCGATCTGAGCCTTGAGTTCCGGCGTGAGCTTGCCCTGTTCCTCGATGCTCTTGAGAATCGTTTCCTTGCGATCGACGAGCTCTTGGAGGTAGTCGCGACGGTGGCTGATGTCGCGGAGTTCAATTTCGTTCAATGTTCCCGTCTGGTCCTTGCGGTAACGGGCGATAAAGGGGATCGTGCCCCCCTGGTCCATAAGTTCGAGCGCCTTACTAACGCGCCACACTTCAAGATTCAGCTCTTCGGCAATGATCGCAGAAAAATCCATTTGAGATTCCTACTTGTAGATTCCGTTTCCGGATTTGGGGTCCACCGAGCCATACACCCCTCATTGGATAGCACAGCCCGCACGGCCCTCGGTGACACAAGCCCGGCAACAACCGCTGCCAGACACCCCGCTCGGGGGTTCATTCAATATAGCAAAAGAAAGTGTCAAATTTTTGACAGTTGGGGGCGACACGCAAAAAAGATGTCTGGAGGGGGCGGAACGAGAAGAAAGACTAGCGTACGGAAATACAGTTGAAACAGTCGTCGCACAATTTCACAACTAAGCGTAGCCGCGGACGCTGTTGGAATCAAAGTCTATCGGAAGACGTTTCAATAAAAAATGGGTTTTCTTTTTAAGGCGAAGCATTACTTAAATGTCGAAGTGCCCAGAAATGTTGAAAACCAAAACAAAAAGCTCGAGGGGTAAGGGTTTCTCTATATGGCTAGTGAACTTGTATTCGGATTACAGGCTCGCGAGGAACTCGACGAAGCGGGCTTAATTATGGCCAGGGCGTACGAAAATTACGACTACGTCACGCTCTATTTCCCTGATATGGAGAAAAGCCGAAAGGGATTGCAGATTTTTATGCGCTGCGTTCTAAAGGCGAACTATGGAAAGGCTGATTTGTTGGCGGTGCATCGGGACGGCAAACTAGTTGCCCGTGCAACACTGGAGGCTCCCAATTTCAAGAAACCTTCCGCGTTCCAGTACATCATTCATGGTTTCTGGCGAGTTTATCTTAATACGAAATGGAGTGAAATTAACGGATTCATAGCCATGGACGAAAATGCCAGCAAGCCCTGCCACGATTTTCAGAAATTAGGACCGGACATCTGGTATCTCAGCATGCTCGAAGTAGATCCGTCTGCACAGGGGCAGGGCGTCGGTTCGCAGTTTTTAACTTATATAGAAGAATACGTGCGAGAGCGAGGCGGCAAGCAGTTGGCCTTGTTTACGAATTCACGGGAAAATCTCGCTTTTTACAGCAAGCGCGGCTACGAAGTTTTTCACGAATGCGAAATTGAGCACAACGGTCGGAAAATCGGCAGCTGGAGCATGAAAAAAAATGGTGAAGTAAAAGAGCCTCAAAAGATACGAAATCTAAATCAAGCTCTTGATAAACTCCGGGGCGAAATCGACACCGTTGCTCCACACGATTGTATGAGCCTGAACTTTGAAATCTTTGAACAAGTCCAAGTTGAAAAGTTGCTGAACAATCGGTCGGTGATCATTCTTGACACTGCGCTTAGGGGGAAGTTTTTCAATTTCCCCCACAATCGCATCTAAACCAAACTATTCGTCGTCTTTTATGCAACGAACTGCATACTGATAACCGCTTAATAGAACAGATATTTTATCATCAAAGAGATCGACCTTATCGTCGGAAACACTCAGGCGAATACATCCAACGGAACCATCGGTCACCGTAGATCCAAAGAAATATGTCGAAGAGCTCATGTTACAAGTCGTGTTAGAATATACTCCCGCACAGCCAGACCGCAAAGCACCAAAGCCTAACAAGTCTTTACCGGGCTTCGATTCAGGCCAAGATTCCGTCGATTTCAAATTCAATCCACCTACAAACTTTCCACCCGCAGCCTGAATCAAGACATTCCATTCATCGTTGCTTGGTAAATGCCAACCACGAGGGCAAACGCCTCTAGCCTTTTCTTTCATTTGGCATTCACTGAATCCGCAACCCTTCGCGTCTTCGGAGAATATCCCAACAGAATCCACGGCAGCAAGAAAACCATACAAGCGGCCATAATATTTGCATTCTTTATTATCTTCTGTTGTATAAGATTTACAGGAGCTATGAGCTCGACCCCATTCATAATTAAAATTCAAATTTTCGGCCATCCATACCTGCTCTCCAATTTTCACGGTTTTATAAACCTTATTATCACGGAAATCGGTCAACATATTTGCAACCGAATCATACGAGCTTTCGTCCTTTATATACATACCGGTATAATTGGAATCGGCACTTGTTGATTTTATGCAGCGGACATAACCTTGCTCCGATTTCAACTCCGTGCTTACATAAAGTTGCAATGAATTCGAATTCATAACAGCAGCAGACTCTGTTATGGGAGAATTACTTACATAACCATGCCCCCAATAAAATACGCGAGCAGAATCAGGAGCAAAAGGCAAGGCATTAAAGCCGTATAAGTCATACCCATTTCCATTATTTTTCCAACCTTGTGTAGCCTTTAATTTCTGACCGGCAACAGATTTGCCTCCTGCATACTGCCTCAAAACAATCCAATCGGACTCACCCGGCAAACGCCAACCATCAGGACACACTCCCTTCACAATGTGGGGCAACAGACAATCCGACCGATATCCACATCCAGCCCCATCTTCTGAATATACCATGGCAGAATCTATA
Organism: uncultured Fibrobacter sp.; assembly: GCA_946413655.1. GTDB lineage: Bacteria > Fibrobacterota > Fibrobacteria > Fibrobacterales > Fibrobacteraceae > Fibrobacter. Next base: position 14,136 of record CAMKLO010000027.1, on the reverse strand, counting down.
GCGGCACTCCACAAATACAAACGTCCGTAGATTTCGCAGTTTTCCGCTTTTCCGTCATAGCAAGAACTCAACGTGGTATCTTCAAGATATGGGATTTTAAGGTTTTCGGCCATCCATACCTGATTTCCGATTTCAATAGTCTTGTAAGTACGACCATCTCTAGAATCTTTAAGAGTACCATAAACAAATTCATGATCCGGCTTGGGAATTTCATTCTTATCCGTATAATCCTTGATACATCTAATCGAACGGAAACCCGTGTAAGTGGAAAAAATATATTTGTCCGTTGTATCGAACGCCACCGATTCCGATTTAGCAGGAGTCCAAAAATAAGCATCCGTTCCTTCGTTAATGAAGCCACCTTCATCAAGCTTCGCTCCAGCCGGGAGAACAGAAAAACCATAATCATCCGTTGTTTCATTTCCGTTCCATCCTTGCTTCGACTTTAACTTTTTCCCCGCCTTGGTGGCATCCACCGTATAAAGCAGTTCATTCCAATCGTACATGGAGGGAATATGCCAGCCATCAGGGCAAGCACCTCGCACAAAGGAACCATCGCATTTTTTATTCATGGCACATTCCCAGCTATAATCCGAAAAAGCCTTTGCGGAATCTAGCGCAGCGCCCGCGTTATAATAACGGCCATATTTTGAGCAATTGGCCTCATCGTTTAGATAGCAAAAACTTTGCGCTGATTTGTAGTAATATTTGAAATTCAAATTTTCGGCCATCCATACACGGTTATTGATAGTAACGGTCTTGTAAACATGACCATCACGGCCATCGGTCAGCGTATGCTTTGCATCATCATAGACCGACGCTTTATAAACAACGCTAGAACTGCTGAGCCTTACCCTCGATGAACTAGACGACGATTTTTCTGTAGATAAAGTATCCGAACTTGACGGCAACGAACCTTCGATACAGCGAACCGAAAGCTTGAAATTTTTTGCATTGTCTTCATGGAAGACAAAATCGCTAACGCCGTCAAATCTCCAGTTGTAAGCGTTATCGCGGTCGAGTTCCGTAGAAGACCAGAACAAAGCCGTGATTCCCTTTTTCTCGATTTTATCCGCATCATTATAGTAGCCATCGGCGGACACGGCAAAACCGTAAAGATTCGTTCCATTTCGATTTACGCCCCAGCCGGAATTAGCCTTCAATTTAGCTCCGGCAGAATCAGCTCCACCGACTTCGTCAAACAACTTTTTCCAGTCTTCATCATTGGGCAAATGCCAGCCTTCCGGACACGCATCATTAGCCTCTTTCCACGTATAAAAGTCCTTTTTGTACTCGAGATTTTCGGCCATCCAAGTCTGGTCACCGATAGTCACCTTTTTATAGCTATGGCCATCACGGGAATCGACAAACGAACTCAATTCCTCTTCAGTAGAGGGAGCCGCAGACGAGGATTCAGAACAAGCGATAAAGCCAAATGTAGCTCCGATTGAAAGTGTCAATAAAAACTTTTTCATGTTCCTACCTCTTTATGCAACGAACGGGATAAAAACCAGAGTTACTGTTCGAAGACCAAACGATTAACTTATCTGCAACAAAATCAAATTCAGCCATGCCATACCCAACTACACCTCCACCAACCCAATATCTAGCTTTTTTCTTTCCAAGATTGAAGCCATTTGTAGAAGATGCATTAGAAGACTCATAAAAAGGAGAAAAACCAATATTAAGACCATACACATTCTTTCCGTGATTAGCCCCAACAAACATCGTATCAGTACTACACACCGTTTCGAGAATTCCCCACGGAGACGTCGCAGAGAGCTTATCTAATAGTCCTCTCCAATCTTGAGCCGAGGGTAAAAACCAACCTTCCGGGCACGCATTCTTAGCCGCAGACCAGCTGTAATAACGACCAAAATATTCACAGGTATCTGCATTAGGATAGCAAATGGATTCGCTAATCTGAGAGGTTCTATACTTCAAATTTTCAGCCAACCAAGTTTCACCGTCAATGGTGACCGTCTTATAAACTCGACCATCACGAGGGTCTTTAACGGAATCATATTCAACCAAGGCAGGATCGTATTTTAAAAGCGACTTACTGACATCTTCGGGCATAAAACTACTACTGCTTTGGGCGCTTGAACTACTTTTAGCATTTGAACTGCTAGACGAGTTGTCCGACGTAATCTTTAAGCCCTTTATGCATCGAACAGAAGCCGCCATTTTCTTACCGTCATAATTGCGAACCGCATGTTCATTGCCTTCATTAAAAGACCAGTAAAGAACATTCGTCGAATCATAAGCCGTTGCCGACCAGAACGCCGCAACAGAACCTCCGCCCGTATAGAGGTCCTTTATATTACGATAACCCGCCGGCAAAACTGCAAATCCGTAATCGTCAAGGCCCGCACCATCATTGTCCCAGTCACTTTTTGATTTTAGATAACGGCCAGCGAAATCAACATCGCCAACAGCCTTAATCAAAGTCTTCCAGTCTTCGTTATCTGGGAAGCGCCACCCCGAAGGGCAAACACCGCGCACCATAGAACTGGACCATGAATACAGCCTACCATATTTACGACAGGCGGCATCATTGTCATTGTAACAATAACTGCTCGCTGTAGAATCACTGAATTTATAGCTCAAATTTTCGGCCATCCAGGTTTGCTCACCAATCGTAACAGTATAATACTTGTGATCATCTCGGTAATCAACAAACGAATCGGTTTGCACTTCAGAGGCATCAAAACGAATAATTTCAACATCGGCTTCTTCAGCTTCAGGTTTACTCGCGCTCGAAGACTCGCAGGCCCACAGCACCATTGCCGAAACAGCGGCAAAAAAGAATTTATTTTTAAAATAGTATTTCATAGACATACAAAGTAGAAAAATATTTTTTTTACAATCATCTCACCCAAACAAATCATCCAATTTCACTTGATTGTTGACAATACCCGAATGCTTATTTTTTGACACACCAAATGTCGTCACATAAGTAAGTTGCAGAGACAACCGTTTGCGTTTCATCGTTTTGCGGTAAGCAGCGAGCCGATTACGCAGCGTAATTTCTTCATCGGAATCAATAGCATATTCGCTTTCACTGAATTTCATTTCGCAGATGTTGACCGTCCGGTCTTCACGGTCAATGACCATATCAATCTGCGTGTTTTTTGAATCCGTTCCAACAATCCGGCAAGGATATTCCGTCGAAAGAATCCCCGAAATGCCAAGTGTTTTTTTGATAAGCTCAACGTGTTCAAACGCAAGCATTTCAAAGGTCAATCCCGCCCATGTGTAAAAAGCAGATTTTGTTTGAAATTTTTCCCAAAAATTTTTTTTGTGCGCTTTAATCTTATCTGCAAAATAAAAATAGAACAACGTGTAAAAATCCACTAACTGATACAACTGCTCTTTTTTGCCATCGTTGTATGCATCGTGCTTTTTTACAAAACCGCAGGAACAGAGATTTTCAAGGATTGTCGAGAACGAGCCTCCAGTACTCATGCCTGTTCCTTTCTGAATTTCTGTACGGTTTAAGCCGCTTTTTCGTTCACTCAGAACCTTTACGACTTTAATATAATCTGTAGAGTTTTTAAACAAAGATGCATACAAATTATCAATTTCATTAGAAAGTCTGCCATCATCCGTAAACAAAAGTCTATCGATATTTTGCGTCAAGCTGTATTCGCTATCAAGCATATCCAAATAAAACGGGATTCCACCCAGAATCATGTAGCAAATAGCTATTTCGTATCGGGAAAGATTGAATCCGCGACTTTCAAGCATTTCTTCTGTTTCTCTTAGCGTAAAAGGCTTGAGGCGAATATGGCTAGTGAGCCTATTGTGAAGCCCCCCATGATTGTTTATCAGTTTGTTCATCATCCACGATGTTGCCGATCCGCAAACAACAAGCAGAATATCATGACGCGACGATGCAAAGTCGTTCCAAAAATGTTCCAAAGCAGAAATAAATCCCGACTTGGGCGTATCCATCCACGGCAATTCATCAAGCAAAATAACCTTGCGTTTGGCGTTCGATTTTTCCACTAAACGCATCAGCAAGTCAAACGCTTGCAGCCAATCTTTCGGTTCGTTCGTTAGAGATTCATCATAATGCAGAAGCGTCAAATAAAAATTTTCGAGTTGTTTTGCAGTCTTTTCATTGGCAAGTCCAGATACAGAAAACAGAAGTTCGTTTTCGAAGAACTCCTTAATCATAAAAGTCTTGCCAACGCGACGACGGCCATAAACAGCGACAAACTCCGATTTGTCGGACAAATACAACTTGCTTAGAATCTTTTGTTCAACCGTTCTTCCGATGATTTTTTCACGCATACTCTACCTCTTCTACAATATACATTTATTTTCAGCCAAAACTCAACAAATTTTAGAGTTTTGGCTGATTATAGCAAAAATTGCCTTTTTTAGCAAAATTTCGCAATTTTTAAAACAATATTTTCAGCCAAAATTCACTAAAACTCAAATTTTGGCTGATTATGTTTAAAAGCATTGTCAAATGGGAATGGTATTTGTACTAAAAAAACTCATTGTCATAGATAATTTATAATCACATTTTGCCGGACTCCGTTCCGGCATTTTTTTCTTTACCTATATTTACAACAACACATTTAATTTACAGAAACATGATTATATTACAACAACTGAAAACAGGTTTTGCTTCTTACCCTAAGGCTATTCGCCTGATCCGTGCGAACCATCTCGTCAAATACTTGCTGATTCCCGTAATTTTAAACATCATCGTGGTCGCCGCCCTCATTTTCTCGGGCGTTGGCATTGGCGACTGGATTAACAGCACCATCGAGCAAAGCGTCGAAAATGTAAACGGCTGGATTCGCGCAGCGATGATTGGCATCAAAATCATCCTCCCGATTATTTTCTTCGCCCTGTTCATTTTCATCGGCGGAACCATAGTCATTATTTTGATGTCACCGATTTACACGCTCCTCTCCGAAAAAACAGAAACGATTCTCACCGGAAAGGAATTTCCGTTCGACTTGAAGCAAACGTTAAAAGACGTTTGGAGAGCCATCCGCATCGCCATCAGAAACACGATAAAACAGCTTTCACTCATTGTACTTTGCCTGCTGTTTAACTTTATCCCCGTTGTCGGGAGCGTCATCTCGCTCATTTTGATTTTCATCATCAACGCGTACTATTTCGGTTGCGGGTTCATGGACTACACCTACGAACGCTGGCGCATGTCCCCAAAAGAAAGCCGCAACGAAATCCACAAACTTAAATACATCACATTTGCAATCGGAGCCGTTTATTCGTTGCCGTTCTACCTGTTCTGCGGAGCGTTTATCGCCGCGTTCATCGGAGGCGTTTCGACCGTCGCCGCAACGATTACGCAATTGGAATTAAGTTCTAAGCCGCTTGGAAAACCCAACGAAATCAAAACAAGCGCTACCTAGAACAAAAACATCATTTTTCTATCTTTGCGCCATGCTCAAGAATTACATCTTCGATTTAGGCGGAGTCCTTCTGGATATCCGCATGCAAAACGCCTACGAACGATTTGCCGCACTCGGCTTGCCACACGCCGAACTTGAGCAGGGCGGTTCTGTTTACAAGCTGATGGAAGATTACCAGCTGGGTTTTGTGACAAGCAAAGAGTTCTGCCAGCAAGTCGCAGAGAAATGCAATGTAAACAAGAGCGCCGCAAACTCTAACGCAAGATGCGACGCAGATTTTTCCGCAAGATGCGCCGAAACTCCGACAACGCCACGCGATATCGAGGACGCATGGAATTCCATTTGCCTAGATGTACCGAGCCGCAAGCTGGAAGCGCTTCGCCGTCTGCGGAAGGCCGAGGGCGTCGCAAGCGTTTCGCTTTTGAGCAACACGAACGAACTGCATTGGGAATGCTGTTGCAAGAACTGGTTCAACGCAAACGGCAACCGCCTCGAGGATTTCTTCGACAAGATTTTCTTGAGTCAGGAACTTCATTTGCAAAAGCCCGATTCCGAAATTTTCAACACTGCCATTCGCGAACTCGGAGCCTCCCCCGCCGAAACAATTTTCCTTGACGACAGCGCCGTGAACACAGCCGCTGCCGCCGCCTGCGGGCTAAAGACGCTTACCGTTTCGCCAAATGTAGATTGGGTAAAAGAACTAGGGTTTTGACACAATCCTGACGGATCCACCCTGCTTGAGCAAGTACTTTCCGGGCCGTTGGACTTTATTTGCAACAGTTTCTTTGAGCGATACACCAGGTTTCACTTCGACAGAACCTAGATAACGCCCCTGCACATCAAACACCTGCGAAACACCGGATTTAAACAAAAACGGAGCAGGAACTCGCAAAGCAGTCGTTCCCCCAAGATTGCTGGGAGCAGTTTCGTTTATACTGAAATAAGTAAAATCGATTTTTCCAGTAGATTCACCGCCCGCTTCCACGAGCATTTTCATTTCGTTCAGCTCACCTAACTTCACACCAAGTTCTTCCCACTTTTTAAAGTGAGCCGTGATATCGATGTGGCCGCACTGGCGAGCATTTTTGCGGACACTGACCACCTGCAAGAACGACATATCGCCCCGAATCGTAGGTTGGGTATTGCGACGTTCCTGCCACAATTCGTACGTATCGCCATCCAATTCGTATTCGTCTATCTTGGTTCCAAGATTTTCTGCGGCAGGCTTAGAGAACCAGTCATCCGCGATATAATACTCCACTGCCGGATTTTCCATCCGCCCATATACGCCTATATAGGAATAACCCGCATTCCCCGATTTCGTGAACTTGAAATCCGCAGAAAAATTCCCAAATTTGTCATAAGTCTTGGCGTCATCATACTTGAGTCCGACACGCACAATAAAATCATTTGAACCGTTCCATTCGGCGGCGAATGTACCGTTAGTCCAGTACGTCAAGGAACCTTTACCATCCTGGAGCCAGGCTTCGTAATCGATAGCAGGAGTGCCTGCACTACCTTTAACCGTCTCGATTTTATTTTCCTGGATAGTACGTTTATCCCCTTGGTGCCCCATTTCGTCTGTGCAAACATCAGTTGCATAAGCGGACAACGCTAAGCCCATCGTAAAAACGGAAACTAAAGAAAATATCTTATTCATATCAACACCGCCTTGATAGAATTGTTAACAAATTATTTCTTTAATTCTTTTCCGTCGCTGAAAGCGTTACCCACGCGATGTTCCATGACATAGTAGCCATGACCCGCCGGGTCGTAGCACACCGGCGCCAGTTTTTCAACGGTAAGATTTCCATTTTCATCCAGCACCGATTCATCAGCCGTTACGTTCACGATTTCGCCCAACAAAAGTTCCGATTCGTCATCGTAGCTTACAAGCTTGCATTCGAGCGCAAGCGGCAGTTCCGCAATCAGCGGGGCATCCACGAAGTTGCTTTTGATTGACGTGAGACCGGACTTTGCAAATTTATCTGCATCCTTGTTGCCGGATACAATTCCGAGATAGTCAATAGCCTTGATATGTTCGGCTGTAGCCATGCTCACGGTAAAAGCTTTGCGAGCAAGAATATTGGGCATGGTCTTGTGACTCTTCGCCACATAAATCGCCACCTGGTTCATATCGCTGACAGAACCCCAAGCCGCCACCATGGCGTTTGTCGAGCCGTCTTCGTTATAAGTCGCAATCACCAGCGTAGGCTGCGGGTATAAATAAGTTTTCACTCCAAGATTTTTACGCATAATCACTCCTCTCCATAAATTATAATATTTTATTGGCGGTCAAGCCTAACACGCGCCCCATTGAGCTTGTAATACTTCATCATTTTCCGGATTTTTTTGTTGACAGCCCGCGAATTCGATTTAATCGATATCGTCGGAGAATCCACGGTTGACTTTAAATTCCACTTTTCGAGGGAATCAAGCCCCGCATTCCCGAGCACCGCCAAATCGTAACCGACAATTTTCACAGCACCCGCGGCATAGGCGGAGTCGAGCTGCGCCGAGATTCTTGCGCCGTCCGCGAGGGCGTGCGAATCCTCCGTGCGGAAAAGTTCCATGTCAACCCAGAATTCAACGCCGTATTTTGAACAAACGCTTGCAACGGCGCGTTCATAGTTGCCGACCGTTGACGTTTCTGCATGAGGCTTGCCCGCATCGCTCGCTCCCACGCCATCCTGCACGGCAATAACATCCGGCTTGAACCCCGCCGCAAAAAGATTCTCGAAAAACGATTGCAACTTCTCGGGCGACTCTAAATTCTGGTTGTAGAACGGAGCTGCCATCACCTTCCAGCCCTTCGCTTTTGCCGCCACCGTAACAGGTTTCAAAAAATGTTCCACAAGCGATTCTGCCGTCGCGTCAGAACGCAGCCCGTCCCAGTAATAACGCGCCACCTCCTGCGGAATATAGACGCCCGCGACAACGGATTCACCACCATAAAGCTCATACAGTTCATTCAGAACCCGCACGTTTCTTGCAGACAACGTATCAAGCTGCGCAACCGTCGGCGGAGAATACCAGTTATCGCCATTGTAATAAAGCCCAAGCCAAACCCTTGTGCCGGCAACCTTCGCCGCCTCGATACTCTTCGGGAAAAGCTGATTGTTCTTGTACTGCGTGTTCTGCAAAAAATCCAGTTGCGAAGGATAATACAAATGCGTTGCCTCGACAGCGGCGTACTGCAACACGACTTCGTCCATACCGAGCGCGTGCAAGCGTTGATGCATGTGCGTGATGGAATCCTGCGACTGATAAGCCGTCGTCCAGCCCGCATCGAAAACACCGTTCAAGCCCGAGGAATTTGCGCCCGACGCCTCCGCGGCGTACGCTGTTTGAACCGCGCCGACGTTTCCCGCAGCATAAGCAATTTGAACCGCGCCGACAAACAGCCCGACAACAAGCGAAAACACTCCGCACAATAGCGCGTGGAGAGGTTGCCAGGATGTGAGCCGCAAGATGGACATACTAGAAATATAAACACGTTTTGGACAATCCGAATCAGCGAAAATTTACAACATCATCAAAAAAAAGTATTTTCAATCTATGATTTTATACCATAGTTCCGATAAGCAAATTACGGCTCCCACTTTCGGTGCTGGAAACCCGCGTAACGATTACGGGCTAGGTTTTTATTGCACGGAATCTATTGATTTAGCTAAAGAATGGGCTTGCCAAAGAAATACAGACGGATTTGCAAACAAATACACCCTCGACACCCAAGATTTAAGCATTCTTGATTTATCACAAAAAAATTTTAGCCTTTTACATTGGCTCACAATTTTAATGCAAAATCGAGTGTTTGCCCCAAAATCTCCTATTGGACAACAAAATCTCGAATTTCTAACAGAACATTTTAAATTAGATTACCAGTCATACGATATTATTTACGGCTATCGTGCAAATGATTCCTATTTTTCTTTTGCAAGTGATTTTCTAGAAAATGTCATTCCTATACAAAGCCTTGCAAACTCAATGAAATTAGGGAGCCTCGGATTACAAATCGTCTTGAAATCGCCCCTAGCGTTTTCAAAATTGAAATTTATTGAAGCAGAGAAAGCGGAGAAAGAAAAATTCTATACAAAATATAAAGAACGCGACACAGCAGCACGAAAAGCCTACCGAGAAAATTTGCGTACTTTGAAGCCCAGCGAATCCGTATATTTAATCGACCTTATAAGAAACCCGGAGCTTTTGAATGCCTTATCCCTATGATGAAGTGTACCTAGAACCCGTCCAGAAAAATTTGGGTTTCTTTTTCCAAATGGCGCTTCGCAATCTGAAATTAGCTCCTGAAAATGTTCAAGATGCGTTTTTAACGTCACAAATACCCGAACAAATCGAAATGGGTAATCCTGATTTTTTATGCGGAAAATCAGGATATGAACTAGCACTCATTGCATTTCCGCAAGTTATAACAGACAAAATTATCAAGCAAGCCGTTAGCGAACCATTCTACCCCGAAGCAGAATATTGGAGCGGAACAATCCTCGCCTATATTCAATGGACGTCGGGCAAGTCCTTTTCTGAAATTCTCTCGCGCTTCCCGCTTGAGCGCATTCTTTCCAATTACCACCTGATGCACGAAGCGGACATTACCAAAATGGCGGAGATGATCGAGTCAACTCTATAGCACATATCTCATTTGTCACGCCCCTTCTTTTGTCACGCCCCGCTTGACGGGGCATTTCCCTTTTACTAAAACTTGCCCTCGAAGGATGAGTGGGAGGCCCTGATCACGACAGTGGGCGGTTCCAGTTCAGCGGGCAAAAGACTCCAGTCGCAGAGCGGCAGGAACAACAACAGAGGTGGCAACTACGCGTACTACGTGAACTTGTTCTACTTCGATTCTGCGAAACTGGACGACTACGACAAGAACCAAACTTTGTCGGTTCGCCAAAAGTTTCGTCATCCTTCGCTTGGTTATAATGCACAAGGCTGCGATAATCGTGATATTCCGTTACTGGTTTCACAAAAAAACTCCTAACCTTTTTCTTTGCATCCATAATATACCATTTTTGTATCATCTTTCAATATTTTTATGATACAAATCAAAAAAAAGATTTTTTTTTCGTAATACATTTTGTATCTTGGGGACACTGTAATCCAATTACACAAATTAATAACAGTTAGGAGGTCATTATATGCTCAAAAAAATCATTCTGGCAAGTGCGCTTGCTGTCGTCTCGTCCTTTGCCGCATGGGATTTATTCCCTGTTCTTGAAAATCATAAGGGACAGACTATGGTCAGCTCTTCCTACATGACCACCTCTATCGAGGATAAGCAATACCACAGCCTTAATCTCTATTTCGGTTCCCGTTACACGGTTATCCCGAACCTTGAACTTGCGCTCATCGTTCCGTACCATGTATTTTCGTACTATGGCGGAAACAAAATAGGGACGGACGGAACTGGTTCAATCAGTCTTTTTTCACGTTACCAATTTATTCCCACCATGAACGTGTTTGCGGATATTTATTTTCCCAATGAAGGCTACTACGAAGATCCATGGTATTTCAATTTCGGTTTGCAATTTTCAAGGAAAGTGAACCAATTGTTCAACTTCGGGTCTCAGCTTTCTGTTAGAACAGCCACAAAAGGAGAGGGTGAAGACGTTCCTTTATCCACATCCGCTTCGTTGGAACTTGATTTTACCGTTACGGAAAGCTTTGCCCCGTACATAAGAACGAACGGCTCTCTGGAACTCGGAGCGTTCTCAGACCATGGATACCAATTCTCTCATGGCGGTGGAGATTTATATCTTTCCTCGACTATCGGTGTGAAATACGACTTTAACGAAACCATTTCTATCGATGCCTCAGGTTCAATTGGCAAAGTGGTTAACGAAGATGACAGTTCCCTTGATATTGGTGCAGCATTGTCCTTTTTGCTGAATTTCTAAAAAAGCTATTGGGTCGGCACTATTTGGCTCTGTCGGGCCAGACTGTACGGCTACGGAAACGTTGCGGAGTCGGAACTAGCCGAGACAACCTAAAAACTACGGTTCTGTAGTGAATAAACGGCTTGGAAGGGGCTTACGAAATAGGGAAAGTTTGCTAGCCGAGGTCGGGCGTACGGATTGGCCTAGCAGAGCCTTGTTATTTGGATAAGTAGAACTTTTTTGTTGTTAATGGAATGTTGACAAGAACCGTGCTTTTAAGTGTCATTGAATCCTGTCGATTTACCCAAAGCCCTTTTAAAGTCCTTTTTGTTTAAAATTTTAAACATCAGGCGGTGCTTCAACATTAAAGTTCTACATAGCCAAATTACTTTTCGCGCACGAAGCAAAACAATCAATGCCCCGCCTTTTTATGCATGTAGGCGGAGGGAGGAAAGATGAAAGAACGCAAGTCTTTCAGAGACTGTATCGTAAAACCGGGCGAAACGAGCCCGTACGCAAACCTGCTGGTGGATTTGGCCTTCAAGAAGGCCTTTGATCCTGACAAGCCCACTAGCCGAAGTAATCTCATAAATCTTTTGAACGACCTTCTAGAACCGCAACTTAAACGGACCATTAAAAATGTGTGGACACTTACAACTTTACCGCTATCGAACTTTCGAAGGTTCCTTTTTTCATCGAAAAAACGTCTAGTGACCTGAGCAAATGGTTGTTTTTCTTCCGCTATCTGAACCGTCTCAAGGAACTTCCCGAAGAACTGGACGAAGGAAAATTCAAAGACTTGACAGAAAGCGCAAAAGTGTCTAATTTCACTAAGAAAGAATTCGAAGTTTATCGAAACATGTACCACAAGGTCTGGGATCATAACGCCATGAGGCGGGGAATCTTCAAGGAATTCGCGGATGACATCAACGCGAAGATTGATGGACGTGTTCGTGAAATCGCGAAGAAAATGATAAAAGCCGGTGATTCTGATGAAAAAATAGTCGCTATTACGGAACTCTCTTTGGAAGACGTCGTTGTGTTGCGCAGTCAGCTCGAAGCTTAATTTCTACAAGTCTTTTTTGCACGAAAAATAGCAACCATGGGTTGCTAAATGTATATGTAACTACAGTGTTGCTTGATGACGCTTTGGATGGGGCTGTTTTGACAAGTCACAAGGACGAAGGGGTTAATGAAAAGGTTAACGTAAAGGTTAATGAAAAGGTTAATGTAAATAAGAATATGAAGATTTTAAAAGAGAAGGGCTACATTACTCGTATCGGTTCTGATAAACGCGGAACTTGGGATGTAAAATTTCCTTAAGCCCCTTGCCAGCTTTTTAGATATTAGGTACATTAATGGCCGACGCGTTTTTCTGTCAAATGGAGAAATGCGTCTTTTTTTTTCTGAGAATTCAGGATAAAGGGGACGCCTCTAACATTAACCGGTCGCGATATGCGGCAAAATGGAGGCTAAAACCACTCATTATGAAAGAAAAAATTGACAACTTGTCAAAAATTGAGTATATTATAAAAAGATACACGGTAAGAATAGCTCATAAAGCCCTAAAAAAACTTGATAAAATGCCCAAGCCAGAACAGGAAAAGTTTTTCCGTCTGAAGACAGCTTTGGAAACAAGTGGTCCAGAACAGCCATCGTTTATGAATTATTCCAAACTCGGTGTGAACATGTACCATTGTCATTTATCGCGGAAATGGGTCGCATGCTGGAAAAATGAATCGGGAACTTTAACCATAGAGGTTTACTATGTTGGCAGTCGTGAAAGCGCCCCCTATGCACGGCACTAAAAAGGCGGTCTCCTTCAAGATCGAAGGCGAACAGATTCCCGATTTCGTTTTGGGGATACTCAAGTACATGTTCCCGAAATGCGTCAAAGTTTATGATGTTCCGGTCAAGAAACGCCATAATATGGACGAGGAGTCTGTCGCGCTCGAAAGTACCGATTGGTACAAGAAGATGTCTGCGGAGATGACTCCAGGCAAGGCAATCCGTGCCGACCGTGGACTCCGCGGATGGACTCAGAATGTCCTCGCGCAAAAGCTCGGCATTTCCATACAGAACCTTTCCGCAATGGAACACGACCGCCGCCCGGTATCCAAGAAAATGGCCACGAAGCTGTCCCAGGTTTTCGGAGTCCCGCCTGAAACGTATTTCAAGTTCTGATTGTATAAAACGAGGTCAAAAGTTTTTTTTCTACTAAAGAACTTAACATGAAGGCTTATAAAAATTACCTAAAATAGGCAACTTATTTTAGGTAATTTTTCTTTTGAAGTTTTTTCAGCCTTTATACTTTATCACGAGCATGGTGAGGTCGTCGCTTTGTTCGGCGCCATTTACAAAAGCAGACACTTCATGAGACATCGTATCTAACAACTGCTGCGGAGCTGTAAATTCGGCACCATTTTTGCGGCAATCAGAATTTTCATTGCAGCTAGATTTTTCTCCACTGCCTTCAACGCTTTCAACACATCCCTCACAGATGGCGTTTTCAACGCGCTTTAGCCCGAACAGTTCCTCGCTCACGTTCATCGCTTCGGTAAGGCCGTCCGTATAGAGCAAAATCATGTCGCCAGGCGCGATTTCAGATTCCTGAGTTTTGTACTCCTTTTCATCCATAATCCCGATGGGGAGATTCGCGTTGACGTCGAGATAGCGCATCGTCCGGCCTGTAACGATAATGGGTTTTTCGTGCCCTGCATTGCAATAGCACAAATGCCCGGTGACTAAATCAAGCACGCCCACAAAGAGAGTCGCAAACATGCCTGTCGAATTTCCGCGGCAGGCCATCGTGTTCATGCCCTTTACTATTTGAGACGGGTCAT
>CAMKLO010000026.1 GCA_946413655.1 uncultured Fibrobacter sp. | reverse complement strand
CGTGCTTGCCGCCGGAGTATTCTTCGGCCTCTTCGCCGCGAGCGTCGGTGAATTTCCCGTCTGCACCGGGCTTCCCGTTATTCTTCAGGATTCTGTCGCGGGCGCTGCGGCCAAGCTTTGGCGTACAGAGGTTGTCGCTCATGCCAACGGTTCCCATCCACGCGATAGGCAATCCCTTGTTCTTGGGCATGTAGATGACCTGGTCCATGGTCGCGAATACCACCACACCACGCAAGCGGTGCTGGAAATCCTGCGCAAGCGCATTACTGAACATGGCGCCGAAACTGAACCCGATGGAGAACACGCGTGAAGTATCCACGCAGAGATTTTCGTTCAGGTAGGTGAGGAACTCGTCGAAGAAGATGTGGTCCTTGTCGTCCCCGCAACGCCATGGATTTTCCTTGCCGTTTTCGTCCGTGTATCCGTGCGGTGCCACAAAGATGGTATTTTCCTTGGCGCCTTTTTGATTGCGGAATCCGTAGTAGGCTTCCCTCGTTGCCACGTTCTTGGCGGAACCGCCCATGTAGTGCATACCGAACACAAGGCGGTAGGGCTTGTTCTTGTCGTAATTCTCGGGCATGGTGAGGTAAATTTCGTGCTCGATGCCGCCACCGGTGAACATGAAGTTGTCCTTGAGCGTATTGTCCTTGCCGCAGCCCTTGCTAGGCGTGGGCGCATTGCCCATCGCATAACCGAATGCGTAAGTCTGCTCGCCGGGGGTTACGGAACTCGCCTTTTTGAGCTTCAGGGTTACCGTCGTGTCGAGGTTTCCGAGCGCGGTTTTCAGCGTCTCGAATCCAGAAGCAGAAACACTAAGCGTGTCCCCTTCGCCGGGTTTCAGCAAAGCCTTATGGCCGTGCTTGTCATTCGCCGCTCCCATTCCGGTGCTGCCGGAAAATGAACCGTTCGCAGTAAAGCGGACCGTCTCGATGGCGCTGCCCACGCGGACTCTTGCAAAGTAAACGCCTTGGCCGCTCACGCCCTGCCTCAAATCGACCTGACCCGAACCGAATAAATCCTGGCGTAGAACCCGATTCCCGACCATATCGAAAATGCTCACCTGCACAGGAGTATTGCTACTTTGTGCATAGAGCAGTACCCCGTCGCTGATGCTGATGTGCCCAGGTTTAAAACTGCCAGAAGGCAAGGACGTCTGGTCATCCTGAATGGTGAATTTGCCATCTTTGTCTGTTTGTGTAGAATCACCCTTGGCGAGGAGTTTTACGAGTGCGCCCGAAACAGGGCCCCCGCTCTCGTCAGTGACCGTTCCGGCCAACTTGAACGCCGATGATGTAGAAAACGCCGTTGCCAGCGCGATAGGGAATACGAAAAAAAAGGCTTTTTTCATGAATTAGCTCCTTTCTCGTAACCCCATTAGCTATCGATTTCTCGAATGCCAACATAGACAATATAATTTCTAAAAGAACGAAAAGAACGTGGTAAACAAAATTTTCTAAAAGTAATGCTTAAAATCGGCTGATTTTAATTACAAAAAAGGGCACGCCTGTTGGCGCGCCCTTAATGTTGGAGGTGTATGAAGTTGAATTAGAACTGTTCGAAGAACTTGTGGACTTCTTCGGGTACCCAGGTTTGTTCCCAGTTCCAGCCCACGCCCATGTTTCCGGTGTCGTGTGCGGTCCACTGGTGGTCTCCGGGCCAGCTGCACCATTTGACTGGGAAGCGTTCATCGACGTTCTTGAAGTCGTAGCAGACGTGTCCGGTGTTACCGTTGACTTCTTGCGGTTTTTCGCTGCTGGCGTCGGTGAAGTCGCCGTTGGCATCAGCCTTGCCGTTGCGCTTGAGGATTCTCGGGAGGGCGCTGTTCTTGGCGCGGTTGTAGTCGCAACGACCGTCGTTCTTGCCGTGAACGTTCATCCAGGCAATGGGCAGGTTTTTCATGTTGTTGCCTTCGGGGAGCCAGATGTTGTAATCGGCAACGGCGTAGGTTGCAGCAGCACGGACGCGGCTCTGCATGTCTTGCATGAGCGAGTAGCTGAACATGGCTCCATAGCTAAAGCCATTAATGAACACGCGGCTGGTATCGATGCAGTAGTTTTCGTTCAAGGTCGTGAGCGTCTGGGCGAAAAAGTCGTGGTCGCCTTGGCCCTTGTTCCACAGGCCTCCGATAGCATCCAGCGAGACGAAAATGTAGTCGCCGTTCTTGTCGAGCACCTGTTGGCCGTAGTACGGAGTCGGATGGTCGTAGTCCGGAGCGTGGTGCACGAAGTCCTCGCCACTGCTGCCGTAGCAGTGCAGTGCAAAGAGCACCTTGTGCGGCTTCTTGTTGTCGTAGTTCTTGGGCAGGGTGATAAAGTATTTGCGGGTGTCGTTTCCGACTCTAATCTCGAACTGGTCGCCATTCTCGACGCTCTTGACCTTTCTCAATTTGGAGTCGGTGCCGCAGCCTTTACTCGGGGTAGGATCGTTCTTCAATGCGTAACCGAATTTGAATGTCGGTGCGGGAGGAACCGTTTTCGTGAGTTTCACGTTGAGCGTGGTGTCGAGGGTGCCCAGCGGCACCGTGAGCGTATCGAAACCTTCGGCGATAAAGCGGATAGCTTCGCCCGCCTGGGCGTCCTTCATGAGGGCGTCTGCACGCTGTGCGCCGAGCGAGCTGCTGTAGCTCCCGTCGGTCGTGAACTTGAGCGTCTGCTTTGCGCTACCGACGGCCACCTGTGCGAAGTAGCTGCCTCGGGCCTGAACCTTCTTGCTCAAATCGAGCGTACCGGAGCCCGTGAGCGTGCTTTTAAAAACCTGGTTTCCGAGTGAGTTGAAAATCTTCACCTGTACGGGCGAGTTGCTGCTCTGAGAATAAGAGAGGATACCGTTGTTGATACCGATATATCCGACGGAGTTCCTGAAGGCCGGATGGATGGCGTCGGTGGTGTCTTTTTCGTCTTCGTGGATGGTGAACTTGCCCTGGTCATCGGTCGTTGAGGTTTTACCTTCCTTAAGGAGACTTGCCGAGGCGCCTTTGAGGGCTTTACCGTCATTGTCAGAGACGGTCCCTGTTATGGTGTATGCTGAGGCGACCCCGCAGAATGCCAAAAGGCACGCCGTTGTCAAAAATTTGGGTGCTTTGATAGACATGTTTACTCCTTTTTCCCTATTTTACCATAAACTAATCTAAAGCGTATTGTGAAAAAAATTACACGTTAGGACTCCATATCTATGGATGAATTGTCTATAAAATGATTTTTACGGTTATGATAGAGTGAAAAAAAACGACCCCCGTGAAGGAGTCGTTTTTGGTAGAGAGCTGATTTATGAAATTCGGTTAGAACTGTTCGAAGAACTTGCGGACTTCCTGAGGAACCCAGGTGTTCTGCCAGTTGCCGTTGTCGAAGGCAGTCCACTGGTGAGGTCCATTCCAGCTGCAGAACTTGACCGGGAAGCGTTCGTCGACGGTTGTGAAATCATAGCAGAGGTGTCCGCTGCCACCGACTTCCTTCGGCTTTTCAGCGCTGGCATCGGTGAAGTTGCCATCTGCGTCGGCCTTACCGTTGTTCTTGAGGATGCGCTTGAGTGCGCTGTCACGAGCGCGGTTATATTGGCAGGTGCCGTCATTTTTGCCGTGGACGGCCATCCAAGCGATCGGCAAGCCCTTGTTCTTCGGCAAGTAGATGTTGTAGTCAGCGGTTGCATAGACAGCGACAGCGCGCAGGCGGTCCTGCATATCCTGAGCCATGGAGTTCGTGACCATGGCGCCGAAGCTAAAGCCCGTCATGAACACGCGGCTGGTGTCAATGCAGTAGTTTTCTTCGAGAGTCGTAAGCAACTGGTTGATGAACTTGTGGTCCTTGTCGCTAGATACGCTCCACGGCATACCGTCGGTATCGCCACGCGGAGAAACGAAGATATAGTTGCCTTCGGTATCGAGTTTCTGCTGGCCGTAGTACGGAGACGGATGGTCCTGGTCCGGAGAGTGGTGGACGAAGTCTTCGGCGTTAGAGCCCATGCAGTGCATGGCGAAGAGCAACTTGTAAGGTTTCTTGTTGTCGTAGTTCTTTGGCAAAGTGAGGAAGTATTCGCGGTTTTCGCTGCCGACTCTCAATTCGAAACGGTCGCCGTTTTCGACACTCCTGGTTTTTTGCAGCTTGGAAGTCGTGCCGCAGCCCTTACTCGGGGTTGGGTCGTTCTTCAAAGCGTAACCGAATTTGAATGTCGGAGCCGGAGGCACGACCTTCGTGAGCTTCACGTCAAGAGTCGTGTCGAGTGTGCCGAGAGGAATTGTAAGCGTGTCGAAGTCAGTAGCGATGAAGCGGATGGCTTCGCCTTGCTGGGCGTCCTTCATGAGGGCGTCTGCACGCTGTGCGCCGAGCGAGCTGCTGTAGCTCCCGTCGGTCGTGAACTTGAGCGTCTGCTTTGCGCTACCGACGGCCACCTGTGCGAAGTAGGTGCCGCGAGCCTTGACTTTCGTGCTCAAGTCGAGAGAGCCCGAACCCGTAAGCGAGCTCTTGAAAACCTGGCTTCCGAGAGAGTTGAAAATCTTCACCTGGACAGGCGATTTGCTGCTCTGGGAATACGAAAGAATCCCGTTATTGATGCTGATGTATCCGATGGAATTCTTGTAAGCTGGACGAATAGCCACGTCTTGGGAGTCTGGCGGTGTGACAACTTCGTCTTCGTGGATGGTAAATTTACCGTCTTTATCGGTCGTTGCGGTTTTGCCTTCCTTGAGGAGGCTTACCGAGACGTCTTTAAGAGCTTTGCCTTGATCGTCCTTGACGGTCCCTTCGATCGTGTAGGCGAAAGATGTGGAACATAGAGCCGCGATGCACGCAGCCGAAAGAAATGAAAGATGTTTCGCTTTCATTGAACACTCCTTTTTTGGATCCAAACGTTTTCTTTGGACTCTTTTAACCTTATCCGTTAATCTATTCTACATGGTTGAATGGAACCGCTAGTGTAAATTTATTGTTATGGACAATTTATCCATGCTTCTAGGCTGTTAATTGAATTCGTAATAAGTTTGTAATATTTGCGAGGGGCAAGCGTTGGACTATCCCAACAGTGCGGCTCGGTCCTATATTTAAAAAGGACGAAAATCACCCCTTCTAGCGGGCACATCCCGCAACGCCCTGGCAGACCTGAATCACCAACTGCCCAAAGACCATTGACTAGTAACTATTAACTATTAACTATTAACTAGTAACTAGTAACTCAGAACTAGTAACTCAGAACTAGTAACTCCCATTTGCTATATATACATGCATGAACCACATCGCAATTTTTATCGACGCGGAAAACCTGACCAACTGGGTCAAGAATAACGGCGTCCAGTCGCTCATGGACGAACTTTTGCCCTTGGGGCAAATTGTCGTGCGCAAGGCCTACGGCAAATGGTCATCGCGCGAACTCGTTTCGCTGCAATCGACACTCAACGAGAACGGTTTTGAACTGGTGCACACGTTCCATCCGGTCAGCGGCAAGAATTCGACGGACATAAAGATGACGGTCGATACGATGGAGGTGGCGCTGGATTCCCAGGTGCAGTGGATTGTGCTTGCCACGGGCGATTCCGATTTTTCGCCGTTGTTCCGCAAGTTGCGTGAGCAGGGCAAGGAAGTGATAGGTGTTGGGCCCAAGTCTCCGCTGAGCGAATGCGTCAAGAATTCGTGTTCCCGGTACATCTATACCGACGACGCGACTGCAGACGAAGATTCTGCCGATGACGATTCTTCGGCGGCCAAGGAACGTGCGAACCGGCTCGTGTCCGAAAAGATTGATTCCATGGAAATGCTCAGGAGCGTGCTGCAAAAAGAGGATGGTCCGATTGCACTTGCAGCGGTAAAGCCCAAGATGCTTGGCATTGACAATGCGTTCAACGAAAAGCGTCTCGGATTCAAGACGTTCAAGGATTTCGTGAAGTCCGCGGATTTCGTGCAGATGACGGATGTCGGTGGCGGTTCTTACACGGTATCGCTTGCAGAGCAGAAAGTGACCGTCGATGAAGATGCGCAGATGATTTTGGCCAAGGCGCTCAAGCGCAAGGGCTGGGACATGTTCCCGCGCAACATGCTCAAGAAAATCTATGCCGAAGCATGCGACATTACGTCGTTCGTGCCGATGAGCAAGCAGGACCTGGTCCAGGAAATTGTATCGAAGAATATCGCCGGCACGACGAGCAGCATCATCAACCGCGCGCTGGGAACGTTTTTCAAGGCGAAACTCGTGACCGTCAGCGGCGGTGAGGACAAACTTTGGCGCGTGACCGAAACGAACCAGTACTGGAAAGAAATCGACAAGGCGATGCTAGACAGGCTCCGCAAAAGTCTTGAAGAGACGGGCCAGAAAGTGTCCAAGAAGGATATTGTCGCGATTTTGTACGGAAAATACGCCGACGGCGAAGCTGAAAAATTAGTTTAAAAAGGAGATGCCCTCCCCATACGCGGATCATGACTACTAAGCAGCATAGCTGCAAGTAGTCAAAGAGATCAAGTCGGGCATGACATGTTTTTAAGTCTGCACTGGATCCTGCTCCTTCGAACCTAACTCCACTAAGGGACTGAAGCCCCTAGTCTCGTATATCGCTGCGCTCAGGATGACGATTGTGATAGTTTAATCCAACTTCCCTTGGTACAAGTCGAGCAAATGGCGAGCCAGGAGACTCGTGTATTTTGCGTTCGTGAGCGTCGATTGGGCGCTTTCGAGGCGGTTCTTTTGCGAAAGCAAATCGGTGTAAGTGAGCGACCCTACGTTATGTTGTTCTTCGGCGACGAGCAATGCTTCGTTTTCGGCCTCGACCTGAAGAATGGCTGCCTTCCACTGCATGTCGGCGCTAAGGGCGTTCAGATAAAGTTTTTCGATGTTGTTCTCAAGAGACTTGGCCAGTTCTTTCAGGGCGACCATGTTTTCGGTTTCGCTCAACTGTGCCTGCAGCACCTTGTTTTCGGTAGCGCCACCGTCAACAATCGGGATATTGATGTTCAACGAAATGCTGTGCGAATATCCGTTCTTGATTTGGCTGCCGTACTTGCCGGATTCCCATGCCTGGAGTCCGGTACTTGCGTTTGCGCCGAGCGATACCTTGACGGACTTGCCCTTGCCTGCAATTTCGGTGTTTTTCTTGGCTGCCTGGATAGAAAGACTGTCGGACTTTAGGCCGGGGTGGTTGTCCGTCGCGGTCTTTTGGAGCGCGTCGAGCGAGGGGATGGCGCTGAGTTCGTCTGGCGTCTTGATGTCGGATTCCGGCGCGGATATTTCGAATTCTGCGCTTTCCGGGAGTTCCAAAAGCTGCCTGAGGGTCGTCTTCGAGGTGTTGACGCTCAACTGAGCCGAGAGCTGTGCTGCCTCTTTCTGCAAGACGTTCGCCTGCGACTGCGTCAGGTCCTTCTTGGTGATGGAGCCTGCTTCGAACAGTGTGTTGTAGTGTTCGAATTCCGCCTTAGCCAGTTCGACGGAGGCGTCCGCCGTATGCAGTTTCTCGATAGCGGCAAGCAGGTTCATGTAGGCGTTCAGGACGCTTTCCTGGATGGAGCGTTCGGTTTCTTTGGTCGAAAGCCGCGTGGCTTCCTTGTTCAGTTCGTTCGCCTGGATGGAAAGCTTGGTTGTTCCGCCATCCCAAAGGGTGTAGGATGCGCTAATGCTTGCGTTTAGGCGGTAATGGTCCTGCGGACCGTCACGGAACGGGGAATCGTAAAGGGAGTTGCCGATGCTGGCCGAAACGGTGGGGTAGTTTGCGACCTTCGCCTGTTCAATGCTCACATCGGCCTTCTGTTCGCGGATTTTGGCGGATTCGAGCTTGAGGCTCTTCTCTTTTGCCTGCTTGAGGCATGCGCTTAAGGTCCAGGGACCATCAGCGAAAACAAGTGATGCTGACGCAAAAATACCGAGAACGACTGCTTTTTTGTAATTCATACCTTTTAGATGCCCCAGCCTAATGTTTTGGTTGCGCTCGTTTTTTAAGATAGAAAATTTGTACATATACACAAAAGGCTCCCGTGAGGAAGCCTTTCGAATGGACGGTACTGGATTTGAACCAGTGACCTCTGCCGTGTGAAAGCAGCGCTCTAAACCAACTGAGCTAACCGTCCGAAGTGAGAGCAATTATAGAAAAGAGTTTTAAGGTTGTCAAGAGGTGAGAAAGTGGTTAGTGGTTGGTGGTTAGTAGGAAGTAGTCGGTAGGAAGTCGGAAGTTTTTATAATCGCGGCTTTGCCGCCTAACTATTCCTGTCTACTGCCTACTGTTTACTAACCACTGCGCCAAAGGCGCACTACAAGTACTTGTCCTCGGCGGCGCGGAGGATGCTGAGGAACTCGGCCGGAGTCTTCGAGGCGATGAGGTCCTTGCGCACGTTCCCGTCAGCGAGGAGGCGGCTCACGGAGGAGAGCGCCTTGAGGTGCGGCCCCACGGTGTTGCCCGGGCTCACGATGAGGATAAGCAGATATACCGGTTCGCCGTCAAAGGACTGGAAATCCAGGCCCTTTTCGATAGTGGCGGCGACCATGCACATACGGTCAACATAGTCAATCTTTGCGTGCGGAACGGCAAGACCACAACCGATACCCGTGGAACGACTCTGTTCGCGGGTCCAGATGGCTTCAAAAATTTCATCGCGGTGTTCTAGTTTGTAGGCGCTGCAAAGGGTATCGACCAGTTCGTTAAGGATTGCTTCCTTGGTTTCGCTGGAAGAATTGATCAAGATGCAATTATCTACAAATCTTTCAGATAGACGCATGGTTTATAATGTTCCTTTTTATGTTCAATCAAACAAATATTTTAGAAAAAATTTGCCATTTGGAGTGGTTTATATCTAAAATATGTTCAAAAAAGAAGAAAATTCTATTTGTGAAGTCGTAGTTTCGAGCCTGTCGATTGCTTTTCTCATGAGTCCGACATCGATTTGACCGGGGGCGGCGGCCTTCCCGATGGAACCGTAGGTGAGGTTCGCGCCCTCCTTGAGGGACCAAATTCGACTAATTTTCCCGGTTTCTCCCATGCCGAACGCGGCGATGAACTTGAATCCCTTCGCCTTTTTCGCGAACTTGTAGAGCCTCGTGCAGTCTTCGTCGGAATTGCTCATGGCAGCAATCTTGATGCCGTCCGCCTTGACCCGTTTGACGTCAGTGAGGTAGTTCTTGAGTTCGAGGTCGCTCGGGATGCGGGTGAAATTGTGCTCGGAAATGAGGATTTTCACGCCTTTGGGGGTGGCTAATGCACGGAGCTCGTCGTAATCGTGGAGGTAGTCGCGTTCGAGGTCCAGCCATTGTGGATTGTCCTGTGCTTCGAGGATCTTTTTCCACAGGGCGAGGCGTTCGACGGCTCGGGCGTCGGGGAATGTTCCGCCGTCATGCTTGAGGCGGATAGTGCCCAATTGTATCGCTTTCGGGGCAATCTTGCGGATGCGTGATGATAGTCCCTGCCAATCGGATTCGTCAAAAAAGTCGTAGCGGATTTCGAGGATGTCGCAGCTTTCGTAGTCGATACGCGCCGGATGCAGTTCTTCGCTTTCGGCAGCGCTAAGCGTCTCGGGATCGACAAGCCCGACCAGGTATTTTGGTGAATTAGATGGCATGGCTGTAAATATAGAACTTAGAGCTTAGGACTTAGAAGAGTTTTTTCAACAACCTTGGATTAAAATTCTAAAATAAGTCGGTTTGCCGTTGATCGCCAAATCCCGTTCATCATCCCCTTTTCGAAATTTGATAATTTTGAATTGGTCTGGATTGAACTTATGCAAGAATGTAATAGGAACTCCCATAATCCCCTTATAATCCATAGGAATATCTTGGGTTTTGTTTACATTGATTGCATTATAATTGTCAAAACGAGGATAAGCGGTTTCATTTCCGTTGTATTCCTTGGTTAGAGGAATAAATTCATGCCTTTGAGCATTATCAAGATTTGTGAGCCACATACAGTTGTTTGGAGATACAATTCTTTCTCCCGACTCGTTAATTTTAGTTTCTAAACCATAAAGTTTATAGTGTTTGGGAACGATAAATCCCGAAATGCCTCGACCCATATTCACGCCCATCCAAACTTTATTTTCCTTGATGAGGGCGAAAACTTCTTTATATGTAATTGCATTGATGTTGCTTATTATTAGAAATTTCTTATTGTATTTTTCCAGTTGTGAGATGTATTCTCTAAACAATGAAAAAGGTGGATTAGTAACAACAATATCAGCTTTTTTCAGCAAATCAATGCTTTCTTTACTACGAAAATCGCCGTCACCTTTGAAAAAGGAAACATCCTTCAATGTTGGATGCTTTTTTCCTTTTCCAGTATATTCATAATAGAAGGCGCGTTCCGCTTTAGAAAATAAGTCAGAATCATTCTTTTTGTAGCATGCACAAATCAGTCTTTTTATACCTAGCTGTTCAAAATGCTCTACAAAGTATTTATAAAAATTGCTAACCCTTGCATCATCACAATTACAGAAAACAATTTTGTTCTTAAAATGTTTTTTGTAATACTGTAGCTCTCTTTCGATATCCGAAAGTTGCGTGTAAAATTCATCTTTTTTGTTGATTTTTGCATTATCTAAAAGGGAATGATCTACTTTACGAACCATACGGACTCTTCCATTACGACTTTGTCAACTGTTTGAACAAATCTCGTCCAAGCATTTATTCTTATGAGCGCGTTCAATAGCATTCCCGGCATTCATTATGTCTTGGTCGTTTTTGGTGCCAACCAACTTTCCTTGCTTGATGTTTTCAATATCCTTACCTTGGCGTTTTGCTTCAGAAACTAAAACTATACGCCAGTTGCCATTATCGTCTTTAACTTCAATTATTCCACCATCAGGCTTGATACTGGAGTCTTCAACAAAAAGAGTCTGTCCTAATTCAGGGTCTATTTGACAAAGAGACTCATTTATTTCTTTCTTTGAAACACTCTTTCTGTATCTAAAAACTAACTGTGGGTAATCTTTTTCTAGGAGCTCTTTGGCAAGAACGGAAAGGTCTGACACGTCCATGTCGTGATACTTCGCCTCGTCACCAAAAATGCCTTTCGCACCTTTAGATTCTTTATGTTGGCTTGTCAAACGTTTTGATTGATTTTTTTTTGCCATAGATTGCTCGTTTTTCGTAAATATACATTTAATTACTGACAGTCAAATGACAAAAATGAACAGTGAATTACCAAGAATGAACAAAAAACACTGTTTCGTAAAACCTAACCCCCAATACTATTTTCTAAATTGTAACCGAACAAAAGGATTATATATGGCTGATTGCAACGAGAATAAAGAAAAACAAGTTCCCGACATGCTCAAGAAGGCGGAAGAATATCTCGCCTCCAAGCGTAGAATTTTCTTGTGGGGCGGTGTAGATGACGAAAGTGCCGAACGCATTGTCAAGCAACTTTTGTACTTGGATTCCCTGAATCACGAAGACATTATATTCTTCATCAATAGCCCGGGTGGCGTTATTTCTAGCGGCCTTGCCATTTACGACTGCATGAACGCCATCCAGAGCGATGTCGTGACGGTTTGCTGCGGACAGGCTGCCTCGATGGGTGCCGTGCTCCTCACTGCCGGTGCGAAGGGCAAGCGCGCTGCATGGCCGAACGCCCGCATCATGATTCACCAGCCGCTCATTCACGGCGAAATCGTGGCGCCTGCAAGCGATATCCAGATTCAGGCCGAAGAAATGCTTCGCATCCGTGGTATCACGGGCAAGATTCTCGCCGAAACGTCCGGACACACGATTGAACAGATTGACCGCGACACCGAACGCGACAACTTCATGTCTGCCGAAGAGGCCAAAGCTTACGGTCTCGTGGATAAAGTCGAGAGTATTATCTAATGGGTTTGTTTTCTGCAATTAAGAACGGACTTGCCAAGACCCGCGATGCATTGCTCGGGGAGTTGAAGGGCATTGTCGGTGCCGGTAAGATTACGGACGAGACGCTCGAAGAACTTGAAGAGCATCTCATCAAGGCTGATGTCGGTGTCGAAGCCGCGTTCCTTTTGACGGATGCGCTTCGCGAAAATGCACTGGGCAAGTCGCTTACGACGGAACAGGTGCTCGACATCATGCGTAACGAAGCGGAACGTTTGCTCAAGGATCCGCCACCGTTTGAGCTCAAGGGCAAGCCGCATGTGGTGCTCGTGATTGGCGTGAACGGTGCCGGCAAGACGACGACAATCGGTAAGCTTGCCGCCCGCCTCAAGGACGAAGGCAAGAAGGTGATGATTGCCGCTTGCGATACGTTCCGTGCGGCTGCGATTGACCAGCTTGAAACGTGGGCCGAACGCTCGGGTGCCGAATTCGTGAAGCACCAGGAAGGCTCCGACCCGGCAGCGGTCGCGTTTGACGCTTGCAGTGCGGCGGTTGCTCGTGGCTGCGACGTGGTGCTGATTGATACGGCAGGGCGCCTCCACAACAAAGACTACTTGATGGAAGAACTCAAGAAGATTGTCCGCGTCATCAAGAAGGTGGACCCGGCGATGCCGCACGACATGTGGCTCGTGATTGACGGCAACACCGGACAGAATACCATCAACCAGACGAAGATTTTCAACCAGAGTTTCCCGCTCACAGGTCTTGTGGTGACAAAGCTCGACGGAACCGCGCGCGGTGGCTCCGTGCTTTCGATTGCAAGTTCGTTGCAGATTCCCATCCGCTGGGTCGGCATGGGCGAACGCATCGACCAGCTTGTGGAATTCAACAAGCGCGATTACGTCGATGGCCTTTTCGAGAACGCTTTAGAAAACAGGGAGTAGTCTCTTGAGGCGTTTCGTGTTTTTCGGTGTGGTCGCCATGGCGATTTGCTCTTGTTCGGATTCCGCCCCGAAGACCGACGAACGCCTTGTGGCTGCGTATGTCGAAATGCGCGTTGCGGAACAAGCATACGGGGGCGAGTCCTCGGAATCCCGCACTGTCCGCCGTGACATTTTGCAAAAGTATGGCTACACCCGCGAAGATTTTATCAAGGCCTGCGATAAGGTCCTCGACGACGAAAAACGCTGGATATCGTTCCAGACGGCTGTCGCAGAACGGATTGATTCTCTGCTTGGAATTGAAAAACCGAAGCCGGTAGCGAAGAAGGACAAAAAGTGATGAAAACGTGTTTGTGGCTAGCTTTGGTTTTGAGTCTTGCTCTCGCTGCTTTTGCGACTCCTCCTGCAAAGCCTAAGCTTGTGCATTGGATGGACTACACCGAAGCATTGGAAAAGGCAAAAACATCGAATAAACTTATATTTGTCGATTTGTATGCGGACTGGTGTATCCCTTGCCGCATCATGGACGCGAACACTTATTCGGACCCGACAGTCGCCTCGCTTTTGAATACGCGGTTCTTCCCGGTAAAGCTCGATGTGGATTCCCAGGACACGATTGTCTGTGATGGCAAACGCAAGACAGTCCAACGTTGCTATTTCGACGTGTGGGAACTGAGCGTATTGCCTGCGTTTGTCCTGATTGCCCCGAAGGGACTCTCGATTTTGACTATCAAGGATTCCTATACTGCCGAAGAAATGAAGTATTTGCTTTACCAGATTCTTGAAAAAGAGAAGGAGTGGATTTCCAAATGAGTGAAGACGTTCTCTTCTATGCTCAGATTGCGTTCTGGGTTCTGCTGTTCTTGATTGCGCATTGCTATTTGCTGTTTCCGATGACGCTCCCGTTTGTGAGCGAAATTTTCAAGCGTAAAAAGAAACCGGAAATGGGCGAGGCCGAACTCCCGACGGTTTCCATCTTGATATCCGCATATAACGAGGAAGCCGTGATTGAACGTAAAATCCAGAACATCCTCGAAATCGACTACCCCAAGGAAAAGCTGGAAGTTCTCATTGGCGATGACGGTTCCGCGGACAAGACCGCCGAGATTATCGCCCGTTATGCGGATCAGGGAATAACCTTGGTGAAGGCTCCGAAGAATGCGGGCAAGGCGGCGATGCTGAACCGCCTGCAGAAAATCGCGAAGAACGATATCTTGCTGTTCTGCGATGCGAATACGATGTTTTTCCCGAATGTTGTCCGTAAACTTGTGGACCCGTTCAAGGATGAAAAAATCGGCTGCGCTTGCGGACACTTGATTCTTTCGGACAAGAGCGGAAGCGTGCTCGGCAAAGGCGAAAGTTCTTATTGGGACTTGGAAAGTGAAATTAAGAAATTCGAAGGCGTACTCGACCGCTTGATTGGCGGTAACGGTGCCCTCTATGCCATCCGCAGGGAACTTTATACGGAACTCCCGGTCAAGAAGAGCGTCATGGACGACTTCTTCGTAACGACGAAAATTTTGCAGAAAGGGTACTATTGCACGTTCGTGGCAAGTGCCATCGGTACGGAACAGACCTCGAAGGAATCGAGTGGTGAATACAGGCGCAAGGTGCGTATCGGTCGCGCAAACTTCAACTACCTGTTCTCTTATCTGCCGTTGCTGAACCCGTTCCGTCCGTTGTTGGCGTACCTGTTCTTCTCCCATAAGATTGTCCGCTGGTTCTCTCCGCATCTTATGATTCTTTTGTATATAGTGAACGCATTACTTTTGGGCGAGGGCCTCTTCTATCAGGTGTTCTTTGGCTGTATGACGCTTGCATTGCTTGTTGCGGTGACGAAAATTTTGCCGAGCGCCTATTACTTCTTGCTCATGAACTTGGCGATGCTCAAGGGATTTTTCCTCGCCTTTAAGCGTGAACGCAGTGGCGGCTGGGCACGTGAAGCCCGCAGCGACGAGTAAAAGATGTTGTGAAGGGTGAGGTCGCGGCGTTACCACTTTGAGGTCGCTTCGCTTTGAGTGTGGTCATCCTGAGTGATAACGAAGGATCCAGTGAAGTCTTGTATCGCATTCTTGTCATTCCCGCCTCTGAGGGGGCGGACAGCACTTGGAACTTTGTTCCATAGTGCGCATGGCCACCTTTAGGTGGGAATCTCCTTCTCGTAGCACAAAAGAATTTATATATTATCGTGTAGAAATATGAAAAAATTTTTGACAGCTGTTATATTCGCCATTGCTTTCGTCGCTGTTCCGGCGAACGCATTTACCATGGACGCTCAAGGCGGTTTCTGCAATCGCGTGAGCCATATGGGGTACTTCAACATGAGCTTTTATGGGCATCTGTGGTATCCGATTGACCAGATGGTTTTTGCAGGCGTTGGCGTAGGCTACGAAGAACTCGACAACGTCGGATACGTTCCTTTGTCCGGAAGCCTTTGGGTTCGCCTCCCGATTGGAAGAACTGTGCTGCCGATTGCCACGGGCGATTTCGGTTATATGCTTGGCAAGGACAATCAGATGTTCTGGCGTGCAGGTGCCGGACTTGACATCAAAAATGGCGACCGTTCATCCATCATCTTTTCGGGTGGCTACCAGTTCTTGAACCGCTCCGGCGAAGGCTACTGGTACTTGCAAGCCGGTATTCTTATTGAGATGTAATTTGTTTTAAATAATACTTGTTTTTTTCAATAATTATGCCGCATTTGCGGCATCTCCTTTTTTTTCGTCATCCTGAACCCGCTTCTTTGTCACCCTGAGCAACGCGAAGGGTCCAGTCAAATCTAGTTATCGCATATAACACTTTTATATATAAATTTACATTGGAAAATTTTAAACATAGGAGAGCCTCTTATGGAAAATAAAATGAACAAGTTTGGGGCTGAAAAAATGCTCGCTGTTTTGGCGGTTGCTTTCGCATGCATATGCATGTGGGGGTGTTCAAGTGTCTGGGATGAGAGTGAAGAGGATGTCTCTAGAACACAGTTAATTGGTTATTCCGGCGATTCTCTTGTCGTTTATATAGAAGAGAAGAAAATAGAGACTTGTCTTGCCAAACCCTTGGGTGATGATTGTTCTACTAGGGAAAAGGGGACAAGAATTGTTGTAGATAATTTTTATACAGAAGAGAATGTCTGGAAAAGCGACAAACTGAGGGATCAGTATGTTGTAAATGTTTATGACTTGGTGGATGACTCGACGGTGATTGAATTCGAAAAAAACAAAAGTCGCTTCTACAAGTGGACATTGGGTAAGGACTCCGAAGACTTGGGTTATTTTGAGTGGGGTGGCTGCAGTACAAGAGAAAAAGTCGGTTCAATTCGTCCTTGGGGCAATGGAAAATGGCGGCTTGTGGGGAGTACTGAAGATTGCGGCTACGCAATCGTGGATGTGGCAAAAAAGAAAATAACGGGGTATGAAAAGTTAGAGGAATTTGCAGAAGAGTGCTCTGATTTATGGGATCATGAAGGGGTTAAGTATTGTGTGGGTGTGTTTGAAAAGGATACAATCATCTCGTATTATGAACGCTATCAAGATGGAATTTTTTTGAAAGATGAAAAGGGCATTAAAGATTCGTTGTGGACGTATGAATTATTTGATGGTGTACAAGCTATGAATCCCGTTCTGACTTTTATGAATTCTTATGTGATGCTTGATATAGGAACGTTAAATCGTAATTTACTAAAAATTGATTTTGAAGAAGGAAAACTGTTGTTTTGGAGAAAAGTCCGATGAAAAGATTTTTGTTGGTTATAGTAGTGATGACTATGCTTGTATACGCGAAGCCTATGGAAAGCATAGAACGCTACAATATTATAATACTTGTTCATGGCGCTGCGGATAGTTTGTCGGGTGTTGATTGTGAAGCCTACGATTTGAAGGCTCCTTTTGAGTTTTGAATGTCTGTTGCTGTGTCAAGTGGCTGCGTAAAAAATGCCCGCACATGGCGGGCATTGTAAAATTATGAACTGAAAGAATCCTATCGGTCGCGACTTTCCTTTCAGGACGAACCTCTAAGTTCTAAGCTCTAAGTTCTAAATTCTAACTCACCCCTTCGCAATTATTTCCATGAATTCGGAGTCGAGTAGGTCTTTTTCCGTTTATTGCCTTACGCCACCAGATCCATCAAGTCGAAGTACATCAATCGTGTATGCGGATCGTTGTCTTCCAGATTCATCATGCGGAATCCGTTCTTTTCGTAGAACGGAACTGCTGCCAAGTAGGCGTCAACCGTTATAAAGCGACAGCCTGTCTTGTTGTTGATGACGAACATGGACTTGATGATGTTTAGAACTTGTGTACCGAGTTTTTGATTTTTGGCGCAGATGTCAACGGCTAGGCGGCAGAGCTTCACGGCGGGGTAGCTTTTTAGCCTTTTCTCGTTCGGGAATCCTTGTTTACGGCGGAATCTGTTGAATTCCGTCATGCTAGGAAAGTCGCTGGTTGCGATTTTGTCGTTTGCCAAGCTAAAATAGGCTAAAGGCCTGCTGGTGTCGTTGATGTCAACACAGGTGTAGCTGACCGCTAACATGTATTTGTCAAAAAGAGTTGCGCGATTTAAAATGAAATCGTTTAAATCAGCATCTCCGCAGTCAAAACTTTTGACTTTGTTGAATGGTTGCAGTCGAATAAATCGAATAGACTCTTTATCTATATATTGTCGAACCATGGATCTTTACCTCCGTTAGCGGCTTCGCGGGCACGTTTTTCTCGCATGCCTCGTTCAAAAGCTTTTAGGAAAAATTCGTAGTCCCGTAAACGTTGGGCACGAGCTTCCGGAGTTTCGGGGTGCCTCTCCTGCATACGGGCGATAAACCGGCGAGCATCCTCGCCGAACAAAATCGGAGTTTCTCTGATGGGTCTTGCCATGAGTATCCTATTTGTTAGTTGTTAGAATAAAAGTAACTGATATATTAACGCCCGGCTGGACCGGATGGCATCCTCAATGGATCCGTACTAAAAAATATATAAGCCAAAAATAAAATGCAAGGGGTCGGAATTTTGACCGTTCATTTCGTCAACAACTGTTAGCAAGGGACTGTGGCAAATGTGCTATTTGTTAGTTGCTCAATAGTAAAAAATGCCCCGGATTTAATCCGAGGCGTTCTTGTCTAAATTCTGAGTTCTGCTGGCTGCCTACTGCGGCTCCGCCGTTATCCTTTCGCTATCATTTCCATGAGTTCAGAGTCGAGGCGTTCGGGGTTGTTGTACTGCGGTAAATTGTTGTGCAGCGATTCGCCCTTCGATACAAGACCGAAGTCCAAATTCTTGTAGTTCCAGTAGCTGTAGCCCACGTCGGCGTCGCGGAGAATGTCGAGGAAATCACGCATCCAGGCGAGCTGATACTTGCGTGGAACTTGTACGTAAACGCCGAACTCGTTGCAGCTTACGGGCAAGTCGTACTTGGCGCGGAAATCGAGCGCGTTCTGGATGCTTGCCTGCAAACGGGCCTTATCCCACTTGCCGAATTCCACATGGAGTCGCGTTGAAGTACCTGCTTCGGGGGCGGCGTAATCGCCTGGCCACGGGCGTTCAATCTTGAAGAACGGGTCGTCAATCCAGGCGGCGCCTTGGTGCGTAAACGTCACCGGCGTGTATGTATGGAAACTGTAGATGGCGTTGTCGTCGTCGAGCGGCGTGAGGAACTCGAATTCCTTTGCGCTGTTCCATTTGTTGGCGCCTACGACGATGGTGTTCTTGGGCGCGTGCTTGCGGATTTCCCAGAAGATTTCGTCCTTAACTTTGTCCCAAACCTTGGAATCGCTTGCGGCGGGTTCGTTCAAAAGTTCCATCATCACGCGTGGCATGGAGCTATAGCGTTCTGCCATGTATGCCCAAATCTTGCGGGTGTCCTTGCGGGCATTTGCGTCGGCAAAGAAAGCTTGTTCGTGATTGCTGGCCAAGTGGAAGTCGTGACCTGGGCACTTGTGCAAATCGAGAATCACGTCCAGGTCGGCGTCTTGGATGTCCTTGAGAGCCTTGTCCAACAAGGCAAACGTCTCTTCGTCCGGCTTGAGATTATCTCCTTTGAACAAATTAAAGTAATCCACCGGCAAGCGGACGTGGTTGAACCCCGCCTCGTGGATGCGCTTGAAATCACTTGTTCCAAGGAAGGTTTTTATGTGTCCAATGACACCCGGAAAACCGACCGGGTCCTTTTCCTCGATACAGTCCACCTGACTGAACCATCCGCCCAAATTCACTCCGCGCAATCTTTCTTTTTTCATGCGTGTCATCCCATACTTTGGCTGCTGGAACAGCCGGTTCGAATGAATTATTCGTTTACGATGTTCAAATCTTCATCGGCGATATTCAAGTCCATGATGACTTCCATATCGTCGGGAAGGTTATAAAAATCTACAACCAGGCCTACCTTCTTGTCTTCGTCCTTTTGCTTGTCGAATTGGACAACGTCGTAAATTTTCATTTTGACGACGGCTTCCTGCGTGACAGGAATTTCAATGGTCATACCCTTGCTGATGGGCCCTTCTACAATCTTGCCCTTGAAAACCAGACTGGTCTGGTCTTCGCCGAGCGAGGTCTTCTTCACGTGAAATACAGCCATTATTTTTTAGCCATTAACTTTTATTTAAATTGGTTTGTTTTTTATGTGTGGCCTACATTTTACCACGCGCAAAAATTTAACTTTTTTACATGACTCTCCGTGTTGGTCGAATCCCTTTTTTGGTCTGTGCGCCGTTTTTCTTTAATTCTGTGGGGCGCGAGAAAGAATTTTCTGAGGTGGAATTTGTTGATGGTCCGCCAAGTGCTCATAGTATTGGGCTGAGGGACGGATCTATCCATCTTTCGCCTGCGTCTTCGATTACCTTCGCTCAAAAACCTGGTGCGTTCGTACTGTCTCCCGTGCTTTGCACGTCTTGTTCTTTCGAGGTGCGTTCGGTCAAGCTATTTTCGCGTTATCCAATCGAAGAACTTTCGGGTAAGCGTGTCCGCATGACTTCGCAGAGCAAAACTTCTGTTACGTTATTGCGGATTTTGCTCGAAAAACGTTACGGTTTTCGCCCGGAATATGTGCAGGGGCTTGCGGCGGAAGAATCCGATGACGCGTGCCTTTTGATCGGCGACCTTGCGCTCGAAGAGAACGAACGCCACCGTTTCGCGTTCAGCTATGATTTGGGCTCGCTGTGGCAGGAATGGCAAGGGCTTCCGTTTGTCTTTGGTGCTTGGCTGATTTCGAAAGATGCGCTGCAGCCGCATTTGAGACCGGTGCTGGACGATTACATGGCGAGGCTGGAAAATGGCATCCGCGAGTTCCGCGAAAATCCGTCGAAGGCGCTGGATGTGTGGCTTGCCAAATATCCGGTGAACTTGTCGCGTCCCCTTATCGAAGACTATTTTAGCTTCCTCGACTATCATTTTACTGACGAACGTAAACATTCCTTGACAATTTTTTTCAAATTAGCCGCTGAAATGGGGCTGGTTGAGACGGTCCCGCCGATGGAGTTCCTCGAGTAATTTTATTTTGTAGTTGGAAATGAGAGTGTTAGGATGGTAAGGAGACAAAATGGTTGAGGAAAAAATTCTTATCGTCGATGATGACGAAGCCGAATTGAAACGAGATTCGGACATCTTGACGGAAGTGGGTTATGAAGTCGTTGGTTGCAGATCCGGTGCCGAGGCAATGGAGTATCTGCATAATAACCCGGTGGAACTTGTTTTGCTTGACGTCAACATGCCGGAAATGAACGGGTATGACGTCTGCCTGAACATTCGCAAGCATTTCCCGCTGGACGATTTACCGATTATATTCCTTACGAATCAAGAAAACGAGGCCAGCGTGACGCAGGGATTTCAGTCGGGGGCCTCTGACTTTGTCTGTAAGTCCGCTGCGTCGGACGTGTTGCTGGCTAGAATCGGAGTGCATTTGCGCTTGTCGAGGTCGCTGCGCAATCTGCGTGACATTTCGTTGACGGACGATTTGACGGGTGCTTACAACCGTAGGCATGCGATTTGCTCTCTCCGTGAGCTGTTTGCCCGAAGCAAACGTTACGGAACGAATTTTTCGATAGTTTATTTTGACTTGAACGGGTTGAAAAGGATTAACGACCAGCATGGGCATCTGGCTGGCGATTTGCTGTTGCGTTCCGTCGTGACGGCTTGTAATAAGTTGCTCCGCGAATCGGATATGCTGTTCCGCATGGGTGGCGACGAGTTTCTGGTCATTTGCCCAGACACCGATTTGAAGGGCGCATTTGTTTGTGCCGAGAGAATGCAGGCGGCTGTCAAGGCGTTAACGATTGTCGATCAGACGGTCGCGTTTGCGTATGGCACTGCAAGCTCTTTCGAAGACTACAAGGACATGGATGAAATGCTCCACAGTGCGGACGTGTCCATGTACGAATGCAAACGCAGAATGCGCGAAGGCAGAACCTAGCACAATTCAATAACGCATTTAACGAATTTAACGAAAAGTCGGCTTTCTCGCCGACTTTTTTTCACTGTGTCATCCTGCACTCCGTTCCGGGACGGGGTTCCTTCTCGAATTACAAAGGATGCGCAAAATCGAATTTTCTATATTTGCGTTCGTTTAAAAAACGATTAAAACAAAAAAGGAATATCATGCCAGCTTTTGATCCAAACGCGAAAAAGATGCTGATTTCGGGCAACGAAGCCATTTCCCTTTCCATGCGTCATTGCAATGTTCAGCTTGCCGCAGGCTATCCGGGAACTCCTTCCACCGAAATCTTGGAAGATTACTCTGAACTGGGCGGCTATGCCCAGTGGGCTCCGAACGAAAAGGTCGCTGCCGAAGTCGCTCTCGGTGCCGCTTTTGGACATGCCCGCAGTGTGGTCACCATGAAGATGGTTGGCTTGAATGTGGCAAGTGATGTTCTCTATACCGCAACTTACACGGGTGTCGATGGCGGCATGGTGTGGATCGTTGCCGATGACCCGGGTCAGGGCAGCTCCCAGAACGAACAGGATACGCGTAACCACGCGAAGGCATCCGTTTGCCCGATGTTCGAACCGTCCAACTCCCAGGAAGCCTACGATTTCTTCCGCATTGCCATGCAGACGAGCGAAAAGTTCAAGATTCCTGTCATCCTCCGCATGACCACCCGCGTGGACCATTCCAAGTCTATTGTCGTGCCGAAGGAAGAACTCCCGGCAATGGTGCCGAACTTCGAACGCAATATCGCCCAGCACGTGATGGTGCCGGGATTCTCGAAACCGGCTGGCCGTCGCCTCCGCGCCAAGATGGACGAAATGGAAGCCTGGAACGTTGCCGAAGGCCCGAACAAGGTCGAAATGCGCAGCGCAGACTTCGGTATCATCGTGAGCGGCATCAGCTACCACCACGTCCGCGAAGCCGCCCCGGAAGCAAGCATCCTCAAGCTCGGCATGACCTACCCGCTGCCGATGCAGCTCATCAAGGATTTCGCGAAGAAGTTCGAAGGCAAGCGCCTCATGGTCATCGAAGAAAACGACCCGTGGCTTGCTGAAAACATCAAGGCCGCTGGCATCCAGTGCGAAAGCAAGTTCGACCCGATTTTCCGCTTTGGTGAACTCGACGTGAACCGCGTCCGCCGCATTATCGCTGGCGACAAGAACCCGGATCCGGTTCCGGTCAAGGGCAAGCCGCCTATGCTCTGCCCGGGCTGCCCGCACCGCAGCTCTTTCGCCGTGCTCAAGGAACTCGACTGCATCGTTTCCGGTGACATCGGCTGCTACACGCTGGCCGCTCTCCCGCCCATCAGCGCCATGGACTACATGATTGACATGGGTGCCGCTATCGGTATGGGTATCGGCCTCCGCAACGTGCTCCCGCGCGAACAGGCCAAGAAGGTTGTCTCCGTGATTGGCGACTCTACGTTTGTTCACAGTGGCATTACCGGCCTCGTGGAAGCGGGTTACAACCGCCCCGAAACGGGCCACGTTGTCATCATCTTGGACAACAGCATCACCGCTATGACCGGCCAGCAGGAACACCCGGGTACGGGCCGTCACCTCGACCACTCTCCGGCATACAAGATTGACTACAAGGAAGTCGCGAAGGTCGCCGGTTTCGACAACGTCTATGAAGTGAACCAGGTCAAGGAACCGGAAGAATTCAAGCGCCTCGTGAAGGAATCCCTCGAAAAGGACGAACTCACGCTTATCGTTGCAAAGAGCCCCTGCATTCTCGCCCTCAAGAGCATCCTTGCCTGGGACAAGGCGAACAAGGAAAAGGCCGAAAAGGCACTTGCCGAAGCAGAAGCCGCTGCCAAGAAGAACAATAACTTTTAATAGAGAGGTTGAATAATTATGAGCGTAATGAACGTTAAATTTGCAGGCCTCGGTGGCACAGGTGTTATCAAGGCTAGTGACGTGATGGCCGAACTCGTTTTCGAACAAGGTTACGACGTGAAGAAGGCCGAAGTTCACGGCATGAGCCAGCGCGGCGGCTCCATCGCCTCTGACGTGCGCTTTGCAAAAGATGAAGAAGTGCAGTCCCCGATGATCCCGTGCGGCGAAGCCGACTACCTCGTCGTCTTTGACGAAACGCAGGTTGTAGTGAATGAAGCCTACATGAAGCAGGGTGGCGTGCTCCTCACGCCGGCGGACATCGATGTTTCCAAGCTCGAAAACGTGAAGGCTTTGAACGTCGCCATGCTCGGCAAGCTCTCCAAGTACTTCGACTTCACCGTCGATCAGTGGATGGTCGCTTTGAACAAACTCTTCGCCGAAAAGTTCCACGAAGGGAACAAGAAGGCGTTCATGCTTGGCCGCGAAGGCTAATTGGCATCGTCTCCTGACGCTTCGCGCACTCGTCATCCTGACGCCGAAGGCGGAAGGATCCAGTAAATTCTTGTTAAAGCGTCACCCCGGCCTCAGTGCCGGGGTCACCTTTTTTATTCCTCGCGTCCAATTTCCTTGCATTTCTTTTGGACTTGTTCTTCCGTGAGCGTCGTGAATGCTTCGAGTTTTTCAGGTTCGGGCCGTATTTGATTGGCTAGCTTTTCGATTTCAGTCGCTCTGCGAGTTCCATAATGAACCGCATTACTAAAGCCCAAATTACGTTGTGTTTCTTGCTTGTAATCCCTTAATTCTGTACGGCTATAATATCCGTCCAAGACGTCATTTGTCGCCACTTCGGCTTCGTACTCTTCAATGGCTTTTTTCAACTTTTTTACAAGTGCAGTTTTTTCTTTATCTAATGGAATCCACGAATTCAAATCGTTGTCTATGGAATCTTGCTTAGAACAAACGCTATGCTTTATGCGGTAAAAAGCGGAGTCGTTTCGTTCGCGGAAAACGACGGTACTGTAAGTAAAATGCCACGCATCGCTAAAGATTTGTTCGATATCGTAATCGGCACCTTGTGCGTTTTCGAGTGCTTCTTTTTGCAAGGCCTTGTCTTCGATAAAGCTCCAAGGCTTTAGAGAGCCTACGTAGAAAAATAAGAAGAGTATGCCAAAAGAAATGATAGGAATTAGCAAAAGTAGCAGCCAATGAACGGCGTTTTTGACTTTGAAAATGTGGCTGAACCAAGAGCAGACAAAATATAAAACCAAGAATAAACTTGCCGATAATATCGTTAAATATGGATAAGCAAATTCCGAAGGTTCCTCACAAAGTAGAATAAAGGACGATAGCTGGATCATTCCGCCGATAAGCGCTGCCAGGATTAAAACCCAAAGTGTAAACCACAATATTTTAGGTTTGATATGCTTGTAAAGGACTGCAAACAGGAGCCCCAGTAAAAAGGGTGTGCTGATTCCTAAAGCAAGCAGAATGAAGAATAAAATATCATTCACGTTCATGTAGCTAATATATGAAATTGTCTTTGGCTAGCCTTGAAGTTGCAATGCAAAAATTTATAAAAGTCTCAATTAATTTCCCAAATGAATCGACGTTTGTTCCTATCGATTATTAGTTGAAAGATGCTCTCAAAAATATTAAATTTAAAAATAGATTTATTTTAGGAAAATTTGCTCTTACAGCTAAATTTGAGTGTACTGAAATGAAAAATGTCGAAAGTTCAAACTCTGGAAAGACGCTTAATGGAACGTTAGTTTTCTGGCTTTGTGCAATTTTGGGTGAATTTGGTGTTCACTGTTTTGTTTGTGGTAAAACGCTAAGAGGTTTGCTCTATTTATCGTTAATTCTTTTTTCTTGTTTTGTCATCCCTTTGGTGGCGTCCCTTATAATAATTGCTGGGGGGCATTTATGTTTGTTGGACTTTGTTCCAGGATTGTTGATTCTTATTGTTGAAGTGCTTGTTTTTGTAGATGCGTGGACAATTGGCAGCGGGCGGTATATTAACAAAAAGAAAGGCCTGAAATATAGGGGTGGATTATGGATGAAAATAATCGCTGTTATAGGTGCTGTTGCAAATTTGTTTTATGTTATTTGTACTGAAAACGAATTTTGTTTCAATATTTCCCAAACAATAAATAAGGATATAAAAGCTAAGGTTGCATCCGAATTGAATGGCGGTTTTAACGATTATCTAGAAAAACAAATGGTCTTTTTTAATCGCGAACACCAAGTAGGTGATTTTGAAAAAATTGGTTATGTTTCAAATAGTGAATTTTTCGAATTTAAGGATTTAAATCCTGGCGTAAGCGTTTCTTATAAGGTTAATTTGGAATGTTCTTATCAATCAACATGGATGTTGATTCCTTCTGTAGTTGATGGTAAATTGGAATGGAATGTAACAGAACCGAAAGATAAAAGGTGTTCTGATAATTATCCATTGAAATTAAAGGATAAATGAGAAATCTTTTTTTCGTTTTTTTTGGGCTTCCTTGCACTTTTGTGTTAGTTATATAGTTTTTTTTTGAAAAACTGATTAATCACTGATTTAATCGATTAATCACTTTTATGTTTTGATAAAACTGCCGATTTTTAATCAAAATCGGCAATTTTTGCTTTGGCATGGAATTTGCAAAATGCATAATGTCCCATTAACTTTAAACTATTGACATTATGTCAAATCTGATATATATTTTATGAGTACGAAACATAAACCTTTAGTTTGGTTGCATGCACTGCCGAAAACTCCACCATTGTCACAGAAAGCGAGGATTGAAGCTGGATACTTGTTACGATTGTTGCAATTGGGGGTGAACCTGTCTTTGTCACAAAGTCGTCCGATGCCGTCAATTGGAGTTCATTGTCACGAGTTACGAATTCAAGACGAAAATAAAATTTGGAGGCTGTTTTATCGTGTAGATGCAGATGCAATTATTGTGGTTTTGTGGTTAGAAAAGAAAACGAACAAAACGCCTGATGAGGTGATAAACTTGTGTCGTAAGCGTTTGAAATTTTATGATATGGAGCGTTAGATTATGGATCAAGCAAAAAAAGAAAGATTGCAGAAGAAGGGCTGGGTAGTTGGGGATGTGGATGAATTCCTTGAGTTGAGTCCTGCCGAAATGGCTATTGTTGAAATGAAAGTTGCTTTGGCAAAAGCTCTCATTGCAAAAAGGAAAAAACTTGGTGAAACTCAAGTGTCTGCTGCGGCTATCGCAAAAACAAGTCAATCTCGTTATGCAAAAGTGGAGCATGCGGATGCGAGCGTTTCGCTTGAGTTGATGATTAAGATGTTTTTTGCTTTGGGAGCAACTAAGAAAGAACTGCTCAAAACTCTTTCAGCATGATGATGCGCCTTCTCTCCAAAAAATCCACCCAAATTACATCAAAAATCCCTGAAAACCCTAAATAACGTGCTTTTATATTTGTAATTTTTATTTGTGGCACGATTTTTGCAGATAGACCAAACCTCGTCAAAAGCTTTGGCGGCTCTCCGCGGTTCATCCCGTTCGGCGACTTGTTTCGCTCGTTTTTGGGGCGTCCTTGCTTGTGCCTTTTTTGCCCTATTCATGCTCGGTTGCGAAGAAATCGAGGAACCCAAGCCTTGGATTCGCGTCGAGCGTCCGCAGATGCTTTTCACGGATACGACGCTTCTGGACAGTTACGACAAGGGGGTGCTGAACTGGAGGCTCAAAACCGCTTACCTCGAACGTTGGGCGGATAAAGAAGTCGTGACGGTGCGTCCGGTGTTCGTGGATATTTACGATTCGGTTGGCGAACGCGTGGCGTTCTTACGTGCGGACTCCGGCAGTCTTGACATGAAGTTCACATACGTGTATGCTTATGGCCATGTCTATGCTTTGACGCCGAAGGGCGCCTCGGTT
Organism: uncultured Fibrobacter sp.; assembly: GCA_946413655.1. GTDB lineage: Bacteria > Fibrobacterota > Fibrobacteria > Fibrobacterales > Fibrobacteraceae > Fibrobacter. Next base: position 15,323 of record CAMKLO010000026.1, on the reverse strand, counting down.
CGTGCGGATTCGTTACTTTGGAATAAAAAAGATAATTTGGTCAAAACGGCAAGTTATGTGCGTGTCGTTTCTGAAGATGGTGACGTGTTGCAAGGCGTTGGTTTCGAAAGCGATGCTCAACTCGACAACTGGAAAATCCTTTCGGACGTAACCGGCATTTTCCAGGACGCCGCCAAACGCATGAAGGATGAAGACAAGCGGCAGGCGGAGGCGGAACGCTTGAACAATCCACCTCCTTCGTCTTCGTCGCAGGCGACTTCTGCTGCTAAGCCCACATCTTCGTCGCAGACTCTGTCGAAATCTGCGCCACAGGCTCAGCCGCAGCCGACGTCTCGTGCATCATCTGCATCGCAGGCAGCTCCGGCGGCAAAGGGCGTTTCGATGTCCTCGGCGGCACCTGCATCAAATGCGGCGCCGAAGCCACATCGTACTCTGCATGGTCTTCCCTTTCAGCCTAAAGCGGGGAAACCATGAGAAAATTTTTCCTCTTGCTCATTGTGGTCGCAGCTTTCCTTGCATCGACTCTTGCATTTGCGCAGTCATCGCCGCTCATCATGTACCATGCGGACAACCTCGAAGTCGCTCGCAAACATGGTACGCTCTTGTTGTACGGCAACGTACACTTTGTTCATGACAGCATCGCGTTCAAGACGCAGCGTGCCTTTTGGAATCGTAATACTGAGACGGTCGAATGCGGTGGTGGGTTCCTCTTTACGCACCCGTCTGGTTTCATCCGTGCAAAAAACGGCTCTTATCAAAGGAAAAGCGAAGTCGCTATCGCCTCTGGTGAAGTGAATGCTGCGGATTCTGCAGGCAACTACCTCATGACCGGTCAGTATCTGAGATACGACCGCAAAGAGGAACTCCTGACGATTCCCGTTTCTCCTCGTCTTTACCAATACGAGAAACTGAAAGACGGAAGAATCGATACCGTAACGATTGAATCCAAATCCCTTATTTTCGACAAGAGAAAAAGTTTTGCGCAGGCGTATCAGAATGTAAAGCTCACTCAAAAGGATTTGGTCGTCACTTGCGATACTGGTTACTTTGACCGTAAAAACAATTGGCTCAGCATGAAGGGGCACCCGACATGCGATATGAAAAATTACCATCTCACGGGAGACTCCATTTTTCTCGTGCTTGACGAAACGGGTAAAATGCTCAAGTCGGCGCTCGTCATCCGCAACGCTCACGGCGTGCAGAACGAAGGCCCCAAGCGTGGCAATCCCGGCAGCGTGACCGAAGCTTTTGGCGACACGCTCTACTGTGAATTTGTCAAAGGAAAAATCAAGCGCCTTTACGTGAACCTGAACGCCAAGGGATTTTTCTACGAGACGGATTTGAAAGAATACCGGAACTTGATGGACGGAAACCGTCTGGATTTGTATTTCAACAAAGGCAAGATGGACCGCGCTATTGTTTCGGGCAAGGCTCAGAGCACATACTTCTATGTGAAAAAGGACAGGACCGTTTCCGGGAAAAACGAGGCGACTGGCGACACAATCCACATCATGTTCGATCCTAAGAAAAATGCCGTGAAATCGCTGCGCTTGATGGGCCGTACGACAAATGCGAGCGGACGGTATATTGATATGGAAAAGTATCAGCGCATCAAGGACAACGCGAAGCGGGATTCCCTCGCGAAACTCGATTCCCTTTCGGGGAAGAATCCGAAACCTGGGTTGACCGCGGAAGAGCGCGCGAATTTCGACAAGATCATGGGTGAAAGAAAACTAAGAGGTCTTTTGAATCGCCGGAAAGACAAGGCAACGCAAACGCCGGAATCTGCAAAAGCTGCGGATACTACGAATGTCAAGAAAACGGAGGACGCACAGTGAAAAATTTGGTCAGCACGATACGCACCGACAAACTGCGCAAAATATATGGTCACCGCCAGGTGGTGAGCGATGTCTCCATTCAAGTTTCGCAGGGCGAAATCGTCGGGTTGCTTGGTCCGAACGGTGCCGGAAAGACGACGACGTTCTACATGATTGTGGGCATGGTCCGCCCGGACGCAGGCCACATCTTTTTGGACGATGTCGAGATGACGGACAAGCCGATGTACAAGCGTGCGCGTCTCGGCGTGGGCTACCTTCCGCAAGAAGCTTCTATCTTCCGCAAGCTCTCCGTTGAAGACAACATCATGGCGATTCTCGAAACGCAAAACATGAAGCGTTCCGAGCGCAAAAAGAAGTTGGAACAACTTCTCGAAGAATTCAAGATTACGCACATCCGCAAGACTAAATCCATGAGTTGCTCGGGTGGCGAACGCCGCCGTCTGGAAATTGCTCGTGCGCTCGCGAGCGACCCGTCGTTCCTCTTGCTCGACGAACCTTTCGCGGGCATCGACCCGATTGCCGTTGCCGACATCCAGTCCATCATTTCGGAACTCAAGGACCGCGGCATGGGCGTGCTCATTACCGACCACAACGTGCGCGAAACGCTTTCGATTACCGACCGCGCTTACATTATGTACAAGAGCCAGGTGCTGACTGAAGGTTCTTCACAGCACCTTGCCGAAGACCCCGAAGCGCGTCGCATTTACCTTGGTGATTCTTTCCGTTTGGATTAGGAGTTTTTATGAATCTTGGGATGCAGGCAAATATCGGACAAACGCAGGAGCAAACGCTATCTCCTGCGCTTCTCCAGTCTGTGAAAATGCTTCAGAAAACTTCGCAGGAACTGGAAACCGCCATCAAGGAAGAAGTGGAAGTCAACCCGCTTTTGGAAGTCGATGATGGTGACTTTGACGATTTGCCGCCTGTCGATAAGGACCCCGAAGAACTCGACCCGCGTGCGGACGAATCCGATGAATTCCCCGAAGATATCGAGGACATGGCGCGTGGTTCTTTGGACGATACAGCCGAGGTCGATGGAAGCTACCTCGATAGCGATTCTTCGTCGGACATGAACTGGGACAGTTATCTCGGTGACGGTACCTCTTACGACGACGCGCCTTTCAAGGACTTGAACGCAGGCTCCAAGGATCCGGACGAAGATTGGGATCGCCCCATCAAGGATGTGGGCAAGAGTCTCCAGGAACAGCTCGAAGACCAGCTCCGTTTTTGGAACGGCACGGGCGAGTTGCAGGAACAGCTCAAGGAATGCGGCGTCACCGACGAGCATTTCCGCAAGCTTGTTCGTTATCTCATCAACTCCATCAACGATGACGGGTTCCTTTGCGATGCCAATCGCGACAGCGATTCCGAAGTCGTGATGGTCAAGTCGGATGACAAGTACATCGACGAAATAGAACGTATCCTCCGCAGGGAACTCTCCCTCGAAGACGCGAGCCTCCCGGTGCGTGAGGCGATTCACGTTTTGCAGTCGTTCAAGCCGGCGGGTATAGGCGCCCGCGACCAGCGCGAATGCTTCTTGATTCAGGCTTACGCGATTCCCAATTTCCCGAGTCTCGCCATTGAAATTCTCGAAAAAGAGTACGAAAACCTTTTGCAACTCCGTTATCCTAAAATAGCGAAGGCGTTGAATGTCTCGGTCGAAGAGGTGAAGGCGGCCATTGCAAGCCTTTCGCGCTTGCGCCCGCATCCGGGATTCCAGCTTTCGCATTCTTTTTCGCACATCATCAATGCGGATTTGAAGGTAGTCGAAAAGAAGGGGAGCTACGAAGTCGTCTGCTTCAAGACCAAGATGCAAAAATCGCTGCGCATCAACCAGACATACAAGGCGATTCTCACGGATCCCTCTGCGTCCAAGCAGGATAAGGAATACGTCAAGACGCAACTGGCGAAGGCGACTGACCTTATCAAGGCGGTCGATAACCGCTTTTCGACCATCGAACTTGTGATGCGTGCGATTGTCAAGCGTCAACGCGGGTTCTTCGAGAACGGCCCGGCGTTCCTCAAGCCGATGATTCTTCAGGATGTCGCCGACGATGTCCACATGGCAGTGAGCACGGTTCAGCGCGCCACGGACCAGAAGTACGTCGAGACACCTTATGGCATCTACGAACTTAAACAATTTTTTACAAACGGTATCAAGCAAGGGACTGCTCCGGATTCCGAGGAGGTCGGTTCCGCTCAGGTCATCGCTGCCATCAAGACGCTGATCGACGAAGAGGACAAGAGTTCCCCGCTCTCCGACCAGGACATCAGTGACGAACTTTTGAAGCAGGGGATCAAGGTCGCTCGCCGCACAGTCGCCAAATATCGCGAAAAAGAACTAAAAATTCTACCCAAAAACCAACGAAAACGGTAATAAATACTCCAAAATGGAAGAATTATTTATCTAAAATTCAATTTAGGTATGGCTTTTTTGAATAAAAAGATGTATATACTTTAATTGCGGAACGGAAGTTCCAACAGATTTTTAAACGTTAATAATCACAAACATTAACATAACGGAGGTTCATCATGGATATTCAGTTTTCTGCTCGTCACTTTAATGCATCGGCTGGTCTTCAGGACCGTATTCAGGAAGAAATGGATAAATTGGCCAAATTTTACCCGAACATCACGAGTGCCTCTGTAATTCTTGACCACGAAGTCGAACACCTGCGTCACTGCGAAATTTCTGTCAATATCACAGGTTCCGTCATTAACGCTTCTGCCGACGAAGAAAATATGGGCAAGGCTGTCGATGTGACGCTTGACCGCATCAAGGTCCAGCTCAAGAAGGCCAACGACAAGCAGAACGATCATAGGTCTCAGCCGATTTCCGAACTGGCATAATGGCTGATAGATTGAAAGATCTCAAGATCCTGCACCGGGAACGTCTCCCGGTGCGGGACTTTTTTATCCGCTATGGCAAAGATTTGCAAATGATGCAGCATTGTCCTGACGAGGACATGGAATCGTGCATCGAAGAAAGCGGAATTCACCGCCCGGGCCTTGCCATGGCGGGTTATACGAAAGTTTATAGCTCGCAGCAAATCCAGGTTGTCGGGCATACGGAATGGAACTACCTGGAATCGATTGGGCCTGATGCCCGTTCGAAGATTTTCCAGGACCTTTCCGTTTTTCGCGCCCCGATGTGGGTCGTGACGCATGCGCAGACTCCGCACAGCGAACTCAAGGAAATGTGCAACCGGTTGCGTATTCCGCTGTTCTCGACGACGCTGCATACTTACGAGTTCAATAAGGTTGCCCAAAGAATTCTTGAAGAGTTCTTTGCGCCGCATGCCGTTATTCACGGGAGTCTCGTGGATGTTTATGGTGTGGGCATGTTGTACGTAGGCGACAGTAACGTGGGCAAGTCCGAATGCGTGCTCGATTTGGTCGAAAGCGGACATCGCATGGTGGCTGATGACGTTGTCCACATTAGCCACGTCGGGAATTCCATCATCGGCCGTCCGGATCCGCTTATCAAGCATCACATGGAAATTCGTGGTGTCGGGATTCTGGATATCCGTTCGATGTTCGGTATCCATGCCATCCGCAAGGTGAAAAAGATTGAAATGATTGTCGAACTCCAGTCGTGGCGCCAGGATGTTTCGTATGAACGCACGGGCCTTAATGAACTGGAAGAATCCATCATGGGCGTTAAAATCCCGAAAGTCGTGCTGCCGGTCGCTCCCGGCAAGAACATGACCGTCATTTCCGAGGTCATCGCCATGAACGTCCTCATGAAGATGAGCGGACAAAACGTGGCACGGGATTTCAACGAGTCGCTTATGCAGAAAATCAAGGCGAAGGCTAAAGGGGAATATACCGACGATTTGCTAGATTTTAATCCGCAGAACTGGTCTCTTTATGAATAGTTTGCTGTTTAAGATCAAGAAAAATCTTCTCGCAAGTTTTGTCTTTCTCGTCATCGTCGTCTCGTGCGGCGTGGCGGCTTATCTCTTCCATCCTGCGAGTCCGCATTTCAAGCGTTATACGTTTGTTGTCAGGTACGAGACGATAGGGACACTTTCTCCCGGGAATCTTGTGCGTGTCCGCGGTATCGCCAAAGGTGAAATTGTCGATGTGAAACTGACCGACGAGGCTGTCTATGTGAGGGCGCGAGTCCTTGCGGATACGAAGATTCCTGTGAATTCCGAATTCCGACTGGTGACGGCTGGCCTTATGGGTGAACGCGAAATGAGCATTATTACTGGGAACTCCGATCGATTGGTTGCCGAAGGCGATACGGTCAAGGGCCTCTATGACGAAGGCACCTCTGGAATTTCGAAGAATTTGTCTGCAATTTTCAAGGACGTTGACGATTTGAAGCTGGCTCTTTCTTTCTTTACCGATTCGCTGACGGAAGGCGAAGACGGCAAGCGTATGGAGCGTGTGGCGAAGAAGGCCAAAAAGCTTGTCCGCATTACGAAATCCGATGTCCGCCAATGGAAATCGCTTGTCGATGAACTCTTGGACGGCTTTCAGGCTGCTGGAGACAATGCTAAAAACGCGTTCCAGCAGATATCCGACCGTGGTGGGGAGAGTGCTGCGAAGGTAGACGAACTCATCGACCGTGTGCGCGCCTTGATGGACCGTGCGAACGCCCTTGCGGACTCGTGCAACGCCGTTGTTGCGAAATTTGACGAAAGCGAAGGTTCCGTCAACTTGTTCCGAGACGAATCTTCTGGAATCAACAGGGAATTCGATGCCCTCAAGAAAGACTTCGATTCCATGCTCGAAGGCGTCAAGAAAAACGGCCTCAAGCTTAACGTGGATATTTTCTAGTAGACAGTAGGAAGTAGACAGTAGAAAGTAGACGGTTGAACGTGTCTTTTGGTGTTTTGTCATGCCCGGTTCGGGCATTTTTTTATTTTGTGGTTTGTAATTCACGAATATCTTTTGTTCGTAGAAAATGATTTAGGAATGAGATGATGAAATCTGAAAAAGTGATTTTGCTTTTTTTGTTTGCTGCATTGCTGTTTACCGCGTGCAGCGAAAGCTCCGTGTCGGCCGATGATTCTTCTAATCAGGGGTTTGTAGAAAAGCCCAGAATAGAAACGAAGCCGTCTGAATATGCGGTATATCTTTATGGATCAGTAAGCGATTCCTCTGGTAAACCCATTCCTCGCGCCCGCATTTACCTTGTTCTAGAAGACAAGGAGGAATCTTATCATGATGTTATTAGGGATTCTACGATGTCCGATAGTAAGGGGGATTTTTCATTTGGATACATTGCTGAATATATGAGCATTTATAGAATTTTAGCCAAAATGCCTTCGAAATCGGGAAAGTCAGACTCCCTTCTGGGTTATAAAGACAATGTACACTTTTCTTGGGACGGGGATTCCATATATTTCGATATTGTAATGGATGTCCCGGCGTCATTGCATTTATATTCAAACTTTTTAAATGGATGGGACGATAATCCCGTTGATTCTGTTTGCTTTCATGGGACGCTTGTTTGTGCATACTTTTCAAAGGAAGACCAAAAAAGGGGATATACTATTGTGACTGGGCTTCCGGTGGGGAATTTTGGCGATTTTTACGCATGGCACGGTGATGGAATTTCTTCTGTTGGATGTTCGATAGATCCGCGGGCGGGTGATACGCTTTATGTCAGCGATTATGCCGCCGGATATCCGGAGGATTCTCTTAGGATTGCGTTACCAAAATCGACATCTCGGATGCTGGATTCCTTGGGACTGGACAAGTCCCTAGAAAAGCTTTTTGTTCCTGTGGTAAACTCTCAAAAAGAAAACTGCAATACCGTAGTGGACGAATTGGGTGAAGCCGTCCTGTGCAACTACGCTACAAATGATTCGAATAGTCGCTACTGGCTTACGTTCCCTGAATTAACAAAGAATTCCATTACGGCATATTGGTTAACGTATGGCTGGATGAGCACGTTTACTAGAAATGAAGATATTAAGCGATTTTATGCGTCTGCCAATCCGGGCGATACGGTATTTGCCGACACGCTGTTCCAAAGGCATCACAATGTTTACTGTTCGAGCAATTTTATTTTATATAAAACGCAGGACGAAGACGACTCGGAAGACAGCTGTTATGTATCGGATTGGCAAGAAGAAAACCTTGCTTTGAGCTTTTGGATAGATTCGAGTGAAAAGCCTGATAGCAGCAAGGCTGCCAATCGAATGATTATCTCTGCCGGGCGTGACACTCTCGGTTTCAAGATGGCGGAATGCGAAGAGGATTCAAAGTCCATTTGCATTAGCATTAACTCTAACAAGGATTCTGTTGCAAGCGGCATTTATGGAAAGGCGAAAATCCTTGACGGCAAAAGACACCATGTCTCGTTTGTCGTTTACAAAAAGCACCTGTGTATTATAATAGACGGTGTTACAATCCATGATTCCGATTTGGAGTTTTCCGATGAATTCCTTGGAAGTTTTGCAGGAATCCGCGTAGGAAAGTACCCGCTAAGCGATGTCGTGGTCTTTCAGCCGGGTACTTACGTCCACAAGGAAGGGGACAAGGATTGGGGGCGCCTCCAGGCATGGTTTAACGCATTTTATGAACTGCAAAAAAAACATTGATTACGACCTGGCTACATCCAATACGAAAGAAAAGTCGAATTACAGGGGCTTTTTAACGTTTTGTCAACATTTTTTTTTGAAAAAATAATATTTTAATTGCTCTTTTTTGTAAAAAAAGATAGTTTAATGCGGTGCTTATCACAATGTAACTCACAAAGAAGGAGTTTATTATGGCTGAGAAGAAACCCGTAAAGATGAGCGATGCTGACCTCAAGTTTTTTGAGGAGATGCTCTTGGAAAAGAGACGTGAGCTGGTGACCGCCCAAAGCGAGTCCGAAAAGGCGAACGTGTTCCAGGGCCAAAAATCCCAGTCTGGTGATGGCGGTGATTCTGACGGAGCCGATTCCGCGACGGATTACAATTCGCTCGAAACTAACTTCTCGTTGGCGGCACGCGAAGGCAAGTACCTTGTTTATCTTGAAGAGGCTCTCAAGCGCATCAAGAATGGGACGTTCGGCGTGTGCAAAGTTTGCAATCAGCTAATCCCGAAGGCAAGGCTCATGGCTGTGCCCACGGCAACCAAGTGCGTGAACTGCAAGGAAGAAACCAAGAAAAAGGAAATCCTCGACAACCGCATGGAAATGGCGAAGATGTTCGCCGAAGCCCAGCGCAAGGAGATGCTCCGCAAGGCCGCGGACCGCTAATTTTCTGTATTCAATTTGGTGCTGATTTTCCATTTTGGCGGTGAAATTGCGCATTTTTGCTCCATTTCACCGCCACTTTTGCATTTTTGGCTTTTTTCTAACTGTTAAAGCTCTTCAAAGAACGCATCGGAGAGCTTTGCGCGGAAGGCGTGGATGCGGTCGGCGTTCGGTTCGCGGTGCGGATAAGTGAAGTTGCTGAGCAGTACGATGGCGCCTCCCTTGTCGGGGTCTGCGACGATGCTTGCTCCCGTGAATCCCGTTTTGCCGAAAGCCTGCGGCGAAACCTTTGTGCCCATGAAGCGGGGCGCGTTCAATTCCCAGCCGAGGGCGGCACAGGCGCCGAAATCATCGGGGAATGCGTTATGGCTTACGATGTCGAGCACTCCGGCGGGGATGATTTGTTGGTCCTCGAATTTCCCGTCCATCAAAATCATTTTCACGAACTTCAAGAGGTCGGGTACACAGCTGAACATGCCGGCGCTACCGACGGGGAACAATTTTTGCAGCACCCAGGCGCTTTCGTCATGGACTTCGCCTTGGATTTCGCGGTGCCTGAATTCGCATAGCTCCGTTGCTGCAATTTCGGATTTCGGGACACGTGTAAGCGGGTTGTAGCCGGAACGCGTCATTCCGAGCGGCGTGAAAAATCTCTCGTTACCTTGTTCCTGCAAGCTCTTGCCTGTCAACCGTTGCAGCAAAATGCCGAGCAGTACGCTGGCGGGGTTGCCGTAGTTGAACACTGTCCCTGGCGCCGCTTCGAACTGGTATGTATAAAGTGCATCGAGAATCCCTTCTGCCGAAAGCGCCGTCAGCGTTTTCATCGGGACGCGGTAATCGAGGCTGTGCGTGAGCAAGTGCGAAACGCAAATGTCGTCGCGGTAGTTTGTCTTGAGTTCCGGAATAAAATCGATGACCTTCGCGTCAATCGAGAGTTTGCTTTCAAGAATGTATGTAAGTGCAAGTGTCGAGGTGGGGCAGACTTTCGTCAGCGAAGCGATGTCGAAAACGGTGTCTTCGGGGGTGTTCAGTGTGACGATGTGACTGGAACCGTCTGGTAGCAGGTAGCCTGCTACGGCTTTGTCAAATAAATCTTCTGTTTCTGCGTTCTGTAAAAGTTCTGATATCTTCTCGGAAATTTCCATTTCTTCCCCAATAAAAAAAGGGCATCTCCTACGGTGCGAACACTCGAAACTACTAATCTACAATGATAGCAGCGCCTCGGGGATTTGTTTTTCGCGTCAAAGCGCGCCTAAACTGAACCACAAGAGCAACGAGCTGAATATTTCCTGTTAGATCGGGTGTAAAATCCGTGGGATGCCCGTATATAATATATCTTTCTTACATTTCAAAAACAATAGAAAAAAAGAAAAAAAATCTCGACATTTCTGTCGAGATTGTGAAAGTGTATCGAAAGTACTGTTTTTCGTTTAAATTTGGCTGTTGGCCTTAGGTAATGCTTCGTCCAGTTGGAGCGAAAGATCCCTAATATCCTTGTCCATCAGGTCGTGGAATGTCTTGGCCTTGCGCAATTGTTTACGTAATTCGACAATCTCGGAAGTGAGTTCCACAGCGAGCAAACACAGCTGTTTCTTCATTTCCAGTTTGAATTTCGAGGAATTATCGAGACGACTTTCGATGAAATCGACGATTTCCTTCAAGTCCGAATCGGGCAGGTCGGTGCGGATGTGGATGCGTTCTTGAGCGACGTTTATGCTAACAGATCTGAGTGCCTCGTTTGCCATATCACTTCATTCCTACGCCAAATGGGTCGTTATCCAACATCCACCTTAGCCGAAAAAACCGGGTTGCGAGCCTCCATTGCTCGCAAACAGGTCTGGGGTGTCGTCGTTTTGTGGGGGTTGGGCGGCAGGCTGTACCGCGGGTTGTTCCGCAGGCGCTTCTGCAGGTTCGCTTGTCTGTTCGACAGGAGCCTCAGCCTGTTCGGCAGCCGGTTCGTTGATATTGATTTCTGTGCCGAGTTCCGTTTCGATGGTGGAGAGTAGCTGCTGGAACTTGCTCTGAGCTTCGGCAATTTCCGTGCCCTGGCTCTGAACCTGAACATTGAGATTGTCGATGACATCGTTTTTTTCGGCGATTTGACCGTTGAGGCAGTCAATGATATTGTTCTTTTCGTTCATCTGGTCGTTGAGCGCATCGATAATGCCGTTTTTTTCGGCGATTTGGCCGTTGAGTGCGTCAATAATGCCGTTCTTTTCGTTCATCTGACCGTTGAGAGCGTCAATGATGCCGTTCTTTTCGCCCATCTGGCCGTTAAGAGCGTCGATAATGCCGTTCTTTTCGCCCATCTGGCCGTTAAGCGCATCGATAATGCCGTTTTTTTCGTTCATCTGGCCGTTAAGAGCGTCGATAATACCGTTCTTTTCGTTCATCTGGCCGTTAAGAGCGTCGATAATACCGTTCTTTTCGTCCATCTGGCCGTTAAGCGTATCGATAATGCCGTTTTTTTCGTTCATTTGACCGTTGAGCGAATCAATAACGTTGTTCTTTTCGGCGATTTGACCGTTAAGGGAATCGATAATGTTGTTTTTCTCGTTGATTTGTGCGTTCTCGGAATCCAAGGCGCCGTTCTTTTCGGCAATCTGACCGTTGAGCGATTCGATGACGTTATCCTTTTCGGCTATTTGCGCGTTAAGAGCGTCGATAATGCCGTTTTTCTCGTCCATTTGGGCGTTCAGCGCATCGATAATGCCATTCTTTTCGTTAATTTGTCCGTTCAAAGCTTCGATGGCGTTGTTCTTTTCGTTAAGTGCGTCATCCTGTGCCGCTGCCTGGTTCGCTCTTGCATTGAGGGCCGCTTCGCAGTCTGCAATTTTTGCATTGGCGGCTTCCAACAGGTTCTTCTGGTCTTCGGCTTGTGCCACTACGCTTTCGAGCTGTTGTTTGAGTTTTGCGTTTTCTTCGCGTAGGGCGCGGACTGTCCCGAGGACCCCTTCCACCTTTTGCGACAACAAGGTCATGCTTTCAAAATTCATTATTTCTCCATAATTTATGTCGTGGATGCAATTATTCCTACGTAAGATATATAAAATTTTGTTGTAACGAGACTGTTAGAAAATGTAAAAATGCCGTTTATTTTCAAAAAAAGTGGTTTTCCTTCGATTTGCGTTCTTATTAAACAACCGTTTATCTCGCCTCTCACCTATGCGTGAATATGCCTATGAAACCATTTTTTTAATTTTATTGAGTCACGGGAAATTGCAGGTGCACCGAATTAAATACATTTGAAAAATCATGATTCCGGTTAGTGAACATATCGAGCGTCGTCTGGCAGAACTCCCTTTGCTGCCTGGGGTTTATATCATGAAAAACGCCCAGGGCAAGATTATATATATAGGGAAGGCGAAGGTGCTCAAGAACCGCGTGTCGAGCTACTTTGACGGGAGCGACCATGCCGGTCATCGTGCGGCAACTTTGATGTTGCCTTACATCCGCGACATCGAGTGGATTATTACGGAAAGCGAAACCGAGGCGCTCATTCTGGAAGCGAACCTCATCCGAAAGCACACGCCCAAGTACAACGTTTTGTTGAAGGACGACAAGCATTTTCCGTACTTGGCGTTCTCCGTGAATGAGCCGTTCCCGCGCTTGTTCCTGAGCCGCTCCGTGAAGAAGGACGGTTGCCTGTATTACGGGCCCTATATGAGTTCCCGCATGATCCGCCAGTTGCAGGATATCGCTGCGCGATTGTTCCAGATTCGCGAATGCAAGCTCAAGTTGCCTATTAATAGGCCTGTGCGCCCTTGCCTCAATTACCACATCGGTCGTTGCGGTGCTCCGTGTGCCGGGCTTGTGACACGTGAAGAATACGCCAAGAACGTGGCGCAGACGCAGATGCTCCTGGGCGGCAAACGCGACGACTTGATAGAACTTTGGGAAAAGGAAATGCTCGAAGCCAGCGAACGCATGGACTTTGAGACGGCAGCGAAAAAGCGGGACGCCATCCAGGCCCTCAAGGCGACTAGCGCCCATGCCAAAACGGACGTGTCCGATGCAAGCCTCAGCATGGATGTGATTTCGCTGAAGCGTAATGGCACGATGGCTGCCGCGGTGATTTTCGAGTACCGCAACGGCGTGCTTTGCGGACGCCGCCACTACCGCCTGGAATGCAAACTCGAAGATGACGAGACGGAAATTTTTAGCCAGATGGTGGTGCAATGGTACATGGATGTGGAATTTATTCCTGGCGAAATTGCGACCGATGTGCCCCTGCCCGAAGATGTGGTGGAACGCGAATCGATGGAACAGGCGCTCGCGTCTAAGACAAATCACAAGGTCGTGCTGACGAATCCGCAGCGCGGAGAAAAGCTCGGCTTCTTGAAACTTGCCGCTGCAAATGCCGACATGATTCTCGTGGAAATGCGTGCCGAAGTGCAAAAGTATAGCGAAATCGATAGTAGCGTTTTTGAACTGCAAAAAGTTCTTGGCTTAAAGAAGACTCCGTTCCGTATCGAATGCGTGGATATTTCTCATTTGTCCGGTACGAACACCGTCGCAAGCCTTGTGGCGTTCAAGAACGGTCGCCCCGACAAGAGCAATTACCGCAAGTTTATCATCAAGACCGTGACAGGCGTCGATGACTTTGCCAGCATGCGCGAAGTGATGACCCGCCGTATCCGGAGGCTCGAAGACGAAGGAATCCCCATGCCCGATTTGTGGGTGTGCGATGGTGGTAAAGGTCAAGTCGACGCCACGATGCAGATTCTAAAGGAATTGGGTCACGATAAGGACTTGCCGCTAATCGGACTTGCCAAGCGCCTCGAAGAAATCGTGTTTCCCGATGACCGCAAAAGCATCGTACTGCACCGCACGAGCCCTGCGCTAAAGCTTTTGCAGAATGCCCGCGACGAAGCGCACCGATTTGCGATTACGTACCAGCGCAGCAAACGCAAAAAAGACCTCGAAGTCGAATGGCTTAAAATGCCTGGTGTCGGCCACGAAACCCGCATCAAGATTCTCTCGAAGTACAAAAGCGCCGAAGCGTTCATGGACGCTCCCCTCGAAGACATCACCGATTTGCTCGGTAAAGTCCGCGGCGCAAAACTCCGCGAACAAGTTGCCACATACTGCGCCGGCGGCGAATCCCCCGAGGAAACGGAACCCGCTGAGGATGTTGTCGGACAGGATAACGTATGAGTTGTCATTCCCGCCAAAGAGCGGGCGGACAGCACTTTGCACTTTAGTGCTTAGTGCGCATGGCCACCAAGGTGGGAATCTCCTATTCATTGAGGCTAGAGAAACTTTTAAGGTTAATAAATTCTAGTATCATTTTATGGAATTGTGATAAGTGGCCGCAAATGATGTATAAACATTATTTGTGGCTTTTTATTAGTGGATAAAGCGCGAAGATTAATGTTTTTATAAGGGTTTAAAGTGCATTAGCCCTTCCTAAGTAAACTTTTATAAATGTAAAAATTTCTTAATTCGAATTGAGAAATCATCAAAGCATTTTTACTTAATCTCAAATAATTTTGAATTGGAATAATCTATATTAGATTTGAATTTTCAATTAAAGGGGCCCCTGTAAAGGCCCTATTCTAAGAGGACTCAAATGATTGGATTGAAATCGATTGCTAGAACGGCCTTGGTGCTTTCGGCAACTGGCGCACTTTTTGGGTGCGGCGGCGCATCATCGGAAGATGAGCTTGCCAGCGGTTCCTTGCCGCGTCAGGAAACGCTCTATTTGTCCGGGCAGCAGAATGATGCTCCTGGTACGTTCAACCCCCTTGCAGAAAGCTGGATGACGACCTGGCCTGTGAGTGGTCGTTTCAACTTGATGTACGAACCGCTTCTCACCTACAACTCTTTGACGGGTGAAATTGAATCTCTTCTCGGCACGCTTGTGAGCAAGGACAACGACAGTATTGTTGTCGATTTGAACCCGGCTGCAAAGTGGAGCGATGGCCAGAAGGTCACTTCCAGGGACGTGAAGTTTATCTACACGATGGGCTCTATCAATACAAGCGAACAGATTTCTGCCATCCACGTTGATACAATTAAGTCCGAACCGGCAGGTGAGGTGGAACGCATCGCGTTCCTCGTGAACAAGAAACAGCGCAACAACCCGCTTTCTGTGATGGACTTGATGCAGGCTATCCGCATCGTCCCGGCTCACGTATTCGAACCGCTTATCGAAAAGCTCGGCTCCAAGGACGAAGTCAAGAAACTCCCGATGGACAAGGATCCGGTCGTTTCCGGTCCGTACGCACTCCGCAGCGCCGACCCGAACAAGATTATTCTTGAACGCCGTGACGACTACTGGG